>JAPPOU010000098.1 GCA_028817795.1 Alphaproteobacteria bacterium
TTTGGCGTCGTGTGCCCCAGTGACAAAGACCCTGTCAAAAAAGTGAAACGCTCTGAGCTTGGGATGTAGTAAGCTCTTTTTAAACGGCGTTTGTCACAGGGCTCATTAGCCCCTTTTCAGACAGTAATTCCTGTAATTCACCGCAGGCATACATTTCCCGCAGGATATCGCAGCCGCCGACAAACTCGCCCTTGACGTACAACTGCGGAATGGTCGGCCAGTTTGTGAAGTCTTTCACGCCCTGCCGCAACCCCGGATCAGACAAAACATCAACGTCGCGGTATCGTACGCCCATGTTATCCAAAAGCTGCACCACGGCAGCAGAAAACCCGCACTGCGGAAAAACGGCGGAGCCCTTCATGTACAGAACAACGTCGTTTTCTGATATTTCATGCCGGATACGTTCGTAAACGCCGCTATCCATACCGCCTCAAGACTCCCGTGTTGTCAATTGCAGGGCCAGACCGTCATCGTTGCCGATAACAGGGGACAAGGCCTGATGCACTTTTTGATGCTGCTGAATACGTGACAAACCCGCAAACTGCGCCGATGTCACAGTCGCAGAAAAATAGCGACCATCCCCACGCACATCATTTATACAAACAATGGCGTCAGGAATATGTCTTTTAATCAAGTCTGCCAGCTCTTCAGCTTTCATATGCTTCCCCCCGGTACATGATATAGGAGAACCCGTTAAAAAAAGGATAACCTTTTTTGAACAGATTTTAACTTATGGAAATAAATATTAATACTTTTTCAAAACGCATCATATAACATGACATGTGGAGTATAGCGTATGAGTCAGGACGACGGAAATACGGAAGAACTGGAAACGATCTCGCAGGCGGAGCTGAACGGCATTATCCGCAAGCATATCATGTTCCTGACCGCCAAGCCCGGCGGACGGCGGGCTGTCGTGCGCGATAAAGACCTGTCCAACCTTACCTTTTCCGGGCAAAACCTGTCACAATCAGATTTTACAGGCTGCATATTGGCTGGCGCGAACCTGTCAAACGCAAATTTTGAATCTTCCACATTGTTCGGCTGTGACTTTACCGGCGCGAACCTGTCCAATACCAGCCTGATCCGCGCCGACATGCGCGGCGCGGATGTCGGCGATGCCGATTTATCCAAAGCAGACCTGACAGGTGCGGATCTGCGCGAAGGAAAAACGCTGATAAAGCGTAAAACCCGCGCCGCTTCTGAAGCCTTTGACGGGTCAAACGGCATGGGCACGCAGTTTACCGGCAGCAATATGTCGGATGCCGTTCTTAAAAATGCCACCGCTATCGCGACAGATTTCAGCGACACCATCTTGTCCGGCGCGCAAATGCAGGGGGCAAACCTAAAACAAGCTATTTTGCGGGCCGCCGACATGAAAGACGCCGACCTGTCGGGCGCAGACCTCAGGGATGCCGACCTGACCCATGCCACCATGGTGGGGGCCAATATGGAGGGCACAGAAACAACGTCAGATACCAAATTTTCCCTCACTTTAACCGGAGATACGGTCGGGGAAGACATTGAAGAGTTTGAGCTTACACTGGATGAGCTGATTATCATGCACATGAACTGGCTAACCTCTGGCGGCAAAAACGGGCGGCAGCTTGTGCTGGAAAACATTGACATGCGCAACTTTGAAGGCCTTTCCGACAAAAAGCTGACGGCGTTAAAGGCCACGTCATCCACCTTTGCTGAAATGACTTTGAACGGCATTGAAATGCAAAGCGCGCGCATGGAAAAATGCGATTTCAGAAAATCATTACTGGTGACAGCCGACCTGCGCGGGTCGAACTTTTCAGGCGGGCTGTTTAACCGTGCGGACCTGTCCAAAGCAAATTTAATGCCGCTGAAATTCAAAAATGCCGACGGAACGGAATATCAAATCCCCTGTAATTTTAGCGATTGCGCCATGCGCCATGCCATCTTTACAGATGCAAAACTCACAGATGCCGTTTTCACCAATGCCGACCTATCCAAAGCAGACTTTACAAATGCCGACCTTCGCGGCGCAGATTTCAGCGGCGCCTTTGTCAACGGCGCCAACTTTGAAGATGCGCAGATGGATGATGTGAAAGGGCTGGAGAGGTTATAAAAACTCTAGCAAGCGCTTTACGGTTTTCACTGAACCTAAATCATTTGGCACTGCAATAGCGCCACGCTCCAGCAGAGCCTTTTCAAAATATGGACGCCATCCTAACACACTTTCCTGCTCTGCCTCCGTTTTGCCAAAATCGTTTGTGTTACGCGTTTTCAAACGCTGCACAATCACATCATCGCTACACTGCAAAAGAAAAACCTGGTCAAACAAATGCAGGTATTCTTTCTGGTTAGCAGCAACGCCAACGGCAATCACCGGGCTTTTGGCATAGCTGCCCATATGGCTTTCCAGTGCCTTTGCATCGCAAACCCAGTCATGCGCAGCCAGAAAAGCCGCATCACGATCACCAATATCGTTGCGATCTGTCAATTCACCCGTTTCTTTGTTCTGCCACATGCAAAGACCCGGTATGTCCTCTATATCAAAGGCAGCAGCCCCTTCTGCCTGCAGCATCCGGCCAATCGTGGATTTTCCGGTGCCTGCAACACCTGTGATGTAAAACCTTTTCATGCTTTTATCCTGCCACAAACCACCAACTTAATCAATATGAAAACTAATTTCCCGCAAACCCCTTTGTCCGCCTGCCATAAATCCGCTATAAAAACCTATGCACACTATACGTCATCTTCCAGAGGTTCTGGTCAACCAGATTGCCGCGGGCGAGGTTATTGAACGCCCTGCCGCCGCGATCAAAGAACTGGTCGAAAACGCCATTGATGCCGATGCATCGCGGATCGAGGTTTTTATCCGCGATGGCGGCACCACGTATCTGTCTGTCACCGACGATGGCATTGGTATGGGGGCAGAGGAACTACCTGTTGCCGTTGACCGCCACGCCACATCGAAACTACCGGATGATGATCTGGTGCATATCGCATCGCTGGGCTTTCGGGGGGAGGCTTTACCCTCTATCGGCGCGGTCAGCCGCTTGTCCATCACCCGTCGCCCGCGCAGCGGCGGTGATGCGCATTTGGTTGGCGTCGAGGGCGGAGAAGAATCCGCGGTTTCGACCGCTGC
>JAPPOU010000107.1 GCA_028817795.1 Alphaproteobacteria bacterium
GGCGTATCGTCTAGAACGGCAAGCAGGCAGCGGGTAGGGCAGCCAGGTTTTGTTCTGGGCGCATATTTACGCTCGACTTCATCAAGGCTGATGGGGGTTGTCTGAAAAAATTCCCGCATATGCGGCTGGTTCAGCCAGTTGTGCCAAAGAGGAAAGTCTTTGGTTTCAAGTGCCCGGAAAGAAATCATATGCGGCCTTTATCGTTTTCTCCACGAAGGTTCTTTTTTATCCAGAAAAGCCGAAAGCCCTTCCTTCCCTTCATCCGACGCCCGCGCATCCGCGATTTCCTCGACGGTTTTGCGAACGATATCGTCGGATATTTCGGCTTTGGCGATGCCGAGGAGGAGTTTTTTGCCGCGTGCCTGTGCGCCCGGCGCACCCTGTAGTATTTCGGCGGTGATGTTGTCACATGTAGCATCCAGCCCGCCTGCGGCAACGGTTTCATGGACAAGGCCGATGCGTTTTGCCTCGTCCGCGCCAAAGCGTTCCGCTGTCATGAAATAGCGGCGCGATTGCCGCTCGCCAATTGATGCAATGACATAGGGCGCGATGATGGAGGGGATCAAGCCAATGCGGACTTCCGATAGTGAAAACCGCGCCGTGTCTTCGGCAATCGCGATATCGCAGCAGGCCGTCAGCCCCACGCCGCCACCAAAAGCATTGCCTTGCACCAGTGCGATGGTGACTTTGGGCAGGGTATAGATGAGGCGGAGGAGGTGGCCAAGCTGCATCGCATCTTCGATATTTTGTTCCCGCGTGTAATCGGCGGATTTACGCATCCAGTTTAAATCACCACCCGCGCAAAAGCTTTTTCCGTTCCCGCGCAGCACAACGGCGCGCACATTCTTGTCGTTCCCCGCCGTTTCAAAAGCCGTCGTCAGCGCTGCAATGACGTCTTCGTTAAACGCATTGTGCACGTCGGGTCGGTTCAGGGTGATGGTGGTGATGTTGTTGCTGGTTTGGGTCTGGATTATGTCTGTCATGATACTGCCTTTTTGGTGGCTGTATCATATTATATTTTGGCCGTGGGAAAAATATTAATCCGGTTAAAAAAGGCGGATTTTGGGAGCGTTTCCGCCGGGGGTCTGGCGTTCATCCAGCGCCGAAACGCTGGTATCTGCCAAATAGCGCTTTTCAGCGCGCTTGATATCCGTGTTTTTATCAACGTAGATGGCTGTGTTGTTGAACATGAGCGTTACAGACTGTTCTTTTTCGCTCGCCAGACTGACAGCGCTGCAAAGCCCTGCAGTAATATTGCGAAAACGGCCGTGATAGTCTTCAAATATGTGTCCCATGTTTTCGTATTGGAGGATAAAATCCCTGACCATGCGGGGATTAGCACCGCAGCCACCCGCTATGTCAACCATGATCTGCCCAATGCTGAATTTTGCAAAGGTTTCCTTATCCGTATCGACTTTTGGGTCATTGTGATGCGCGTCAATTGCATATCCGGCACTTTCAAGTTTTGCATGTATGGTGGCGGTATGTTTGTTGAGGCCTTGATTGCTGGACATGTCTGCATAAGATAACAGCCATTCCAGCGTTTCTTTCGCGCCTGCCTGCACGGCATCATCCAGTGGCTGGCCGATAAATTCTTCTATGGCTTTTTGCCGTTTTTCCAGTTCAGCTTTTTCCCTTGCGGCTGCTGCGATTCCTTCCGGAGAGTGTTTATAAGCTTCGTAGCGTTCTTTTTTCCGCTCCTGAAGCTCGGCAAAAGATTTTTCAACGTCACTGTTGCCGTTGACACGCAGCTTGATGCCATCGATATCTACAAGCGCATCGCTTTGCAGTTCGTCGGCATAGTCGATGGCATTTGCGATGGTTGTGGTGATGAGGTTTGAGCGCGGGCGAGAAAAATCATTTCGCCAGTCATATTCAGGTATATCGTCGTGATCGTGCATGCGCCTGTTCCTGCCGGAAATATCCTTAACGGACATTGTACCAGTAGGCATTGCGTTATGTCAAATTAAATTACGACGCAGGGGATGTTTTAAGGTTTTTCAAGGAGGTATCTGCATATTTTTTCGCCTTTTCCAAAACCTGTCGCACCTTGGTCAGGTCAAACTGGTCGTCCGTGCGTACTTTTGATTCCATGTCGATCCATGTCAGGTAATCGGCAGGGGTGACGGCGGCGATCATTTTCAGGTTTTCGGCGATATTCTCCGGCCCAAGTCCGCCCGCATAACCGCAGAAATGGCCTTCGACAGGCGCACTCCATTTATCGGGGCTGATACCCGTACCGGCGGAGGCATCAAACAGCAGCGCATGATTGGGAATATCTTTGAACAGTGGCAGCAGTGTATCTTTTTTATCTTCGGTGTATTGCAGGATAAATTCTACATTGGGATGCGCCTTGACCTGCGCGGCGAGTTCCTGAAGGTCAATGCGTTCCCCCGCATTGTCGAATTTCAGGTTAAGCTGGATACGTTTGAAACCTGCCATAGCATCAACCTTGCGCCCCTCCGCAAAATCGACAAGTGCGCTACCGCAGAGGTGGAGAGATGCGTGGCTGTCGGGACACTGCTGTTTAAAATCCGCAATCCATTGCGCTGTCGGGAAACGCTGTGTGCCTGCTTTTTCAGGCATCCACAAAATCGCCCATTCGACAAAGGGGAATTCTTTTTCGATGGCAGCAAGGTCGTTGATGGCGACATTGTCGTCGGCTCCGGTGATGGCGCAGTATTTTAAGCGCATGAATCTTTCCTCTTTCTCCACCCCGCCGCAGGGCGGGGTCTGGTGGCGCAAGGCGCCATTTATAAATTTGCGGCTATGCCGCGCTGGATCCCGCCCTGCGGCGGGATGACTTTTCTAAAAGAAAAATCACATCCTGAATATGCCAAACTTCGTTTCCTCAATCGGCGCGTTCAGCGCGGCGGTGAGGGACAGGCCCAGCACCATGCGCGTATCGGCGGGGTCGATGATGCCGTCATCCCACAAACGGGCCGAGGCGTAATAGGGGTGGCCTTGCGTTTCGTATTGTTCGCGAATGGGTTTTTTAAAGGCTTCTTCGTCATTCGCCGCCCATTTTTCGCCTTTCTTTTCCATCGCATCTTTTTTGACTTGTGCGAGAACGCTAGCCGCCTGTTCGCCACCCATCACGGAAATGCGGCTGTTGGGCCAGCTCCACATAAAGCGGGGGTTAAAGGCGCGGCCACACATGCCGTAGTTCCCGGCGCCAAATGAGCCGCCAATCAATACCGTCAGCTTGGGTACTTTTGCGCAGGAGACAGCGTGGACCAGCTTGGCCCCGTCTTTTGCAATGCCGCCGCTTTCGTATTTGCGGCCCACCATAAACCCGGTGATGTTCTGCAGGAAGATCAGCGGGATGTTGCGCTGGCAGCACAGCTCCACAAAGTGCGCGCCTTTTAATGCGCTTTCAGAAAAGAGGATGCCGTTGTTCGCAATAATCCCGACGGGATAGCCGAACAAATACGCAAAGCCGCACACCAGCGTATCACCGTAAAGCTTTTTAAATTCGTCAAATGCGCTGTCGTCGACAATGCGGGCGATAATTTCGCGGACGTCAAACGGCTTGCGGCTGTCCTGCGGGATAATGCCATAGATATCTTTTGCATCATACTTGGGTGGCTTGGCTTCGTGCAGGTGCGGCACGCGTGGCCGCTGGCCGTTCAGGTTTTTGACAATATCGCGCACAATGGCAAGAGCGTGGCCATCGTTTTGCGCGTAGTGATCTGTCACGCCCGACAGGCGGCAATGCACATCTGCGCCGCCAAGGTCTTCGGCGGAAACTTCCTCGCCCGTGGCGGCCTTCACCAGCGGCGGGCCGCCCAGAAAGATGGTGCCCTGTTCTTTAACAATCACGGATTCATCCGACATCGCGGGCACATAGGCACCGCCTGCGGTGCAGGACCCCATCACCGCTGCAATTTGCGGAATGCCTGCCGCCGACATATTGGCCTGATTGTAAAAGATGCGGCCAAAGTGTTCTTTGTCGGGAAAGACTTCGTCTTGCAACGGCAAAAACGCGCCGCCGCTGTCGACCAGATAAATGCAGGGCAGGTTGTTTTGTGCGGCAATTTCCTGTGCGCGCAAATGTTTTTTGACAGTAAGAGGGTAATATGTGCCGCCCTTCACTGTCGCATCATTCGCAACAATCACGCATTCACGTCCTGCAACGCGGCCAATGCCGGTGATGATACCGGCGGCGGGGACGTTATCGGCATAAACGTTATAAGCCGCGAATGAAGAAAATTCCAAAAACGGCGATCCGGGATCAAGGAGGTTATTCACGCGGTCACGCGGCAGCATTTTGCCGCGTGATGTATGGCGTTCGCGTGATTTTTCATTACCGCCAAGACGAATTGTGGCCAGCTTGTCTTTGAAATCGGCAACGGTTTTTTCCATTGCTTCTGCATTGGCTTTAAATTCTGTGGCCTCTGCAGATATTTGCGATGCGAGTTGCGCCATGGCTCTCTCCTTGTTTGCGGCTTCAGTGTAGTCAAATTTTCCACATAACCAAAATTAAAAACAGCTTGACCACGCTATATTGCCGCTTTACAAAAAATACGGAAACAATTTTATAGCAGAGGTTATGCAATGAACAAGGAAACCAGCGAAAAGCTTAAAAAAGCTGTTAGCGATCATTTTGTGGAGCGCGCGCGCCCTATTGTGCGGGCAGGTGAGGAATTGATGGCAGCTTTTGACAACACCGAAGCGAAAATTGATGGTTTGGTTGATAACCTGAAAGCGGCGGGTTTTCCCGTTGCGATCCCCGAACAAACGGTGGATTACGAATTCCGCCAGTTCAGTGACCCCAAGGCAGAACACGGCAAACACGCCGAACTGCGCCGTAGTTTTATCGTTGAAGTCGGCACAGAGAAAACGCAGATCAAGCTGGTACAAACTGCCTATGATAATGGTACGAAACTGCCGCCGTCTGAAACGCTGACAGCCTATGCCAAGGTCGGCAACGAATGGGTGGAGCGCAGCCATGACAGCAGCTTGGCCAGCAGTTATTGGGTCAGCAACGATAACCAGTTCAATGCATTTGGCCGTGACTTTGCCAAGTTCGTGACCGAGATTGACCAGCAGGAACGCGCGGAAAAAGCACGCCGTATTATTTGCAATACGCCGAAGCCGTAGGTGTATAAATAAGTAGACGCATAAGTAAGAGGACGTGTCCCTGCGCAGGCAGGGACCCATCTTTTTCTGTGATTGCCAGGTCTTGTGGACCCCTGCCTGCGCAGGGGCATGCGAGGGGTAGAATTTCAAGGCAAAATCAAAATCGGCGTGCCGTCGGGCACGATGGACCAAAGTTCCTTGATCTCGTTATTTGAAACAGCAATGCAGCCGTCGGTCCAGTCTTTTTTCTTGTTGTACTTCCACGTCATCCATTCCTTGCCGTTGGGCAGGCCGTGGATGAAAATATCCCCGCCGGGGTTCACGCCCTTACGCCGCGCCCGCGCTTTGTCAGGTTTGGCGGGGTATGAAATGCGCAAGGATAGGTGGTATTTGCTGTTTTCGTTACGGGCGTCGATGATATAGCGCCCCTCCGGCGTGCGGCCATCGCCTTCGCGGACCTTGTGACCGACAGGGTCTTTGCCAAGGGAAACATTGTATCTTTTGATAACATCGCCATCTTCATTAAACAGGTACATGGTGCGGTCTGATTTGGTCAGCAGAATTTTTGCGGCCTGCATGTTTTCCGCATTGCCTTTCGCCCATGCGGGGGCAGTAAAGGTCAGCATTATGAAAACCAAAATGGCGATTTTGAACCCGTTGTTCATAGAAATGATTTTATTTGAATTTCCTGAAATAAAAAGGGCAATTTTCAAGGCAGGTTTTATGCATAGAATGCCCAATATTTATTGACATAAACTCTTGTCATGTTATGGTACATGTGTCGATTCGGCGGTAGAACATCAAATAAATAATGAGGAGATAGATAATGAAACTAGGTAAATTAGGGCTTGGCGTTGTTTTTGCGGGCGCTGCATTGGTCGGTGGTGCCAGCTTGGTGCCGATTGAGGCAGAATATTCCAGCGGCGCACGCGCCGGTACGATTGCTAAATTTTCTAAAAAAGGTTTTCTTTGCAAAACATATGAAGGCCAGATGGCAACAGACAATCTGGTACCTGTGAAAATGGCTGATGGTTCGACGGTTATGAGCAACTCATTTGAGTTCTCTCTTCCAAGCGAAGACTCTGCGCTTGTGAAAAAGCTTGAAGATGCGCGCCAAAGTGGTGCGCGGGTTGAGCTGGAATATAAACAAGTCTGGAAAAAAGGCGCTTGCATATCCGATACAGATTACTATATCAAAGCTGTGAATCCTGCAGGCGGTGAAACGAAAAAGCCCCCGGTTATTGCGCCGGGCAGCTAATACGCCATTGCATTACAAAAAAACGCGCCTGTTATGGGCGCGTTTTTTTTGTTTGGGGTAGATATCTGTGGTATTCGCGTGCTCCTGCGCAGGCAGGAGCCTAGACGTAGAATGTAGATGGGGCCCTGCCTACGCAGGGACACGGCTCTTGCCTGCTAAAATAAGGAGTGTTTTAAAACCTCAGCCCCTCAACCCGTTCCACCTGTTCAATACCGGCGATATCATCCAGCAGTTTCCCGCTGACAGGATCGTCAGTCGTAATCAGGGCGATGGCCGTGTTTTTGTCGGGGATACGGCCCAGCGTAAAGTCGGCAATGTTGATGCCAGCGTTACCCAGCATGGTGCCGACCGCGCCAATCAGGCCGGGTTTGTCCTGGTTCAGGATATAGAGCATATTTTTATTCACGGTTGTTTCCATCGGCAGGCCGTCGATCTCGATAATGCGGGGCATGTCATCGCCAATCACTGTACCAGAAATTGTGCTTTCGCCTGCGTCCGTTGTGATGCTGATACGGATCAATGTTTGATAGCGCACGGCCTTTTCTCGCGTGACTTCACTTAACGATATGCCGCGCTCTTTGGCCTTTAGGGGGGCGCTCACGATATTGACGCCCTCCATCGACGGCTTCAAAAACCCTGCCAGTACCAATGCCGTTAAAGGCTTGATGTTCAGAGATGCGACAGCACCTTCGTACTGGATACGGATGTCTTTCACGTTGCCTTCCACCAGTTGCCCCGCAAAGCTGCCGAGCTGTTCTGCCAGCTTCATATAGGGGCGCAGCTTGGGCGCGTCTTCCGCGCTGACCGAGGGCATGTTGATGGCGTTTGATACCGCGCCATGCAGCAGGAAGTTCGCCATTTGCTCTGCGACTTGCAGGGCCACGTTTTCCTGTGCCTCGACCGTTGACGCGCCAAGGTGCGGCGTGCAGATCACGTTTTCGTGTCCGAACAGCGCATTTTCCTTGGCGGGTTCTTCTTCAAATACATCCAGCGCCGCGCCAGCGACATGGCCACTGTCAAGGGCGGCTTTCAGATCAGCCTCTACAACCAGTCCGCCACGGGCGCAGTTGATGATGCGTACGCCTTTTTTGCATTTTGCCAATGCTTCGGCATTGATAATACCGCGTGTGCCATCGGTCATGGGTGTGTGCAGCGTAATAAAGTCTGCGCGTTTCAACAGGTCTTCCAGCTCGACTTTTTCAACGCCGATTTCAATAGCGCGGTCGGCGGAGAGGAACGGGTCAAACGCGACAACCTTCATTTTCAAGCCAATGGCACGGTCGGCGACAATCGCGCCAATATTGCCGCAGCCAATGACACCCAGCGTTTTCCCAAACAGCTCTTGCCCCATGAATTTAGATTTTTCCCATTTGCCCGCATGGGTGGATTGGTTGGCCTGCGGGATTTGACGGGCCAAGGCCATCAGCATGGCAACGCTGTGCTCTGCCGTGGTGATTGAATTGCCAAAGGGGGTATTCATGACAACAACGCCGTTTTGCGTGGCGGCGGAAATGTCCACGTTGTCAACGCCAATGCCCGCCCGGCCAATCACCTTTAATTTGCCTGCAGCAGATATAAGAATGTCCGGCGTGACTTTTGTTGATGAACGAATGGCAAGGCCGTCATATTCCTTGATCGCTTCGCGCAGCTCGTCAGGCGTCATATCTGTTTTAACAATAACGTCAACGCCACGGCTGGCGAAAACTTCTGCTGCTTGCGCGCTCATTTTATCGCTGATAAGGACTTTGGGTTTTGCCGTCATTGTTATGCCGCTTTCTCTTGCGCTTTGGCGCGTATTGTTTGGTATCCCCAGTCAATCCATTCCAGAACCGAAGCGATGTCCATCGCGTCAATCGTAGCGCCGCCCCAAATGCGAAAAGACGGCGGTGCATCGCGGTGGTTGGCGACTTCAAAGGCGACGCCTTCTTTTTCCAGCAGTTTTTCAACGTCTTTGATGATTTTTGTCTGGTCGTTTTCATCCATTGTTGCAAGCCATGGGTCGACGACTTTAAAACAGATTGATGTGCTGGAACGCGTTTCGATTGTTTTTGGCAAGAATTCTGCCCAGTCGGTTTGTGCAACCCAGCGCTCGACCGCTTTCAAGTTTTCGCCGCTGCGTTTCGTCAGGAATGACAGGCCACCTTTTTCCTCGGCCCAGTTCAGGGCGTCAAGGCAGTCTTCGATGCACAGCATCGAGGGTGTGTTAATTGTTTTGCCCTTGAAGGGTTCTTCAAACAGCTTGCCATTCTTGGTCAGGCGGAACAATTTGGGCATGGGCCATGGCGGCGTATAGCTTTCCAGTCGCTCGACGGCGCGGGGTGATAAGGCAATCATGCCGTGTGCCGCTTCACCGCCCAGAACTTTTTGCCACGACCATGTGACGACATCCAGCTTGTCCCACGGCATATCCATCGCGAATACGGCGGATGTCGCATCGCAAATCGTCAAGCCCTTGCGGTCATCCTTGATCCAGTCGCCGTTGGGGATGCGCACGCCTGCGGTTGTGCCGTTCCATGTAAAAATAACGTCACGATCCGTATCGACCTGCGACAAATCGGGCAGCTTGCCGAAATCGGCCTCGAACGTGCGCACATCGGACAGCTTGAGTTGCTTGACGATGTCTGCCACCCAGATTTTGCCAAAGACTTCCCAGCCCAGCGCATCAACGCCGCGTTCGCCCAGCAGTGACCACATGGCCATTTCCATGGCGCCGGTGTCCGATCCGGGAACAATCGCCAGAATGTAATCTTCGGGCATGCCAAGAATGGATTTTGATTTTTCAATCACCTCTTGTATGCGCTTGACACCAACAGGCGCACGATGGGAACGACCCAAAAGGGCATCCTTCAGGCTGTCAAAAGACCAGCCGGGGCGCTTGGCGCAGGGGCCGGAGGAGAAAAAAGGTCTGTGTGGTTTTTGCGCGGGACGGTTCAGGCTCATGGCGACCGATCCTTTCCTGTGGTTTTGATTATTTTTAAAAGAGTCGTAGTCCACCTTGTGCAGTGCGTCAAGCGGGTTCAGGGGATGTTGCGGCGCTATTTTATGCTTTTGTGTTATGTTAAAATATTCCTCCGTGTACAGGGGCGGCCAATGTGGCTACCCTGTTGGCGCGAAAGAGGCAGGGTACGATGAAAAACGTAATCACATGCGTAGCGGCGCAAAAAGACGGCGATCTGATCCGTGCCGCGCTTCAGGTTGCGGAAAAAGCTCTGAACGATGCAGGCATTACGCCCACCATGCCTGACTGGCTGGCCGAGGATAAGGCCGCAGATATCAGGTTTGAAAGCGATAAGCCTTCGCACATCAACATGCTGCGTGAAAACCTGCAGGTAGAGGGCGTTGATATCTTCATCCAGCCCGATGATGCCCACCGCAAAAAACGCCTGCTGGTTGCCGATATGGACGCGACCATTTTGCAGGGCGAAACCATTGACGACATGGCGGCGGATTACGGGATTGGTGACAAAATCGCGCCCATTACCGCCCGCGCCATGCGTGGTGAAATAGAATTCGCCAAAGCACTGGAAGAGCGCATGTACCTGTTCAAAGGCATGCCGCTGGAAAAAGTCTATGCGATACTCGATAGCATTTCGTACACGCCGGGCGCGGAAGCGCTGGTTAAAACCATGACCGCGCACGGCCATAAATGCATGCTGGTATCGGGTGGGTTTGATATATTTACCGTGCGCGTTGCTGAAACGCTGGGCTTTTGGAAAAATTTTGGCAACACACTGGGCATGGATGACACAGCCTTAACCGGCGTTATCACGCCGCCGCTGGTGGATAAGCAATTTAAAAAAGACAGGCTGCTGGAAGAAACAAAGGCGCTGGGGCTGGAAACGCGTGACGTGATCGCCGTGGGTGATGGCGCCAACGATATCCCCATGTTGCAGGCCGCTGGCGTCGGCGTCGGCTTCCACGGCAAACCCGCTGTGCAGGCGGCCACGCCCTTTCAAGTACGGTATGGGGATTTGACGGCGCTGCTGTATTTGCAGGGGTATGGGGATGCTGAGGCGTTTTAGGTTTTTAGAAACCGCGACTTAAGAAAATCTTGAAGCTGTGGTCGGGCGCGGCTTGCGAGATGCCTGTTCTGTAACCGGTTTCATACGATATGCCATGGGGCAGCTTTCCTTTGAAAACAGGGCCGATCGTGTGGTCTTGGTTGCTGTATCCGGAAAGCTGGTTTAGCTTGCCAAAGCTGCTGAAGAGCTCCAGCCCTGCGCGGTGCTTGCCATCTGCATAGCCGTGGGTGGCTTGCACGCGGTTTTCCGCCGCCAGTCCGGGGGACTGCTCGACACCGACTTCACGTTTGAAGAGTTGGTTAAACCTTAAATCCCATTCGCCGGGCCGGCCGCGTTCGAAAAATCCAAATGATATTGCATCTGGTTTTTTATCGCCGTCTTTAAAGGTGTAACCCGCCCGCAGGCCAAAATCGAAATTGTGGTCTTCTGCTTTGAGTAGGTGGAAACGGTTTTCTATGCCGATACTGTCCGCCTCGTGGTTATCGCCTTTTGATTTATTGCCGGCGGCGATAATGCGAAGGGCATAAATATCTGTTAGTCCGTGGTCATATTGCACACGGGTGCGCAGGCGCTTGTCATTTGATGATGTATTATCTGCAAGGCTGTAGCCCAGCCGCGCTTCCACCGAAGCTTTTCCTTTTTTCACGTTGGGCGAACCGACGGAGCCAGTGGTGGATGCCAGTACAGCGGTCGCAACCAGCAGGCCAGTGCAAAGGACGGCAAGAAAAAGGTTTTTTGCTCTCATGGGTTGCTTCTTATCATGCTGTGGGATAAGGTCGCAATATATTTTTTGTGCAGCGCAACATAATACCGTAAACAGGTCAGGGAGACACACCAAAATGGATATCCACACCTTTTATGCTCTTGTTGGTTTTCTTTTGGCGGCTTACGCCGTTATCGGGAACGATTCCGTGCAAACGCTGGGTACGTTCATTGCCTCGAATACGCGGGTTTTTAAATGGTATTGGTTGTGGCTGGCGGCGTCAGGCGTGCTGGTGTTTACGCTGGTCTATGGCTGGTACACCCATGACGGCGATATTTCCTTTGGCAGGCTGGAGAAAATTCCGTATGAGCCTATCCAGTGGTATCATGCCATTGCGCCGCTGGCGCTTGTGTTGTTAACGCGGCTTGGCATTCCGCTGTCAACAACCTTTTTAGTGTTGTCGGCTTTCGCATCGACTGTCGTGCTGGAAAAAATGCTGATAAAAAGCATTGTGGGGTATGGGGTTGCGGCCATTGTGGCCTATGGCGTCTGGATGATTGTGGCGCGGATTGTGAACGAAAAACACAGTAAAGTTAAAAAAGAACACCGCGTTTATTGGCGTAGCTTTCAGTGGGTATCAACAGGGTTTTTATGGTTCTCATGGCTGTCGCACGACATGGCGAACATCGCTGTTTTCCTGCCGCGTACCTTGTCTGTTGAAATGTTGTTGGGCGTGCTCTTTGTTCTGGTGGGGTGGCTTGGGTATATTTTCAAGACCAGCGGCGGTAAAATACAAAAAGTGGTGCTGGAAAAATCCGGCGCGCGCTTCATGCGGTCAGCCACCATTATTGATTTGGTCTATGCTTTCCTGCTGGTGTACTTCAAGCAGATCAACAGCATCCCCATGTCAACAACATGGGTTTTTGTAGGGCTGTTGTCTGGGCGCGAGCTTGCCATTGCCACCACCTATCGCGAAACATATCATTTGGGCTATGTCTTTCCGCTGATCGGCAAGGATTTCTTGAAAATGATGGTCGGCCTTGCTGCATCCGTGGCTATTGTACTGATGGTGCATCATGTGCTGTAGGAAACAGAAAAATAGCGCTTTGTGTGGCAGGAGCCACCTTATGCCTAAAAATATCATTATATATCAATGCTATAATTAATATATTGACATATTGCTGCCCCTTGTTTATATTTATGTAAACAAAAAAGGGAAATAGCGGCCATATGTCCTCCAAAAACATGCCACAGCCTGTCCGTTGCGCGCACGCGGTTCTTGCGGCGCTGGAGGGGGATTTGCCTGCGGGCAAACTGAAAAGCCTGAAAAAGGCTTTGCCGACTTTCGCTCTGTACCTGGCCCAGCGTGATGGCGCGGTGACGGAAGAGATTTTGCAGCAGCATATTGCGGCGGGAACGGTAGAGGTGCCGCGCACGGCAAAACCAAAACAGCGCGGGTACGATGATATTGTAACGGCGAAAAAGGCCAGCGCGCCGCACCCCCAATTTGGAAATGCTGTGCTGTTGTTTCGTCACTATGCCGCACAGGGAGACATTTGTTTCGTCACTATGCCGCACAGGGAGACATTGCGCGTGCTGATAGAATGATCCAACAAGGGGTTAAGGTAGAAGGGTGGGGTAAAGACGCAATTTCCTATGGTGAGCTGATCGAGCCGGCTTTTCAGCACGGGCACCTTGATATGCTGAAACATGCTATCGCGCATGACCCTGATGTTTTGAAATGGAATGTGAAATCGGCATGCGGCCATGCCATGGCAGCAGGGCATATGCATATGCTGAAATATGTGATTGAGGAACTGAAACTTGACCTGTCGCAATATCGGTCAAGCCCATATGAGATGTACGCTGGAAATGCCATTAAGAACGGGCATGACGATGCTTTTGAGTATGTTTTTCGTGACGAGTTAGAAAGTAATTTCTTCGGCAAAGAGAATTTTCTTAAAGAGGTCACGGAGGCCGCTATGCAGGCGGGGCATGATCGTTTTTTGAAAACGTTTTTGGGGATAGGGGCGCTGCAGGCATTTGGTCTTGAGCAAGACTATAATGTTTTGTCGCTGTTATCGTGCAGTGCTTCGGTGTTTCCGCTTCTTTTGCAGCAGGAACAGGAGGTGACAAAAGGTGTCCGCATAAAAATGTTGAAACAGGCGACGGCTCGACTTTTATATGATGCAAGGGAGCCTTTGCTTGTGGACAGCCTGAAGCGGGAAAAATTGTCCCTGCGTGAGAACCTTTATTTGAAATGGCTGCATCTGAAGGCGGGTGTGCGTGCTTTCAGGAATGGGAACCCGGCCACGGCCGCGATGCGCTTGCATCAGGCGGGTGTGCCGCGCTTTTTGTGGGGCCGGAAAATAAAGGCGGGATACCAGCGTGCGCAGACATGGATCAAAAAGATAGGGCATATCCCTCAGGATTGTATCGAATTGAACCCCGACCATGTAAAACCCGCTGTTTTCAAAGATGTTGCCGCCTTGCTGGAAAAAGAGGGCATGGGGGGAGAGTGGGTGGCGCGTTATGCCTATCACACAGCCGCCCTATTTGGCACAACTGAAAATGTTCTGCGCTATCTTGAAAAATGGGGGCAGGGTGATGCGCAAGAGCCGTTGCACGATATTATCCACAGCATAGATATTCCCCGCCACGGCAAGCCAGATATAGAAAGCTGGCGTTCTGCTGTTATGCAGCACGGGCCGAAAATGGCAAAACTGGTCGCTTTTTCCGACAGGATTTCAGCGCCATTAAAGGGCGCGGATGGCCGCCAGTATTCTTATCACAAGACACGCGATGAAGTCGCGCAGTTTGCATACAAGAAAGCTGTACAAGACCCGGCGTTAGCCCAAATGGCGCAACGGTTGGCATGGAGAGCGCACTATTTTAATGAGGCGCTGAAAATCACGCGCAGCTATAGAAAAAAACATGGCGCTGCGGGAAAAAAGCGTGATGGCCGTATTCCTGATATCAATATTGACGGTTCTGACTTCGATCTTCCCGGCTACCGCTTTTATAAACTGGACGATGGCGACCCGCGTGGTCTTGCGCTGGGCGAGTTCACGAACTGCTGCCAGCATATAGCGGGCGCAGGGGCGGATTGTGCAGAGCACGGCTTCATGTCTAAAAACGGTGGTTTTTATGTGGTCGGAAGATACTGATGGTGAAATTGTAGCCCAGACATGGGCCTGGCGCGGCAAGAAGGGTGAATTGACATTTGACAGCTTGGAAAGCCTTGAGGGGCGTGTACTGTCCGCGCATTGGCAAAAAGCCTGCATCACGGCAGGCGAACAAATAAAAACCCATGCACCGGACGTAACGGCGTTGCACATCGGCAAGGGCGGCAAAACGCCTGATGATTTGTCACAAGTCTTTAATGCAGCCAACAGCCCTGCCATACCGTGCGATTACAACGGCTACAGGGATTCAGAGAACCAGATTGTGGTTTGGAGACGATAGGGAAGATATGGTAGCGAGGGAGGGATTTGAACCCCCGACACAAGGATTATGATTCCTC
>JAPPOU010000033.1 GCA_028817795.1 Alphaproteobacteria bacterium
CTCTTTTATTATATCACATTTTTATAAAGTCTCTACTACTTTTTATACACACAGGGACAAAAACCAAATTTATGAAAGGAGTAAACCATAAGAAAGAACGGTTTCTTGCGCGGATTCTCCAACAAAAAATACGCGTTTCCCCTGCAATAACGCTAGAATCCAGACTTATTAGTTAAAGGCAATCGACGGAACAGCGTTACCTAGGGTATTCTGTATTGCATTCACAACACCGCCCAGATTAATCGCCAAAGCGCCGCCAAACAAAAAAGTCAGGCCTTGCGCCAGTGTTGCATCCTGTCGTCCACCATCAGCAAAAGCCCTTAACACAAACCATCCACGTATAAACGCCAGCATGCCCACAAGCCCCACAAAATACATAAGCGCCTGTATGACCTGGTTAAGTCTGTTTTGGTCAGCAGCCGTCAAACCCAAGTTAAGCCCTATAACCGGAGCTGTCATGATGTTTGTATTTCCGAAAAGACTGTTCAAGAATACCCCGGCCATATCACCCAAGCCAAAGAGCGCTCCAGACGTAATAAAGCACATGATTGTCCCAAAACCTGCAGGCCCACGCGGGCCATCGTCCATGCGTTTTGTCAGACGTAAAATACCCACAACCAATATGATACCACCTGCAATATAACAAAACAGACTGAACAAAAGATCCATAGGAGCGCTGATATCAAGCATAACGTTGACAATCATGCCATCTACCGCGTTTGCAGGCCCCAGCGGTGCGCCAAGCTGTGAAGTAACGGCCGGGCTTGTGGCGCCCAGAGCCGTGCCCCCCCCAAGCAAATTACCGCGCACAGCACGCCCCATCCACGGAAGAGAGAGCAACATACCGCCCGCAACAAAACGCTTTACGCCTGCACTCAATGGGTGGTGAAGCGGTTGGTCGACATGATCCTTGAATTTAAAAATACCTATCACGCACAACAGTGCACCGCCTATATAAGCAAAGAGACTGATGAGCCAGACCATATTGTCTGCCGCAGCTACAACATTGGTGATAATGGTGCCGAGCTGGCCCGCATAAGCCTGCGCTGGCATAAGCCCCAAAACGGCCCACGCTAGAAAAAATGATGCTATTTTTAGCCTTAACGCCCCAACCACCTGATATCACCGTTTTTGCTTAAATCCCATCTATATATTAGAACCCTTTTTTATGTATCATGCAATCTAAATATCCAGAAACACGCCGCAAAAAGCGCCGTAACGCACTGAAATAAAATAGGAATCACTGATGATAGTGCACACCTCCTAAGAGGTACCATCGCACCTAAAAATAAAAGTCTTCCCAAACAAAACCAGGCGAAAAAAACCTACTGACGCAATACGCCCGCTGATCCACGCACAATCCAACGGCCCGAATCGTTTTTCTCCACCGCGGAAACGGTGCCAATGCCGGGCAATGTATCCCCAACGGAGACCATGCGCAGCTCACTATTACCCTTTTCAGACACCCAGGCCATGCCGGGCTTTGCCGACTTCAAAACCCAAGACACTGCCGGCGCGGTGGCGCGGCGGGTTGTCTTTTGTGACGCAGATGCCTTTGCCGCAGATTTGGGCGACGCTTTCGAAGAAGACGCTTTCTGCGTATTCTTTTTCAACTTGTCAAATTCAGCACGAGACACCATATCTTTTTCCAAAGCCACGAGGCGCTTCTCCAACGCAGCAACCCTGTCCGCAAAATCACCATCACTTGTATTTTCTGTTGCTGGTATATTATCACTCGCATTGTTTGACATCTTCGGAGCATCTGTCTTCTGCGTATCAAGTGGCGGGCTGACTACCGCTGTATCTGGCAAACTCACAGCACCCGGCGCTTGCACAGAAGACGCACCCTCCCCCGAACTATCTCCTTTAACAACCGGGGGGGCTGTTTCTGGCGTGATGGCAACTTCCGTTTTCGGCGGCACGGCCACACCTTCATCTTTTGCAACCTCATCGCTACTTTCCGCTTTCGTGCCATCGTCAGCACCCCATGCAAAGGGGTCATCTTCAAAACCCGTTGCTGTCGCACCTCCATCCAGAATACCCAGCGGATCAGCACCTTGCGGCGGCGCTACCACCAAATCCTTTTTATCTTGCGGCTTCACTTCGCCCCCACCAAAAACCGGTCCCGGCAAAGGAATCGCACCCATAGAACTTTCTTGCGCGTGCGCATGCCCCACAAAAGAAAACGAAGGCACCGTTGAAAAAGCCAAACCAACCATCGCCGCACCAGTCAGCAACAAGACCTTTTTCTTCATTTTCTTTACCCTTGTCATTAATTCGCATCTCCGGTTGTCACGGAATTCAAAAAGAGTATGCCCATCGTCGTGCCCCGCGCCACCTTAATGGTCGGGCCATCAGGCTTGTCTTCCGTCAAAATTTCACTCACAACACCACTCGCCTCGGTCAAACCATCATACAAACTCTCTCTATTGCTTGGCTCTGGCGTGCCTGTTGCAACGCCGCCACCAGCTGTCGTTGTGGTTGTTGTACCTGTCTCCGCCAAAGACTCCGTATAACCTTCCAAAAACTTTGACGCAGCAGGGAGAACAATGCGGGCAAAATAGTGGTGATCAATATCCGTCTGATGCGCCGGCAACGTCGTTGTCTCGTCCAAAGCAATGCCGTCTATAGAGTAAATAACGTCATCCTTTACGATGCGCGAGAACGTGATGACGATAAAATCATCCTCCACCGACATTTCCCCCAATGCCCGGCCACCACGGAACGGGCCGGACAAAATCGTCGCAAGCGCCGGGCCGGGAATATCTGAATTAAGCTCCGTCAAAGTTTGCGCATAAACGATCTTACCCGCTGGAACGATGACATGGTGATCCGCCTCCGGTGAATCCGCATCGACAAGATGCCCGCTTTTTGTCAGGACAAGCCCTGAACGCGATCCATCTGCCGCCGCCTTTTCCGCTTCTTTCAATTCTTCGATCATAAGGTTGTAAGGAGACTTAATATCCGTGACGTTCTTGTAATGCGCTTTTTCAGGTGCCTGCGCAGAAACGATTGTGCGCATTTGCTGCACAAGCGCCTGCGTCACCTTGGGGTCCAGTTTTTGCACGGGCTGTGGCGTAACCGGCTTCACGATCGGCACAAGGTCTGGCTGCGGCGCCAATATCTCTTCATCTTCCAAGTCCGCACCAAGGTCGACTTCCCGTGCCTGTTCAACACGGCGACGCCATTCCTGCAGCGGGTCTTTTTCGCCTTCGTTTGAAACTGCGTTAACCTGAATACCATCTGCCGCCGCACTACCCGTCGGGGCAGGAATAGCACTGGAACCCGTCTGCATCGCAAGATCCGCAGCTTTCTGGTTTTGCTCCTGAAGCGCCTTTTCGTACTCCTCACTGAGCTCGCTCTGCCCCGGCGTATCATCAACATTTGCAACACGAATTCTGGTTCGCGAGGCTATATCCTCAGCCGGGTCCGCGCCCAAGAAAGTCATGTAGACACCCGCAGCCATCGCAAAAGCCAGAACGGCTGCTGCAACTTTGAGCAAAGGGTTACTTTCCCAGACCTCTTTCAGGGACAGTTTTTCGCCACCACCACCCAGATCGACGTCATCTTCTTCCAGATCGAATCCTGCATCGAAGTCATCGTGCTGATCAAAATCGTCATCATTATTGTCAACCATGACTCATGCCCCTTCAATCTGTCGCGTAAAGTTGTGCACGTACCATTTTGCCATTGTCCGACAGCAAAATAATCGGCGTTTCGTTAAGCGCATATACAACGGTTCCATCCGCAGATGACACGCTTGCATTCCAGGCTGGTGACAACAGCGTCAATGCTGTACGCAGGTAAATCTTACCCCCAATGCGCCAAGCGGAAGACCTGCCATCTGCGCCGCGCATCACCAATTTTTCTGCGCCGGCAGGCGGCGTGCCGTCCAGAACAGAAACAAGGTTTCCATCCGTGCCCGCAACCGTATCCAACCCGCCAAACTCAATCAACGGCGTTTTAGCCAGCGGCCCCGGTTTGGGCACACGGGCATCAAAACGGTAATCGACATCATCCAGCCCCGTGTTCAGGGTAAAAATGACAGGCGTAATCAAATCGACCAAACGCAAAGACAGGTTCCCCACGCCATGCGCCGACAGCGGCACAATCCGGATAATATGCTCGCCGCTGGCAGGCGGCGTCACTTCAAACTTGCCCGCGAAAGTAATGTCCTGCACCGGCCACGGCGCACCGCTGGAATCAAGAATGCTTAACGTTGTGACATATCCGGGCACAAGCCGCAGCACAGGCGGCGAGTCAGCCGGGTCCAGAGAAATCGTTTGCACACGCGAATGCGTCTGCGGCACACGCAGCGGCGTTTCCGCTGCCTCGCGGCTCTTGCCAAATTCTTCATAGGTCGTGCGTATCTGGCCGGGCGTCAGGGGCAATAGCTGCTTGAGCGCACCCTTGAACGCTTCTTCCTCCAGCTTTCTAAGCTGGTCTTCCGCCTCTTGTTCCAAACGCGCCTGCATTTCCTCCGGAGAATCCGGCGCAAGGGCGCTGGCCCCGCCAATCGCAAGCCCGCCCTGCACAGGCAAGGCCGCTGCAGGACCCAAAGGATTACTGTTCCCCATGCCCAGATCCTCTTCCGTATCGTCCACAGCAGAAGATTGGCGCGCCATATCAATTTTTTGCTTAAAAGCTGCAAAATCCGTCGTAGCATCTTGCGCAACAACGCTTGTGGAGAACATAAGGCTTGTCGCGAAAGCAGCCGTCGCAACAACACGTACCAACGCACCGTGCAAACGCCCCCTCGTCACCTGATCCCATAACTCGACTGTCATTACATCCTGCCCCGCGTTTTTCCAATAAGCTTTATACCGCATCCCCATAACAAAAGCACCGCTTTTTTACACCATGAACCAGCCTTCAATACCAAGACCGCTTGGATGTTGCCGTGTCGGAACCCGCACAATGGTTACATATATCGTCGCACTTGCAGAAGATGTCTTGCCGCCGGAAACCCCTGTCATAACAAGCGGCACGGTCACATCCCATGTTTGCTTACCTTCACGTATACCGTTAAACGTTACTTCAGGCACATCAGACAAAATGGATGTAATCATGACCCTATTGTTCATAACTTGACCAGTCACGCCTGACATCCGCAGCGCATCGACAAAACTCGTCCACCCAAGGGGAGAAAAATACTGGCGTGCATTCGCAAACCGCATGTTGATGTCATTAAAGCCAAACGTCATGATGTCTGATGCCGCATTTGAAACCCACGCAATCACAGCGCGATCATCCTGACTGGGCGCGGGCAAACCGATCAACGGACGCACCTCCCCCATATTGGATAAAGTGTAAAACCTGTTCTCCGGCTGCCCCTGAATAACAACGCTGTAAAACAACAATAATGATGCCGCAAAAATAACAGCCGTTTCGAACAAAACAAGCAGCATGACAAGGCGCGATGCCGTGCGATAGCCGCCGGAATCCGCGCGCGACAATACCTTTTCCATCTCCTTAAGAGACAGGCCCGCTTTTTTCAGTTCTTTAATGTCAATAGAGCCTTTTTGCAAACCACTACTCCGCAACGGCAATCCATTGTTCAATACCGACACCGTTGGGGTTTTCCAGTGAAGGCACACGCTCGATCACAAGCGTCACTTTCAAATTATCGGTCCGCTGCATACGGCCACTGTAGCTGACTTGCAACGGCAATTGCACGATCCAGCGGTATTTGCCGGCAGAAACCCCTTGGCTCAAAATTGTTGGCGCGGCACGCGGAGAACATGAGACAACCTGCTTTGATTCACGCACACCCTCTACAATCTTCGCGCGGTTCAAGGCATCGGTAAAGGTTTCCCACCCGCGACGCGTAAAGTGGCGCGATGACTGCTGCAAACGGCGCTGATAATCATGATAGCTGAACGTCATGATCTCTGATGCCGCCTGTGACACCCATGACATCATGGCCGCTGTCGTCATGTTTGGCTGGTCCAACGGCACCAACTGCATGATGCGCCCATCCGCCGTTGTTGCAAAGTAACGATCTTCCGACACCGCTGTTGCCATGTGATAAATAAACGCAACCAGAATAGCGGCAATCACAACCGCCTCTGCAATCGCAATCAACAAAAGATTTCTGAAACCGTCACGATAAAATTCGTTACGGACAACAATCGTTTCCAAAGGCCCGCACGGCATGGGGACATCCGGCAAGCGCCCTGAACCGCCTGTCTCTGCCGGCATTACCGGCGCTACTCCCGCAGGAGCTTCCGGTACTGGTGCCGTAACGCTGGCTTCATTTGTTGGGGGCGTTTTTTTCTTGCCTGTAAGGGCTTCTATAAACTTGATAAGTGGGCTTGTCGCCGCAGCGGCGGCTGTGTCTTCATAAGGCACATCAGCAACACCGACTGTTTCACCAGCATCGCCCCCAAGCTCCAAACCATCCTGCTCGTCGTCAATATCTACCATAGCGTAAACCCCGTTATCCCCCATAGCGGCACAAATCTTGCGTCAGCAAAGTGCGCATTGCACAGAAAATACTACAATCACTCCTCCCCTGGACGCAATACCGACTTTTACAGCAAACCCTGTTATATCCTCTTGTTTTCTATACTATTTTCATAAATTAAGCGCAAATGGCACAAGACTTGCTTCTTTATCTGGCGGCGCAATGCGCCTAGAGGAAAGGTGACAGGCATGACGGTAGCACTCAATGCGGCATTAAGCGGATTACGGGCAGCGCAGCGCTCGCTCGACGCTATTTCCAATAATATCTCCAACGCAACCACGGAAGGCTACACACGGAAAATTTTGCCGCAAGAGGCATTGCTTATCAACGGCGAGGGTCAAGGTGTTCTGATGGGCGCGCTGGTGCGCAAGGTCGATGCCGCCCTGATCCGTGACATATCACGACAGGTCAGCGCCACCGAAGGCACGCTGGTGCGCCAAAGATACCTAAGCCGGATTGACGATTTTAACGGCGCCTCGGAAATAGAATTATCGCTATCATCCTATATTGGCCGCTTGTCACAATCTTTTTCAACATTGTCATCTGCGCCGGAAAGCCAGTTAGAACTGGAAAGAACACTGACTAACGCGCAAGAAACCGCTGCCAAGTTCAATGATTTTTCCGACATGCTGACCGAAATGCGCGACCAAACGGAAACGGAAATTTCCGACAGCTTGGCGATTATTAACACAGCGCTGGAGGAAATTGCAGACCTAAACATTCGCATCAGCACCTTAAGCGGTTCCGGCCAATCTACCGCCAGCCTTGAAGACCAGCGTGATTTGGCCATTCGCAAGATATCCGAGCATATGGAAGTCTCGACTTTTAAATCTGATAACGACAAAGTCACGGTCATGACACGGCAAGGGCAGGTTCTCGTTGATGAAACGCCACGCCAGCTTTTGTTCCAGCCCGGCAGCGTCTTGCCCACGTCCTATTACCCCGGTGGCGGACTGAACGGCATTTTCATTGACAGCTTTACCGGGCTTGAAATCACCAACGCCGGCATCGGCGGGCGCATTGGCGAACTTTTAACCCTGCGGGATAACACACTGCCGACCTATCAGGCGCAGCTTGATGAAATGGCGCAAAAACTTGCATTCCGCATGGATCAACAGGGCCTCAGGCTCTTCACGGACGCCAACGGGGCAGTGCCCCCCAACGTCGCGCCGCCCGGCATTACAGGCTATTCCGGCTTTGCCGCGCAAATACAGGTGAACACCGACGTCGCCAACGACCCTGCCTTGATCCGCCAGGGCACCAACGGCAATACCGTGCTGGAAGGCTCCAACGAAGTTATTCGCAAGATATCAGAATTTGCCTTCGGCCCCTACGCCTATCAAGAAGGCCAAGGTGCCGTCGACATTTCCGCAGGCACGCTCTTTGCCACGCTGGGCTTAACGCAAACCAATCGCGTGATCGGCACGACAACCATTACCGGCTACACGCCCTCACTGGATACGCACCCGGACATTACAGCCGGCGCACAATTCGATATCACCATTGGCGGCGGGCCGGCAGCAACCGTTACCATTAACGCTGGAGATACGGCAACAGATCTTGTCAACAACATCAATATTGCCGTTGGGTCACCCGTCGCATCATTGAATGGATTAGGGCAACTTTCAATCAGTGCAACAGCCAATATCGGTTTTTCAAATGTCTCAATCGGTGCTGCAGGCATCGCCGCACTGGGGGTTTCTTTTGGCGTGACAGCGGCGCAAGACCCATCATTCACGGTACAGGTCGGTCAACAAGCGCCCGTCACAATTAGCATTTCTGCAGCCGACACGTCCGCCACCCTGCTTACAAACCTTAACTTGGTTGCAGGATTAACCGCCACGCTGGGCGGCGGCGGCGAACTGATCCTGACACCGACAGAAGGTGGCGACATCACATTAACAGAGACTATCGGCACGCCGCTTACAGCTATGGGCATGACCATTAACAACATTGCGCATACCCCCTTTCGCCAAACCAACGTCGGGCCGGACGGCACGCTGTCCACCGGGCTGTTAACGAATGCATCACTGGAATCATATGGCCGCTCAATCATCACAAGCATGAGCGAAGATGCCCGCGCCGCATCGGACCAGGCAGAAAAGGACCAATCATTCCTCAACTTTCTCGACAAAAGGCACCTTGACCAATCGGGCGTCAATATTGACGAGGAAATGGCATCAATGATCCGCATCCAGTCCAACTATGCCGCGGCGGCGCGCATGGTCCGGGCATCTGAAACAATGCTTGATGAACTTATGGAGGCCTTCTCGTAAGGCATGAACAAGGAGAACTGACATGGCACTGATTACCGGCGTATCTTTCTTGGGGCAAAGTGTAACGCAAACGCAAAGACTGAAAGAAATGCACCAAACCTTGGGGGATCTGCAACGCCAGATCACAACCCAAAAGAAGCACGAAACACTTGCCGGCTTTGGAGCGGATGCCCAGCGTATCCTGCAACTACGCAGTGAAAAGTCGCAACTGGAAGCTTACAGCGGTAACATCGACAAGGCTCTAACACGCATCGATCTTATGAGCGATACCATGGATAAGGTTGCCGATGCCGTCCGCGAAATTACGGATGCAATCCGCCTGCAGCCCGAAGGTGCGGCCTTTGATATGGACGACATCAGCGAAAGGGCGCAGCAGCTTTTAGACTTTGTCGTCGATCTGGCCAACCTGGAATTCGACGGGCGCTTCCTTTTCGCGGGCACAGATGCCCAAAACATTCCCTATGCCGACCCCAACACCCCCGCCACCACTATTCAGGCCGAGGTCACGAACTGGCTTGCAGGCGGGCAAACAACCACGCAATTGTCAAACAACGTCACAGCGCTGAGCGGTGCGCCGCTGGGTTTCTCCAATTCTATCAGCGGCGCCACAAATGCCAGCGTCAGGATCGATACGCGCATTGAAGTAAGTTATGGCGCGCTGGCCGACAGGTCCGGCATCCAAGACGCCATTCGCATGCTGACATTCCTTGCCAACATGCAAAAACCCGACCCTGCTGTTGATGTCGCCACCATTCCCGAATTCGTGCAGGCCATCGACTACGCACAGCAAATCGGGCGCACCGCGCTTAATCAAATAGAAAACACGCAAACGACCCTTATCAGCAAGCTGGACCTTATCAAGAACATCAAGGAATCCCACGAACAGGACATCAACCTTTACAACAAGCTGATTGACGAGGAAGAAAACGCCGACACGACAGAGGCGATTGCCTTGATGCAGGCCCTGTCCACACAGATCACCGCCTCGTACCAAGTGACGCGTGCCGTAAGCGAGTTGGCACTAGTTAACTTTATCTAATTGTTTTATCACAGCTTTTTATGAATTGACATAATCAATAAAGTTTAATATTATTGTGCCTGCACCCATTAAGGAGCAGGCATGGCAAAACAAGACAAGGCGTATCCCCTTAAAAAGGTTATCAAAGCCCTTGATGACCAAGAAGCGTGCCTGAAACTGATTCAGGGCGGGCTTGATCCCGATACCCGTCTGCCAAACGGGAACCCGCTGCTGACGGAAATGACGCTCAAAGGACACAGCACGGTCGCGCGCGCGCTCATTGAGAATGGCGCCGACATCAACACCACAAACGATAACGATGAAACAGCACTGGTTATAGCCGTCTTCCAGAAATATACAACGCTCGCCCAATACATGATTGATAACGGTGCAGACGTTCACAAGAATAAACAAATCCTGCGCTGGGCTGTCGACAGTCAGAATCCCAATGCTGTCCGCATGTTGCTTGACGCTGGTGCAGAGGTAAACGTGCCGGACGACAAGAACAACCGCACGCCGCTCGGCTGGGCCTTCATGAAGAATGATGAAGCTATTATAGAGCTGCTTTTAAAAGCCGGGGCTGAATTTTCTCACGACGATCAAATTCTGTGTAAGGCCGTTCAAAACAAAAGCGCCAAAATTGTTCGCATGTTGCTCGACAGAGGTGCAGACCCAAACATTCCCCGCCCGGACAAAGGCCGCACACCATTGGGGTGGGCCGTTGCAACAGGTGATGCTGAAATTGTCAACATGCTGCTTGACGCAGGCGCTGACCCGAATGTACGGGACATGCAATACGGCGACCTCCTCCTGGAATGGAGCCTTTTCAAAAGGGACGATGGAGGAATCACAGAAAACCTTGTGCGCAATGGCGCAGACATTCACGCCACAAGCAAAAGCGGCGAACCCCTAATTCAGGTTGCCGAACAATACAGGGGCAAAGATTTTGCAAAAACACTGCTCGCCGCCTCTTTCTCAAACATCGCCCAAAAAGGAACAAGCAAAAAGAGGAAAATCCTCAGACCCTCCACACGCAAAACAAGGCCTGCCCCCCAATGACCCGCAGAAAAAGAAAAAAGCAAATGACCGTGGAAGAAGCGTTGGAGAACGAGGATTCCTGTGTGCAGTTTGTGCTGGAGCATAAGAATCTGAACGTCTGCACATCAAAAGGCACACCATTACTGATTGGCGCGGTCTGCCATAAGTATGACAGAGCCACACGGCTGATGATCGAGAAAAAGGCTGATCTGAATATCAGATCCACAGACGGGTCCACCCCGCTTATGCTCGCGGCGGCATACGGATCGCCCGATATTACCCGAAAATTTGTTGAGAGCGGAGCGAATGTGAATGCGCAAAACAACTGGGGCGCAACGGCGATATCGCTCGCAGTCATGCACGATGACGACATTGACCACATCCGCGCCCTGCTGGATGCGGGGGCAGACCCCAACCATATAAATCACCGTGGCGAGCCTCTCTTGCTCACTGCCTTGTATAAGGGGGAAGGCCTGATACGTCTTTTAGTGCAAAAAGGAGCCAATCCACAAGAAATCATTAACAACCCCACCCCGTCTTCACCGCACAGATGCACCACCATTGCCGAAAAAGCGCGTGAAATTCTTGATGATGATATTGCCGATATGATGCTAACAGAAGAAAGAAAACGCATAGCACGCACGTTTGAAACAGCCGCGCAACAGGGAACGTCTAAACCCCGCAAAATTCGACGCCCCACGTTAACGAGGAAGCCATGACACAGAAAAACCCGGCCAAACAAATGGCCACAGATCTTCTTTTTGAAGAGCTGAATAAAAAACACTGCGATATACAGGTTTGCAGCGACCTTTTAAAAGCAGGGGCCGATATAAAATCCCGCAGGCACGGCATGTTTGGCACCCCTTTGCTATACGCCGTTGACAAAGGGCATGTCGATGCCGCTACTCTTCTTTTAAAAAAAGGTGCCAACCCCAACGAAAGAAATCACGCCACAGATGATACGCTCCTTATGTACGCCGCCAAAAAAGGGAATAATGATATTATAAAAGTCCTTATCACCCACGGGGCCGATGTAAACGCCTCTAACAAAAAAAACGGGCATACGCCGCTGACCCACGCCATCACGCAAGGCCACACAGATACCATCGCCCTTCTACTGGATCATGGCGCTGACCCTAATTTTCGCAACGCGCTCGGCTGGAGCCCCCTTATCCACGCTGTCATCGCGCAAAAACCTGCCGCAGCCATGCTTTTGCTGGACCGGAGGGCAGATATAGGCCTTGCCACATACCGCGCATTGCAGATAGGCCTGAAACAAGAAGTTGAAATTCTGCGCGACATAGAGCGCCAATACAACCGCGCCCAATTCCAAAAAGCGGCGGAAAAAGGAACGACGCGCCCGCGAAAAATTCTACGCAGAACGCCGCCACAGGGGAACAAGCCATGACATCCACCACCCAAAGACTGGTTTGGGAAATACTAAAAGGGGATTGCAATATTGAACATTGCAAAGCCCTGGTTAAAGATGGCGCTAATGTAAACGCATGCCCCGAAGACGATTCTCTTTTGCTACTGGCTGCAAGGAAGGGCAGACAGATGCCGTGCAGCTGCTCTTGGAAAAAGGTGCCGATCCAAACGCAGTCATTTACCACTCAAGATGGACGGCATTGATGGAAGCTGCACTACGCAATTATGCAGACATTACACAACACCTTGTCGATCATGGCGCGCGCCCCTATGACTATGATATCAACATGCAATCTGTCATTTCATGCGCTGCTTCCAATGGAAACACGCATATCATGTCAATCTTATTGGGCAGCACGCCCGCACACGCAGAAAAGGCCATAAAAATCGCCAGAGAACAAGAAGACACCCAGCTTGCAAACGACATAAAAGAACTGGTTTACAAACGATCGGACGCCTATATCATCCAAACTTTCAAAGAGACTTCAGACAAAGGAACGCGGCAGACGCGGAAAATCATCCACCGCCCTTTTAGCCCTTAAGCTGCGCCCAGCAAAGGCGGACGAGCCACAGGTTCGTAATCGCCAATAAAATGGCTACGCGATTCATCGCGGTGCTTTTTCAGGTATTTCATGAACGGCGTTCCACCCGTGCCGGTTTCAACCGGGTTGCCGTCACCCTTTGCGACCTGCTTGTTAATGTAATAGGCCGCATATTCCAGATGCCGCGTGCGGAACTGCTGCACGTTATCGACAATACGGTTATACAAAAGCGTGATCTCGGCATCTTGCATCTCTGCCACGACAGCGCGCAAGGTGCTATGCTTTTGCACGTCTTCAATAAACTTGCGGTGCTTTGGCGGACGATAGGCATGCAGCTCATCCAGATATTCGCGCAAGGGATCGTTTTCATGCCCAATACCCAAAAGTGCATCCATCGTTGGCACAATAGAGCTTTGTGACCCTGTCTGCCCACGAAATGCCTGTGGCTGGCCGCCGAATTTCTCGACGCCTTCATACACCAATCCGCCCGGCAGCGCGGGATTGCCCTTCCATCCATGGATATAAGGACGCACGCGTGTGTAATAGGTATAAGGATCACACTGCTCCGGCATCCGGTCAAAAACAGGGTTGATTCCTTCCCATGCGGCCAGGATTTTTTCCAATCCTGTTTTCAACGCGCCCACGTCACGGCCCTTCGCGGCTTGAATGACAGCGGGAATTTCTGCCAGCGCCGCACCCGCCTTGGCTTCAATTTCGACATGCACAAGGATGAACCAGTTTTCATCCACCCCATCCAAGAAGTTCTGGATGACGTAAATGTTATCCAGCGTCACGTCGCCTGCCGGATCAAGCTTGCCCCAGTTATCAAGCGTATAACCGGAATAGGGCAAAAGCGGAAACTGGCCAACTTTATCTGCCAGCTTGCAATACGGCACGGCAAGGTTGCGCGGCAAAACCTTTGGCGCATCTTTTTCGCCCCAGACATAGGCCTGTACGATAAAGGAATAATGCACCATCAACATGCGCAACTGCGCGTCATCCAGCCCTTCCAGATGTGCATCCATATCCACTTCCGGCAATTGGTTGAGAAAGTGGCGCACGCGGCAAGAGGTCATGTAATCGGAAAGCTTCATCCCCGCATCCACGACAGGCACAAAGGCCGCAGGCAACACAACAGATGGCATATCGTGCGGGGTCAGGAAACCGCGATCGGCAGTGACGTCGTAATCTTCAATTTTCAGCATGGATATCTCCGTTAAATATGTATCGCACGCCCCAGCGCTGCCAGCGCGGCTTCCTTGACCACTTCGTTCAAAGTTGGGTGCGCATGGCAGGTGCGGGCAATATCTTCTGATGATGCGCCGAATTCGATGGCCATAGCCACTTCGGCAATCAACGTGCCCGCTTCGGCACCAACAATGTGGCAACCCAGCACGCGGTCCGTCTTTTTATCCGCAAGGATTTTAACAAAACCATCGCTGGCATTCATGGCCCGCGCGCGGCCGTTGGCCATGTAGGGGAACTTGCCCACGTTATAGGCTGTTCCCTCTTCTTTTAATTGCTCTTCAGTTTTGCCGACGGCGGCCACTTCCGGATAGGTATACACAACGCCCGGAATGGCATCGTAATTGATGTGACCTGTCTGGCCCGCAATAATTTCCGCGACCACAACGCCTTCATCTTCAGCCTTATGCGCCAGCATCGCGCCGCGCACCACATCGCCAATGGCGTAAATATTTTTCACAGACGTGCGGAAATGGTCGTCAATGTCAACGCAGCCGCGCTTGTCGGTGGAAATGCCCACGCTATCAAGGCCCAGCCCTTGCGTATAGGGGCGGCGACCAATCGCGACGAAGCC
>JAPPOU010000025.1 GCA_028817795.1 Alphaproteobacteria bacterium
TCGTGTAGGCGGTATTGCGGGCGTACGGGGGCTGCGCGTTGTTGTTTCTTGCCAAACAGGAAATCCAGAAAAACAGGCTGCATGTATGAAGAGGGTGCGGCATCAGCAATTGGCAAAGCGGGACGTTGCAGGGCATGTGCGACAGTTATACCGATTAATGCTGCAAAAACAGGCACAGCGATAATGACGGCAGCAATGCGCGGAACAATATTTTTTTTGTAATATTTCATGTGGTTTCTCCCTCAGCCATCCTGCCGTTCAACGGCGACAGGTTTTCTATTTTCGTCAATGGCAACGTAGGTAAATTTCCCTTCAGTGACTTTTTGTGATTTTGCGCTCAGCCGATTTCGTGCCCAACTTTCAATATAAACCGTAATTGATGTGCGGCCAATCCGGTCAATGCTGCAATAAAAGCTAACCTCATCGCCCACAAAAACAGGTTTATGAAAGCTCATGGCCTCAATACCAACGGTGGCCACACGCGTTTTTGCTGTTTTGACGGCGATGATGCTGCCAGCCAAATCCATTTGCGAGAGCATCCAGCCGCCAAAAATATCGCCATTGGCGTTTGTGTCGGATGGCATCGGGATTGTGCGCAGCGTCGGACTGTTGTCGTAATCCGGATTTTCTCTGTTCATCTAGAATCCCCATGTGTTTAACCCGTTTGAGATTATAGCTTTTTTTGCTGCGTCGCACAGCGGAATTTGAAGAAACGATAAAGACCAAGGGAGTTGCTTTAATCGTGGAAAGGCCTTATGTTTCACGGCGTGCGAAAGACAACAATGAAAAAAAGCAAAAACAACTCTTATTCTGCTGCCGATATTGAGGTTCTGGAGGGGCTGGAGCCTGTCCGCAAGCGGCCCGGCATGTACATTGGCGGGACGGACGAGGGGGCTATGCACCACCTCGTTAACGAGATTCTGGATAACGCGATGGATGAAGCTGTCGCAGGCCACGCCACCCGGATTGAAATTGACCTGCAGCCCGGTAATCGTGTGGTTATCAGCGATAACGGACGCGGTATTCCTGTTGATAAACATCCAAAGTACAAAGATAAATCTGCGCTTGAAGTGATCTTTACCACCCTGCATTCGGGGGGCAAGTTCAGCGGCAAGGCCTATGCCACATCTGGCGGCTTGCACGGCGTGGGGTCTTCCGTTGTGAATGCGCTGTCCGAAGAAATGTCTGTGGAAGTGGCGCGTGACGGAACGCTTTACACACAAAGCTATCAGCGCGGCTTGCCGGCCAGTAAGTTGAAAAAGGGCGGTGCAACCAAAAAACGGGGAACGACAGTTACTTTTGTTCCGGATTCCCAGATATTTGGAGAGAAGTCTTCATTCCGTCCACAAAAGATATACAAGCTGGCGCGGTCGAAGGCGTATCTATATCGCGGTGTTGAGATTAAATGGCAATGTGAGGCGGGTCTTTTAAAAGAGGGTGAAGCGACGCCTAAAGAGGAAATTATTAAATTTCCCAACGGTATACTGGACTATCTTTATGCTTTAACTGAAAAGCAAAGCGCGCTGACACCCAAGCCGTTTTACGGTGCTGTGGAATTCCCGGATGACGAGGGACGCTGCGAATTCGCCGTGACGTGGACGGAAGAAGAGGCTGATGGTTTCCTCAGCAGCTATTGTAATACCGTTCCGACTCCGCTGGGTGGCACGCATGTACAAGGTTTGCGGTCAGGTCTGGCACGGGGGCTGCGCAACTATGCAGATATGACGAACAACCGCAAGGCGGGGTCGCTGTCGCCGGATGATATTCTAGGCTCGGCCACTGTTTTGCTGTCTATCTTCATTCGTGATCCGCAGTTTCAAGGGCAAACCAAGGATAAACTGACGACCCTGCATGCAACGCGGCTGGTTGAGGGTGCTGTTCGCGATCATTTTGAGCATTGGCTGACGGGCGATAATAGTGCCAGCCGTGCGCTTTTGGATTATTTGGTGCAGATGGCTGAAGAGCGCCGCCGTGCCAAAGATGTCAAGGAAATGTCCCGTAAATCCGCCACGCGCAAGCTGCGCTTGCCCGGAAAGCTCGCAGATTGCAGTAAGAAAACGTCAAAAGATACTGAAATTTTTATTGTTGAGGGGGACTCGGCAGGTGGCTCAGCCAAACAGGCGCGGAACCGTGAATTGCAAGCGATCCTTCCGTTGCGTGGTAAGGTTTTGAACGTTGCCAGCGCCACGACCGACAAGATCCGTCAGAATCAGGAGATTTCGGACCTGATACAGGCTCTAGGCTGCGGTATCGGCAAATCGTTCGATATTAACAAGCTGCGTTACGAGCGCGTGATTATCATGACTGATGCGGATGTGGATGGCGCGCATATTGCATCGTTGCTTATCACGTTATTCTATCAAGAAATGCGTGGGCTGATCGAGCATGGCGCGTTGTATTTGGCGCTGCCGCCGCTGTATCGTCTGGCGTCAGGCGGAACCTCTGTTTATGCGCGTGATGATGCCCATAAGGACGAACTGATGAAGAAAGTTTTTAAGGGCAAAAAGAAAGTTGATGTAAGCCGTTTCAAGGGCTTGGGTGAAATGCCTGCGTCTCAACTTAAAGAAACGACAATGGATATGAGCAAGCGTAGCCTGCTGCGTATTGTCTTGCCCGAAGCTGAGGCAGAAGCGGGGGCCGTTGTTAAAGGTGGCGCAACGGCGGATTTGATTAACCGCCTGATGGGCAAAAACCCCGAAGCACGTTTTGAATTTATTCAGGAAAACGCTGAGTTTGCTGAGAATATTGACGTTTAGTCTTTATACTGCCGACAAGATGCCTCGCACAAAATCACTATCATTCAGGTTTTCAATGCCGTTAAAAGCGTAAGCGTCCCATCCATGTGCGCGTGCGCCTTCAACAACAGCAGGGGTATCATCAAAAAATATGGGCGGCATCGTGCTTGCGGGGAGTAGGTTGGAAACGTGGGCATAGTAGGCGGGGTCGGGCTTGGCAATGCCGATACGAGCGGAGTGGAAGATATCCTCAAATACCTTTTCAAAGCCCAGTTCTTTCATTAAGTATGCGGCGCGATTGTGTTCCTGGTTTGTGGCGATAAATAAGCG
>JAPPOU010000091.1 GCA_028817795.1 Alphaproteobacteria bacterium
GCGCCAATTGGTCTGTTCTTTGGCCGATTGGCCAATTTTATAAATGGCGAATTATTTGGCCGTGTCACGACAGTGTCATGGGGGATGATCTTTCCCTATGGTGGTGGGTTGCCGCGTCATCCCAGCCAGTTGTACGAAGCATTTTTGGAAGGCATCGTTTTATTTGCCGTTTTGTTCTGGATGGGACGGCAGGAAAAAATCCGCCAGCGCCACGGCATGATTCTGGGCGCGATGATTGGCGGCTATGGCATTATGCGTTGCATTGTCGAATATTTCCGCGAGCCGGATGCGCAAATTGGCCTGATGCTGGGCTATATTTCCCAAGGCCAGATTTTATCACTGCCCATGATTGCGGCGGGAGCTGCGTTGATCTGGTATGCTAAAAAGCGTGCAGCGGCATGACCTCGGCTTTTGCCAAAGAATTGGCGCAGCATATTTCCGACAATGGGCCTATAACAGTTGCAGATTATATGTCTGCATGTTTACAGCACTATTACGCGACAGTACCAGCGATTGGCACGGCAGGTGACTTTACGACGGCCCCTGAAATCAGCCAGATGTTTGGTGAAATGCTGGGCGCGTGGCTGGTTGATATCTGGATGCAGTCAGGCAGGCCTGACAATGCACAGTATGTGGAGCTAGGGCCGGGGCGCGGCACGTTGGCGGCAGACGTTTTGCGTGTATTTGCGGGCGCAGGCCTGAAACCCCCTGTTCATCTGGTGGAAACCAGCCCTGAGATGCGCAGGCTGCAAAAAGAAAAACTGCAGGGCCATGATGTGACATGGCATGACACGTTTGATACCGTACCGGCAGGATTTTCCCTGATCGCGGCAAATGAATTTTTCGATGCCTTGCCCGTACACCAATATATTGATGATACAGAACGCAGAGTCCATTGGGATCAGGGACGCGGTTTTTATGCCGATCCCGTTCCAAAGGGTGAAAAAATTGTGGAATCCAGCCCGGTATCATGCGCTATCGCAGATACGCTGGCCCGGCACGTGCAAAACGGCGGGGCGGCATTGATTATAGATTACGGCTATGCCGCAGGCGAAAAAGGTGAGACCTTGCAGGCTGTATCCCGCCACCGCTACGCATCTGTTTTTGACAATCCCGGCGCGCAGGATATTACCGCGCATGTCGATTTTGCGGCGCTCGCCCGTGTTATGTCGCCATATGCATTTGTGCTGGGGCCTGTGGGGCAGGGGGATTTCCTGCAACGCCTTGGCATGACGCAACGCGCCGAAGCACTGACCCGCCATGCCAACGACAGCCAGAAAAAAGATATCCAAACCGCGTTGTTCAGGCTTGTCGCGCCATCGGAAATGGGGCAACTTTTTAAAGTGATGGGCGTTTTGCCGAAACAGAACAATTTAAACCCCGCAGGCTTTGCAGATGCTGAAATACAAAACAACCGACATCGACAAAATTCCACAGGTTAAACATGGATTCTTCACCCGCCTTGGCGGTGTGGGAGCGGGGTTGTATGACTCGCTGAACTGCGCGTGGAGTGCCCATGATACACCAGAGAATACGGCAGAAAACCGTGCGCGTGTGGCAAGGGCATTGGATATAAAGCCTGAAAATTTTGTGACCGTAACACAAATTCATAGCGCTAATGTTGTAATGGTGACAGCGCCATGGGGCGCAAAAGATGCCCCAAAAGCCGATGGGCTTGTCACTAAAACACCCGGTATTGCCATTGGCATTCTCACGGCAGATTGTGCGCCTGTGTTGTTTTCATCAAAAGACGGGACGGTTATTGGCGCGGCCCATGCGGGATGGAAGGGCGCTGTCGGCGGTGTATTGGAAGCCACAGTTGCGGCCATGCGCGATCTGGGCGCGAAAGCGGAGGATATTGTGGCGGCTGTCGGCCCTTGTATCGGGCCTTTGTCTTACGAGGTCGATACAGCCTTTGAAGCGCCATTTTTGGCGCAGGATGCTGCTAATGAACGCTTTTTCACAAAACAGAATGAAGATAAATACCTGTTTGATCTGCCCGGCTACGTTACGCACCGCCTGAAACTGGCAGGGGTGAATACGGTTTATGATACGCATGAAGATACGCTGGCTGACGAAAAATCCTATTTCAGCTATCGCCGCTCCTGCCAGCAGAGAGAGGCGGATTATGGGCGGCAGGCTTCGGTTATTGCTATTTCTTAGGGTTTAAGTCCTCTCCCAGAGGGAGAAGGAACTTAACCCAAATGACTATAATTTTCAGTTTACTCACCCACCACGAACACTATAGAATACCCATATCGGCAAACAATATATTACGGGTGGCGGCATGAAGCTTATTTCCGGCATTAGCAATCAACCCCTTGCGCATGATATTTCACGATATTTGGGCATTCCTCTGGTCGATGTGAGCGTCAAGCGCTTTGCCGATCAGGAAATTTTTGTGGAAGTTTTGGAGAATGTGCGGGGGGAGGATGTCTTTGTCATCCAGTCCACTTGTTATCCCGCCAACGACCACATCATGGAACTGCTGATTATGATCGACGCGCTCCGGCGCGGATCGGCCCGCAGGATCACGGCGGTTATGCCATATTTCGGTTATGCGCGGCAGGATAGAAAAACCAGCCCGCGTTCCCCCATCTCGGCCAAGCTGGTGGCAAACCTGATTACCGTTGCGGGCGCGAACCGTGTTCTGACGATGGACCTGCACGCAGGGCAGATACAGGGCTTTTTTGATATCCCGGTGGATAACCTCTTTGCATCAGCGCCCGTGTTTGTGCCCTATGCGGCGGAAACCAGAACGGACAGCCCGCTCACTATTGTCTCGCCCGACGTGGGCGGCGTTGTGCGTGCGCGTGCTTTTGCCAAGCACCTTGATGCCGGTCTTGCGATTATCGATAAGCGGCGCGAGAAGGCGGGCCTATCCGAAGTCATGCACGTGATTGGCGAGGTTGAAGGCCGCGAATGTATCTTGATCGACGACATGGTCGACAGCGCGGGCACCATCTGCAATGCAGCTAAGGCGTTAATGGAAAACGGCGCAACTTCTGTGCGCGCTGTTGCAACGCATGGCGTCTTTTCAGGGCAGGCGGTTGAGCGTATTGAAAATTCACCAATGACCGAAATGGTCGTGACCGACAGCATTCCCGCGACCGAGGCCACGGCGGCTTGCAAGAAAATAAAATACCTCCCTGTTGCTCCCTTGATTGGCGAGGCCATCCACCGGATATGCGAGGAGCGCTCGGTTTCGTCGTTGTTTGAGAAGCCGGTGAATGGGTGAATTGCTACATATCATCTAGACAGATGAAAGATACTAGCGATGTTAAACAAGACACGGTTTCAGTTTCTAAATGATGGCGGCCACTTTTCTGAAGGTTTAAAAGCCGAGATTATCCATGAAGCCGAAACAGCTTTTGCGCGTATTCATACGCTGATCCCAGAAAAAGAACTGACTGTATCCTTTCACCATGCGCCAGATTTAACCATTCCGGGTGAGCATATTGGGGGGTATTGTCCCGATTCTTTGAATGTGCATATTTATTTGGATACAGAATATGCGGGAATATCAAATGTTCTTCAACATATGATGAGGAAGACATTGGCCCATGAATACCACCATGCCTGCCGATGGGGGAATCCCGGTTACGGTGAAACTCTGGGCGAGGAAATAGTATCGGAAGGTTTAGCCGATATTTTCAGTCTTGAAGCATTTCCTGGAGATGCTCCTCCATGGTGTACAGCATTGAATGTGCAACAAACAAAAGCATTGCTGGAAAAGGCTACGCCTCTCTTGGACAGAAGAGACCATAACCATGCGGATTGGTTTTTTGGTAATGGTGCTGATTGCTCGCATTGGGGAGCGTATACACTGGGGTACTTTCTTGTAAGCAACTATCTTGGTGTGCACCAAGAAAAAACAGCTTCTTCTCTTGTTCATACTCCCGCACAGGACATCCTGAAAGGAAGCGGGGTTGTGAAATGTCATTTGGACGCTTTACAAGCTTTAGGCAATAAGGCTCCTGCATTAAAATAAGTAAAGAGCACCGCGCATCTGCCTTTTGTCATCCCGAACGCAGGTGAGGGATCTTTGGTCTATCAATCATATGCTCAGGATCCCTCACTGTGTTCGGGATGACATTTGTTTGTCCGCACACAACGCTGGAAGAACTATTATGCGTCAGGCTGCTTCCTGTTTCAACTGCTCCAAATACCCCCGCATAAACGCCACCCGCCTTTGCCCCTCGGCTTTCGCTGCATCAGTATGCAGCGTTTCAGCCGTGCGAAAAAGTTTTACAAAGAAATGATCCACCGTATGCCGTTTGTCATCAAGATCACGGTTTTCGGCCATCATGTCGGTTTCGTGGTAATAGCTGACGCTTCCCATCAGCGCGCCTGTTGTAAACGTGCGGGCAATGCCGACGGCGCCAAGGCCGTCCAGTCGGTCCGCATCCTGCACCACTTTGGCCTCCAGCGTTTCCGCTGGAATATTGGCGCTGAAACTGTGCGCGGCAATGGCGTGGTGGATGGCGGGCAGGTATTCTGCCGGGTAATCAACAGATTTCAGGTATTCCACCGCCGCATCTGCCGACAGGCGTGATGCTTCTTTACGGCGCGGGTCGTTTTTGGGCACATTCACAAAATCATGGAAATAGGCGGCGGGCAGCACCACATTGATATCCGCGCCTTCTTTGTCCGCCAGTTCCAGTGCTGTCTTCACCACGCGGCGGATATGCAGGATATCGTGCGAAGGGTCGGTCGCGGGGTACAGCTCTTGCGCCTTGGCGTCAAAAATGGGTTTCCATTTTCTCAGGGGCATGGGGGCTTGTGTCCTTTGGCCTGTTTGGGTTTGTGGCAATAGCCGGATGATTGCAGCATCCATGTATTGAACTCGTTAAAAGTAGCCTCCAGATCACGCTTCACCTGCAAAAATCCGGGACGCAGTTTCAGGGTGTCTTCATCCATATACATGCCGCGATTAATCTCGATCTGTATCGAGTGGCGGTTTTGGGCGGGGTTGCCTGTGGTCTCGATCAGGTGACGGCCCTTGAATTTTTCGTTCAGGCCCACGCGATAACCTTTGCTGGCCAGTAGGGTGCAGAATTTTTTGACGATCGCATCATCGCATGTTTTGCCGTCACGCGTGCCGATTTCAAAGTCATACATATTCGGCACCTCCGGTCCGCCGCCGCGTGGCGTCGTCAGGCTGCGCATGGAGTGCATGTCGAAATGGACAGCCGCGCCATGGCGCTTTTGCGCTTTTCCAATCGCCTTGTCCAAAAGGGCGTAATAGGGCCTGTAGTATTTGGCGATGCGGTTGAAACGGGCCTTTAGGCTGGGTTCCTTGTTATAGAGCGGCACAGGGTTACGCACGCTGTAATGCCCCCGGAACATATTGCCGGCCTTGATTTCAGGGTCATCATCGCGGTTCAGGTCCAGATACACCCGCAGCTGCAGGGCCTTTAAAAGCGGAATGCCGTTTTTGGGCGCAAAGGCGACAAGGCGGTGGACGGCATAGTCCGACACGCGCATGAGCTGTTTATAGCTGGGGGCATGGTCAAAATCGGGTGGGGCAACGTGGCCGCTATGAGGGCTGTCGATGACAATACAGCTTTCCGGAGCGCCTTTTTCGGGGTTTTGGAGCCTGTGGGCTTTTTTTGTGTAATTTTTCATATTGTTTCAGTGTTTGTTTTGGGGACGAGGAAAGCTAGCAAACCATGCCCCATATGTCACGCTGCGGCGCACACATTAAGAAAACTCTTGATATTTCAGCCGGATTGGGGCTATATTCCGCCCGTTCCACGCGCAGCACCCCTGGAGGCTGGCGGGAACGTGAAATCCAAGGAAAAAGAAGGATATAAAACAATGGCTAGCAAAAAAACCACACTAACGGCGCAAGCACGCGCGAAGGCCGGTAAGGGGGCCGCCCGTGCAACACGTCGCGAGGGCTTTGTGCCCGCAGTTATTTACGGCGGCAAGGAAGCCCCTGTAACCATTTCCCTTGAAGCCCGCGCGCTGAAAAAAGAGCTGGAGCATAAATCCGCGTTTTTCACGCACTTGTGCGATTTGACGGTCGACGGCAAAACACACCTGGTCCTCCCGCGTGAAATTCAGTTTAACCCGGTGAATGACAGACCGGAGCACGTTGATTTTCTGCGCGTGACCAACAAAACGATTATTCGTGTTGCCGTGCCTGTGCATGTCACAAATGAAAAAGACTGCCCCGGCCTGACCAAAGGCGGCGTTTTGAACATCGTGCATCACGAAGTTGAGGTTTCTTGCCCGGCGACAGATATTCCCGAAGAATTTATCGTTGACCTGAAAGGCCTTGAAATGGGCGATAGCGTGCATCTTAGCGATATTAAGCTGCCCGCCAGCGCCAAGCCAACGCACACCGAAGACATGACATTGGTCACGGTTGCTGCGCCGACAGTTGTTGCTGAACCTGAACCCGCCGCCGAAGGCGATGCTGCGGCAGAGGGTGAAGGCGAAGACAAGCCTGCGGACGCGGAAGAGAAAAAAGCGGAAGACAAGTAATCTTGCTGATTGGAGGCCGGACGCATGTGGATGCTGGTCGGACTGGGCAACCCAGGATCAGAACACCGCAATAACCGGCACAATATCGGTTTTATGGCGGCGGATGCGATTGCCCGCCGCCATAGCTTTCCGGATTGGAAAAACAAATTCCAGTCGGAGATGGCTACCGGTATGATTACTGGTGAGAAGGCCCTGCTTTTACGTCCCCAGACCTATATGAACCTTTCGGGGCAGGCCGTGCAGGCCGCTATGGCGTTTTACAAGATCAAGCCGGAAAATATCGTAGTGCTTTACGATGAGCTTGATCTTGCTCCCGGCAAGGTGCGGGTCAAAATGGCTGGCGGGTCCGGTGGGCATAACGGTATTAAATCCATCGATTCACATATCGGCCAGAATTACTGGCGCGTCCGCATGGGCATCGGCCATCCCGGTGATAAAAACAGGGTGAGCGGCTATGTGCTGAATGACTTTGCCAAGGCAGATGAAGCTTGGCTGGAAAAGCTTTTGGACGTTGTTGCCGATGAAGCCGGGCGGCTGGTGAAGCCGGACATGGAAGGTTTTATGACTGCCGTTGCACGCAAAGCACCGGCGCCAAATACGGAGAAAGAAAATGGGATTTAACTGCGGTATTGTGGGCTTGCCCAATGTTGGCAAATCAACTCTTTTTAACGCGCTGACGAAAACGGCGGCGGCGCAGGCGGCGAACTACCCGTTCTGCACGATCGAGCCGAACGTGGGCCGCGTGGCGGTACCGGATGACAGGCTGTATGATCTGGCAAAAATTGCGCAGTCGCAAAACGTTATTCCCACGCAGCTTGAATTTGTTGATATTGCGGGCCTTGTACGCGGCGCGAGCAAAGGGGAGGGGCTGGGTAATCAGTTCCTGGCCAATATCCGCGAGACAGACGCAATATTGCATGTATTGCGCTGCTTTGAAGATGAAAACATCACGCATGTCGAAGGCGGCGTTGATCCCGTGCGTGACAAGGAAATTATTGAGACAGAATTGATGGTCGCCGACCTTGAAAGTTTGGAAAAACGCGTGGAGCCTTTGCGTAAAAAAGCCAAGGGGGCGGATAAAGAGGCTAAGCTACAGGTAGCTGTTATTGAAAAATGCCTTGCGGTTCTTGCAGATGGTAAGCCCGCACGTATTGTAGAACGCGCAAATGAAGATGAAGAAAAATGCTTTCATATGCTTCAGCTTTTAACCTCAAAACCTGTTTTGTATATTTGCAATGTCATGGAAAGTGATGCCCAAAACGGTAATGAGCACACAAAAAAAGTAGAAGACATGGCGAAAGCCGAAGGCGCGAATACTGTCGTTATCTGCGCCGCCATTGAATCTGAAATCGCCCAGCTGGAAAGTGAAGAAGAGAAAAAAGAATTTCTTGAGACTATTGGTCTGGAAGAACCCGGCCTGAACCGTGTCATTCGTTCAGGGTACGATCTTTTGAACCTGATTACTTTCTTTACCGTTGGTCCGAAAGAAGCGCGTGCATGGACCGTGCAACGCGATGCCAAAGCCCCGCAGGCCGCAGGGGAAATTCATACCGATTTTGAACGCGGTTTTATCCGCGCCGAAACCATCGCCTTTTCTGACTACCTCGCCCTTGGCGGCGAACAACCCGCCAAGGAGGCCGGGAAAATGCGGTCTGAAGGTAAGGAATACATTGTGAAAGATGGAGATGTCATGTTGTTCAGGTTTAATGTCTAATTCTGAATAAGTGTACAAAAAACAAATCAACGCACCCTTTTCTGTCATATAAGTGTATGATTTATATGCTTTATTTTAGCAGGTCATAATACACCCAATTTTAACCAAATGCTGCTCTAATGGTAATTAGGGGTTGTCATACATATGTATCGGCATATGTCGGACATAAAAAGGGGCCATGAATACATTTGTCTTAAGTATTGATGCCACGACGAGCTTCAGCGGCGGTAACGCGCCGCTGTTGGAGATATTGGTTGACGGTACGCCTGCGTATTTCATTGATATGCAGTCTGGCGCTGCCACATACGATATTTTCATTGAATATTCTGGCGATATGCCGACCTCGCTCAGCTTCCGTTTTGATGGGGCGTCCGGTGATCCGGGGGATACGATTTCCTTTTTTGCAGTTTCCATTAACGATAGTGATATCGATACTATGGTTGACATGACCTCTCAGCTGTTGATGCAGGGGCAGGCTTCTAATGTAACGGCAGCGGCAGAACTGTTTGGCCATACACCGCCTGTATTGGGTGCCTCGACCATCGATGGAACAAGCGGGGATGACAGTAATCTCGCAGGAACTGGTGCCGCCGATATTATCAATGGTATGGCTGGTAATGACCGTATCCGTGGTCTGGGGGATGATGACGGCATTGATGGTGGTGACGGCAATGACATGATCTTTGGTGAAGGTGGAAATGATACCGTTTTGGGTGGTCTAGGAGATGACATCATTTTTGGCAACGATGGTGATGACATTTTATTTGGTGGGGATGGCAATGACTCTATTTTAGGTGATGGCGGTAATGATATCCTGAATGGCGGAGATGGAATAGACGCTCTGCTTGGCGGAGATGGTGATGATGTTCTTTTTGGAGAAGATGGAAATGATTGGGTTATAGGTGATGCTGGAAATGATCTACTTTTTGGAGATGGTGGGGATGATCTGGTTTTTGGTGGTGATGGAAACGATGCTATTTCAGGAGGTGATGGAAACGATCAGGTTATTGGCGGGGATGGCCATGATCTCATATCCGGTGGTGATGGTGATGATGAAATTATCGGGGAAGCAGGGAATGATACGATAGATGGTGATGATGGCAACGATCGGATATATGCCGGAGATGCCATGGATATTGTGGATGGGGGCGCGGGTAATGACACAATTAGTGGCGGTGCAAATAACGACACTTTAAACGGAGGCATAGGTAGTGATACTATCAATGGTGGCACGGGTGCAGACATCATCTCCGGAGATGATGGGAACGATATTCTGCATGGGAACGGGCTTGATGCCGTAACAGTCTCTGCCATTTTACAAGCAAACCCTAATGTGACGTATTCTTTGGAAACGGGCAGTTTTTATCAATTTGTTGATAGCTCTGTGAGTTGGAGCGCTGCTGTTACTGCGGCGCAGGGAACGCTTCTAAACGGTGTTGCCGGGCATTTGGTGACAATAACCTCTGCTGTTGAAAACGACTTCGTTTACCAGTTAGGAGTTGATAATGGTGCAGACAATAGTACCGGCGCAGGTGGAAACCGTATTTGGCTGGCAGCAACTGATATTGCTGTGGATCAAGACTGGGTATGGTCTGATGGTATTGAAAGTGGCATTCAATTCAGTATAGCGTCGACAGCATCTTTTAATTTCTACGAAAACTGGGGTAGTGGGCAGCCTAACAATTCCGGTGGTGCGCAAACCCGTGCCACTATGTGGTTTAATGGGGGCGCAGATGATACGACATGGGATGACCGTAATGATACGGATACGCATGACTACGTGATTGAATGGGAAGGCGGCCTCTTCAGTGAAGACAATGCAGCGGATATAATTGACGGTGGTATGGGCGCAGACTGGATATATGGTTGGGGCGGTGCTGATACGTTAAGTGGTGGCGCTGATAATGACATCGTGTTTGGAGGAGATGGGGACGATATCATTACCGGTGATGGAGGAAGTGATACACTTTCTGGCGGCATCGGTGCAGATACAATTGATGGTGGCGCTGATAATGATTTCTTTATCATTAAAACCGGAGAATTTGCATCAGGGGAAAGTCTTATCGGAAATGGTGGTACGGATTCTATTGTGCTTGCAGGCGCAACAACGGTTGACTTTAGCATAGGTAGCTTTTCCACAATAGAGCAGCTCAATGGTAGCGGCCTTGGAGATAACGTTACATTGTCTATCCTTCAGTTTACAGATACAGACTTATCTTCAATCGATCTTGGGACAGGAACAGATAATCTTAATGTGCAAGTTAGTGGCGTCGTGGATATTACAGGTCTTGGTCTGCCTACAGTTAATAATGTGGAGATAGGGAGCCTGACAGGCGCGGCATCGACAGATAACCTAACCATTACAGGTGCGCAGTTAGACGCCATTCTTACAGGCACGGGCATTATTAATTTTGGTTTGAGCACAGATACTCTGAATATCACCTCTACATCTGTAGAGCTTAATCTGTTCGGTGCAACGGACAGCGCAATTCAGCAATTAGAAACAATTTCCGCTGCAGGGGCTGTCAGTAGTGTAAGTATTAATCTTTCTGGTCAAAGTGAAGTGTTTAATATTATAGGAAGCGGGAATGGAGATACACTCATAGCAGGTACTGGCTCAGATACACTAAGCGGCGGAAGTGGTAACGATACGCTGGCAGGTGGTGGCGGTGTAGATATCATAGATGGCGGTAATAATAATGACATTATCAGCCTGTCAAATGGTGATTTTATGGCGGGAGAGATGCTGATAGGTGGAGCTGGTACTGACCAAATCTTATTTTCTAATGCAACAACAATCGACCTCTCCTTGGGAACAATTTCCACGATAGAGCAATTAAACGGTAGCTCAGATGATGACGATGTTACAATGAACGCAATACAGTTCATAGATTTTATATCACTGGACCTTGCCGGTGGAACAGATGCGTTAAGTGTTTTTGCTGATGGCAGTGACATATCAGCGGCAGGTCTTCCAACTGTTAACAACCTTGAAGCTGGCAGTCTTGTCGGGGATGGTAACGATAATAGCATTACGCTAACGGGCCTTCAATTGGATGCCATACTAGATGGTGCGGGAATTATAAATCTGGATGGTGGCAATAATATCATCAATATTACATCTACTTCGGCTGATTTAAATGCCTTTGGAAATACGGATTCGTCTGTTCAGGGGCTAGAAACAATTTCTGCTGTGGGGTCTGCCGCTGCCGTGTCTGTTTTTATGATAGGGCAGACGGAAAACATAACCTTTATAGGTGGGGATTTTAACGATGTGCTTCTGGGCGGCCTTGGTGACGATACGGTTAATGGTGGCGACGGTAACGACATTATTTTAGGTTATCTTGGCACAGATACCGTGAACGCTGGCGATGGAGATGACATTGTTTATCTATTGAATAACGATTTTACGGCAGGAGAAGTGCTTTCTGGAGATTTAGGTACAGACACTCTCTTTTTTGGAGGAGCGCTATCTGTGGACTTCTCAGTTGGGACGCTTTCTTCACTAGAGACTTTAACCGGCAGTGGTGGTGATGATGTAGTAACATTGGCAGATGCTCAGTGGGCAGATTTTGCAACGATAGATGCAAGTGGGGGTAATGATACCATCAATGTTATTGCATCCAGCGATATCTCGGCAAATGGGACACCTGTTGTTGCAAATGTTGAAACAGGTAATCTCATTGGCACATCGGGCAACGACACAATAACTCTTTTGGGCGCGCAACTTGATGCTATTGTGGTCGGCACAGGCTTTATTAACTTTGATGCTGGTAGCGTAGATATCATGAACTTGCTTTCCACATCCAGCACTCTTAACACGCTTGGCTCTACAGATAGCGCTATACAAGGATTGGAAATTATATCGGCAGCTTCAGCATCGGCAGCTGTGACTATTACCGTGACTTTGCAAACAGAGGACTTTACAGTAACAGGAGGAGGGTTTTCTGATTTTTTATTATCCGGGCAAGGTGATGATATCATCAATGGCGGTGGTGGTAACGACCTTCTGGCAGGCTTTGAAGGAGCGGATATTGTTAATGGAGGCACTGACAATGATATTATTGGCTATCTGAATGGCCACTGGGCGACAGGGGAAGTCGCAGATGGTGGGGCTGGCACGGATACCATGCAGCTATTTAATGCCACAACCGTAGATTTTTCAAACGGAACCATCATTTCAATTGAAAATTTTGTTGGCAGCAATTTAAACGATAATGTTACGTTTTCCTCTGCGCAATGGGTTGATTTTTCAAATATCAACCTTGCAAATGGCGCAGATACAATCAATGTGCGTGTTAGCGGTGATATATCCGGCTTTTCTACACCGTCAATCAGCAACGCTGAAACAGGTAATATAATTGGTTCATCTGGTAATGATACAGTCACGCTGACTGGGGCACAGCTTGATGCCATGATTATCGGTAGTGGTAGTATTGATTTTGGTGCAGGCACCAGTGACACCATGAACTTGCTCTCGGCATCTGTCGATTTAGGTGTAATAGTTGCTATGGATAGCGGAATTAACGGACTGGAGACAATATCTCTTTCTGCTTTTACATCTGCTATAACACTTTCTCTGGCTGCGCAAACAGAAGGTTTCACCGTGAATACAAGTAGCCATGGGGATAGCATTACAACAGGATCTGGCGCAGATACAATCAACGCCTCCTCTGCTTTGAACGGCTCTGTCAGTTCTATTTTATCTGCAAATGCAGAGGCAATTTACAACACAGATGGTACGATTACCCATGTTTTTCGAACAGCCGGAACCGATGCATATACTTTGCCAGCCAGCGTCACAGAAATTGATGTTACAGCTTGGGGAGCAGGCGGTGGCGGCGGTGGGGGTGGTGATAATAATGCAGGCGGCACAGGCGGTGGCGGCGGCTTTGTGCAGGGTACAATCAATGTTTCTAGCGGTGAGGATTTAGTCATTGCTATCGGCGGGGGTGGGGGTGGTGGAAACTTTGCTGCTGGTGGCGGCAATTCGGAAGGTACAGGCGGCGGTGGCGGCGGATATTCCGGTATTTTCACTGACAGCATCAGCCACGGTAACGCTTTATTCGTTGCTGGTGCTGGCGGGGGTGGTGGTGGTGGAGATAACCAAGGTGGTGCACCCAATGGAGGAAATGGCGGTGCAGGTGGTGGTGCGACAGCTAGCGCTGGCGGCGCTGGCGGCGGTACAGCAGGTGGTGGCCAAGGCGGAACACAAGCTTCTGGGGGTGCAGCGGGGTCTGGCAATAATGGCCAGACAGTCAGTGGCGGTAATGGTGGTGCTTTCACGGGCGGAGATGGAGGTGACACAGTTAGTGCATCAGGTGTTGTTGGTGGTCTTGCTGGTATTAATGGCGGTGGAGAAGGGGGGCTTGCATCAACTGCCCTTGGCCGCGCGGGTGGTGGCGCAGGTGGTGCAGGATACTATGGCGGCGGCGGCGGTACAGCCAGTAATGCTGGCAACAGATCTGGCGGCGGCGGGGGTGGTGGTTCCAGTTATGTTGACGGCTCAGCTACGGGTTCCAGCAATACGGGAGCAACTGGCGCAAACCCGTTTCAGAGCGATTCAAGTTATATGCCCGGCGTTGGCACAGGTGGAACGGCTGGGCCTATTGACGGTGACGGTTCAGACGGTGGTGACGGCCTTGTTATCCTGACTTACCAAATGGGAGTGCCGACGATTACAACTCTGGCAGGGGGGGCGGGCAATGATGCATTGTATGGATCTGCGGGCATGGAGGTTTTTGAGTTTAGCTATACAGGGGCAGCCAATCAGGATACAATTTACAATTTTGACGCGCAGGTGGATAAACTCGATATTTCCAACTTACTCACTGGATATGATCCTTTAACGGACCTCTTGACAGACTTTGTTGAGATTACGGATGTCGGTGGAAATTCTGAAGTGCGCGTTGACACAGGAGGTACGGGTAGTTTCGGAGCTGCCGCAGTTGTTGCAACCATAGATAACATCACAGGCTTGACTGACGAAAACTTCCTCGAAAGCTTTGGCATATTGATTGTTTAGTAGCTTTTATTATACATCCAAGTTATCCAATTCACATCTCCCTGACACTCTTCAAAAACGCCTCCACACGTGATTGAAGTTCTTCCGAACGTTGTGAAAGCTCTTGCGATACATTCAGCATCGTGGTGGAAGATTGCCCTGTTTCATTGGCGGCGGTT
>JAPPOU010000105.1 GCA_028817795.1 Alphaproteobacteria bacterium
CTTCTTAATCTATAACCCCAAGAAGAATATACCATAATAATAAAACAGGCAATTTGGTCTGAAAACTATAATAAAAATCAATTACATAGTCATTTCGTCCCTGTTTTTTTAGGGAAACAATTGACGAATCATACATCGCCGCCTATAAAAGCACGGTATTTTAACAGCACAGCTTCCACACACGTTTGGATTTGTGCGCTCTGCGTCCCCTGGTCGGCGAAGTTACGCTCACCCGGGTAAAACGCTTATGTCGACGGGAGACACGATGTTTGAAGGCCTGACAGGCAAATTCGGTAATATCTTCGATGCCCTGAAAAAACGCGGGGCCTTGAAGCCCGAAGATATCGACGCCGCCCTGCGCGAAATTCGCATCGCGCTGTTAGAGGCCGATGTGGCCCTGCCCGTCGTCAAAGACTTCATTGAAAAGGTCAAAACGGAAGCCAAGGGTGAAAAGGTTCTGCGTTCCGTCACGCCCGGCCAGCAGGTCGTCAAAGTTGTGCATGACGCGCTGATCGCCACGCTCGACAGTACCGATGCGGCGCTGGACCTGAACTGCCCTGCCCCCGCCGTTATTTTAATGGCGGGTTTGCAAGGCTCTGGTAAAACCACGACGGCGGGCAAGCTTGCGCAATATCTGATGGCGCAGCGGAAAAAGGTTTTGCTGGCATCGCTCGATATTTACCGCCCGGCGGCGCAGGAACAGCTGGAAATCCTTGCAGGCAAAACAGGCGCGGGCGGCTTGCCCATTATTGCCGGGCAAAAGCCGCTGGAGATTGCAAAACGCGCCCTCGAAACAGGCCGCAAGGAAGGATACGATATTGTCATCCTCGACAGCGCGGGCCGTTTATCGATTGATGATGAACTGATGGCCGAGCTGCAAACCGTCAAGGATTTTGCAAACCCCATTGAAACGCTACTAGTCGCAGATGCCATGACGGGGCAGGATGCCGTCACCACGGCAGAAAACTTTAACGCCCGCATTGGTATTACCGGTATCGTTTTGACGCGTATGGATGGCGATGCACGCGGCGGGGCTGCATTATCCATGCGCGCCGTGACAGGCCGTCCAGTTAAATTCCTCGGCCTTGGCGAAGGGCTGGATGCCCTGCAGCCCTTTGACGCCCAGCGCGTTGCGGGCCGTATTCTTGATATGGGCGACGTTGTCAGCCTTGTTGAAAAAGCTGCGGCCACCATTGACGCCGACGAGGCCCGCAAGGTTGCGGAGAAAATGCAAAAAGGGTCTTTCGATCTGGAAGATTTCCTCTCGCAACTGCGGCAGATGAAAAAAATGGGCGGGCTTTCAGGCCTGATGGGCTTTATGCCCGGCATGGGCAAGATCAAAGGCATGATGCAGGATGCCAATGTTGACGATTCCATGCTGAAAAAGCAGGAAGCGATTATTTTGTCGATGACGAAAAAAGAACGCGCCAAGCCCGATCTTTTAAACGCATCGCGCCGAAAGCGCATCGCCGCAGGCTCCGGCACGTCGGTGCAAGAGGTCAACCGCCTGATGAAGCAGTTCATGGACATGCAAAAAATGATGAAGCGCATGAAAAAGATGGGCGGCAAAAACTTCATGCGCAGCATGGGTGGCCTGTTTGGCGGCGGCGGCGCTGAGGAAATGGAAGAAATGGCGAAAAACATGCAAACCCAGATGGGCCTGCCGACAGATGACAACCCGCTGGGCGACAACCCCTTTGCCCCCGGCGGGATGCTGGCCAGCAATGGCAAGAAAGACAAGTTTTAACGATATCAACGAATCTAAAAGGAGAAAAAGAAATGTTGAAAATCAGACTGGCCCGTGCGGGCGCAAAGAAAAGACCGTTTTACCACATCGTTGTGGCCGACAGCCGCAGCCCGCGTGACGGCAGCTTTATCGAGCGCGTTGGCACATACAACCCCAAACTGCCCCGCGAAGACGCCAACCGCGTGACGCTAAAGGGCGAGCGCATTACATACTGGCTGGGCAAAGGCGCGCAGGTCACAGACCGCGTCGCTATTTTCCTTGGCAAAGCAGGTCTTGCGCCAATGCCGGCACAACGCAACAACGTTGAAAAAATGAAGCCAAAAGCAAAAGCGCAAGAGCGCCTGCGCGAAAAAGCTGAAAAAGAGGAAGCTGCAAAAGAAGCCGCCGCTGCTGCGGAGGCCGAAGCTGCCGCACCTGCTGAAGCACCCGCAGAAGAGGCGCCTGCCGAAACACCGGCTGAAGAAGCGCCCGCTGCAGCTGAAGAGAAGAAAGAAGGCGAATGACCGCATCACCCGCCCCGAAAATGATCTGCCTTGCCGAAATTGTCGGCGCGCAGGGCGTACGGGGGCAGGTAAAAGTCAAGCTTTTTGGCGACAATCCTGAAAGCCTTGTGGAATATAGCCCCCTTTGCGATGCGAAGGGGGCTTTCCTTTACACGGTGGAAAAACTGATACCTCACGGCAATATCTGGCTGGCCGCGCTGGCTGGTGTCAGCGACCGCAGCGCCGCTGAAAAACTGCGCGGCACAAAGCTTTACGTTTCCCGCGATGTACTGCCGGATGTGGAAGAAGACGGCACCTATTACCACGCCGACCTTGTCGGGCTTGCTACAAAACATATCGACGGCACCGATATGGGCCGCATCATCGCAGTCGCCAATTTTGGCGCGGGCGACCTTTTAGAGATCAAGCCACCCAAAGGCAACAGCTTTTATATCCCCTTTACCAACGAAGCCGTGCCGGAAGTCAGCATTACAAAAGGCACCGTCACCATTAACCCGCCGCCGGGGCTTTTGGACTGAAAAGTATTTACACACACGAACCGTTCCCCGGACCAGGTCCAGGGTCCAGTACGCGCCTTTAAAGGCGCGTAAATTATAACAGCAAGCCTTTGTGGCTTGCACTGGATCCCGCAACACGTGCGGGATACGAAAACATGGTTATTTTATCCTCCTCGACAGTTTTCAAACACAAAACCCCGGTTTATAATCCCTCCATGCACATCACCCCCTTCCACATCAAAATCGCAACCCTGTTCCCCGAAATGTTTCCGGGGCATCTGGGGCACGCGCTGGCGGGGAAGGCCTTGGAAAAAGGGCTGTGGTCGTATGAAACATTCAATCCCCGCGCCTTTGCCGAAGACAACCACAAAACGGTAGACGACACACCCTTTGGTGGCGGCGCTGGCATGGTGATGAAGGCCGATGTTTTGTCAAAAGCGCTGGAAGCACATAAACCGCTGGGGCGGTTTATTTATATGTCGCCACGTGGAAAACTTTTAACACAAGATTTAGCGCAGGAACTGGCGCGAGAAAATACGATCACCATTTTATGTGGCCGTTACGAAGGCGTGGACCAACGCCTTTTGGAGGCATATAACGCCGAAGAAATTTCGGTGGGGGATTACGTTTTATCCGGCGGGGAAGCCGCCGCCATGACGGTCATGGATGCCTGCATCCGCCTGCTGCCGGGCGTTCTCGGCAATACCGAAACGCATGATGAAGAAAGCTTTATAAACGGGCTTTTGGAATACCCGCATTACACCCGCCCCGCGTCATGGACATCGCCCGATGGCGTCACGCGTGACGTGCCCGACATTTTATCATCAGGCCATCATGCCAAAATAAACGACTGGCGCCGTGAAGAGGCCGAGAAAATTACGAAGGACCGCAGGCCGGATTTGTGGGCCATGCACAGCAGAAAACAAAAATAACTAGGCCGGCCCGTCCAGAGAAGAGGGCGGTAAATTTGGAAGTGTCCCCGCTTTTTCTTCTTCTCTTTTAAAACCAATCACGCCAAGTAAAAATGCACCGGACAACGCCGTCGCGCCAAGGCCTTTTTGTGCGTTTTCATAGCTCTTCGCAGCTCTGACATCATAAATCTGGCTTTCAATGCCCCTGCGTTCGGCTTCAATACTGGTCATGGCATAGCAGTATGGGTTCGTGCAACGCTCTTCAGCTGCCTCCTTCCACCACTGCGCGGAACTCTTAGACGCAGCGCCTTGCGTTTTGTTCTCATGCGCTTCATCAAACTCACTGCCCATCCATAAAGCACTTATCGTGAGTGCCACCGCGCCAGCAGCAGATAGAATTTTTCTCTTTATACTCATAACAAAACTCCGTGATTTTATGTTTGTATTCTACGTTAAAATGGTAATTTAAATTCTTTTTGCACCAACCCTTGCGTACCTGCATAGTCCTTGCAGTCATCAAAAGCTTCTACAGCAAGGTTGGCCATTTTCAGGAAGAGTTTGGAGGAAAAAACGCGGCTCGGCACTGTGCTGGCAACTTTAGCAAAGAGCGCGCCGCAAGTGCCGTCAATATAGGTTTTATTTTCGTCCGCATACATATGCCGGGACGCCTCTTGCCGTATAGCATCGGGAAGCCCGGATTTAAGGTCCGTAACAACGCTGGCCGCTGAAAGCGGAAGCTGGATTTTCTCGGTAAAGGACAGGTTCGCGGCATAAAGCGCTTTTATTTTAGCCACCACCTCTGTCTGGTCGACAATCTTTCCGGCATTGGCTTCAAAATGCGCGCGGATTTCGGGAAGGGTTTTTAATGGTTTGGCCATAGCTTTACGTTCCTGTGTCTGGTCCCGCATACTACGACACTAATAATATTATGTCAATAAATAATATTATTGTATAAAAACAATGGCTTGATTATCATTTGTTCTATAAATCATGCTCTTAAACGGAGTTCAACCATGCCGCATACCGTCCGCGCCGAAACATCTGGTACAGACCTGACCCCCACGCTGCCCGCACGGCTGTATCACAACCCTGCCGCCTATGAACATGAAATGGAAAAAATCTTCCGCAGCGAATGGCTGTTGTTCTGTCATGAATCACAGGTCAGTACGCCGGGGCAATATGTAGCCATGACGCTGGCGGGCAGGCCTGTTGTCGTCCTGCGCGCCAAGGACGGCAGCCTGAACGGTTTTCACAATGTCTGTCGCCATCGCGCCGCGCAAATTATCGAAGACGGCTGCGGCAAAGCGGCAAGCCTGCGCTGCCCGTACCATGGCTGGGTATACGATGGTCATGGCAAGCTTGCCAAAGCACCTGGCTTTGGTGGCGATGAAAAAGCGCTGTGCGAAAAAACCTCTCTTTTCCCTGTGCATGTCGCGGTGCACGGTGGTCTTGTGTTTGTTTCTATGGCGGATACGCCGCCGCTGTTCAAAACGTCTTTGGGTGATTTGCCCAAAGCCCTTGAAACCACCGATATTCCCACCTTTGTCTTTCACAAAACAGCATCGCACCATATTGCCTGCAACTGGAAAACTTATGTGGAGAATTATCTGGAGGGGTATCACATCCCCGCTGTCCACCCCGCGCTGAACCGCGAGGTGGACATGGAGACCTATCGCGCCGTGAACGGCAACCGCATTATCCGCCACGAAACCCAGATGAAAGACCCTGATGGCAACAACAGCGGGTTGTGGCTGTGGTTCTGGCCCCATGCGATGTTGAACATTTACAAAGGGGGCATGAATCTGGAGCTTGTTTTACCAACAGGCCCCGAAACCTGCCGGTTGCACTATACGTATTTTTTCACCAAAGACACCATGGACCATGCCAGCACCATCGACATGAGTGCCGCCGTGACGGCGGAAGACATTACAATTTGCGAAAACGTGCAAAGGAACCTGAAAGCCGGCGTTTACGATACGGGGGTTTTATCGCCACGGCATGAACAAGGGCTGGGCTATTTCCAAAGCCTGATAAAAAACACGCATGCCTGAATATTTACCGCTTTGGCAAAAACAGCTTTGCCGACGCGACAAGCGCGCTGCAATACCCTTGCGGTGATGCAGGCGTTAAATGCCCTTCCGCTTTCAGTGCCGATTGATCGGCACAGGCATTAAAAGCATCCAGCGCGATTGCGCACCTTTTGTTCACAACATCAAAAGACGCATAACGCTTCGACAGCGCAAGCTGACGGCGGGAGATTAAAACATCTCCATCTATATAACGCGTGCCTGCCTTGTCTTGGTACGTATGCTGGCGTATCAATTCCTTCAGACCGCTTTTTAAAACAGCGTTCTGCGCAGATGCGCCAAACGCACGATGTACTCTTCTTTTTCTTCTGGCGCGTTTCAGGGCGCGTTTTTCCGCCCGCGTTAAACCTTGGTCTTGCATTTTTGAAAAGGTTTTTTCGAAATCCGCCAGCGCAACGATTTTATCTGCATCCGGCTTGTAAGCCAGCTTGAGCTGCACGCGTCTTTCAATCTCATCTGCGGGCAGTGGCTTTGCGTGTTTTGACCTGAACGGCATGAATTCTTAAAACCTGCTTGATTCTCGAACAATTGATATTATGTATAGACAAAACCTTAAATATATGTCAATATAATTCTGGGGTACCTACCGTGATAGATATAAAATATGTATATTTTTCAGGTATATAAAACAACCCGCTTGATATAAAGCCGTAAAATGGCTAAAACCGTCCGATCAGAAGGGACATGATTTTAAGGTCGATTCCCCTCTGCCCGGTCCGCAACAATGGAACCGCCGGGGCGCTGACCGTTAAAAAAGCGCCTTCGATTACGGGTTCCAATATAAATGAAAAAAGGCAACGGCCATGAACGACATTAAAAAACTTGAAGAAAAGCAGCTTAAAAAACTCGCTGCCGAAAAGAAAATTCCCGATTTCAGCTCCGGTGACACCGTACGCGTCAACGTGAAGATCACCGAGACCACATCAAAGGGCGAGCCGCGTACGCGTATTCAGGCCTATGAAGGCGTTTGCATTGCACGCAGCGGCAAGGGCCTGAACGCCAGCTTTACCGTGCGCAAAATCAGCTATGGCGAAGGCGTTGAGCGTGTATTCCCGCTTTACAGCCCTAACATCGATTCTATTGAACTGGTACGCCGTGGTTCCGTCCGCCGCGCCAAGCTGTACTATCTGCGTGGCCGTCGCGGCAAATCTGCCCGCATTGCCGAAGACACACGCGGTAACAACAAGCCAAAGTCCACGGATGCGGCCACGCAGCCTCCAGCAATAGACGCACCAGAGAAATAAGATGCTGCTGCACGCAAAAACCTCGTACAGCGGAAGAAAAAAGAGCCCCCTGCATGGGTCTCTTTTTTTTATGGGAGTTTAAAGAATGAAACGTATCCTTATCATCGGCAGTTCCGGCGCAGGGAAATCAACGCTAGCCAGAAAAATGGCGCAGGCACGCGGGCTGCACTTTGTCTCGCTTGACCATCTGTTCTGGCTGCCGGGTTGGGTGGAACGCGACAAAAACGCGTTTGATGCATTGCTGGATGTTGAACTAAAAAAAGACGCATGGGTGATGGAGGGAAATTATAACCGCACCATCCCCAAACGCCTGCAATATGCAGATACCGTCATCCTGCTCGATACCAACCGCTTTCTATGCGCCTTTCGTGCCATCAAAAGATGGCTGCGGCAAGAAGGCGTTCAAGCCAAAGGCTGCCCGCAAAAAGTCGATCTGGAGTTCCTGAAATATATCCTGTGGGATTACCCGCGCCGTCACCGGCCTGTGACAAAGGCAATGATGAAAAACCCGCAATACGCGCATATAAACTGGATCGTACTCAAAAACGCGCAAGATTCAGTCAGTTTTTACGAAGAAGCTCAAAATAAATAAAATATGCCGGGTTACTGTCTACAACATTACAGCCAGGAAGAGCACCTACATCATAGATACTAAACGTCGTTGATGATGTAAACGTACCATCTCTGAGCGCGTATTCCTGCCGCCCGTTTGAGCCACCACTGCCCGCGAAAGTGGGAATAGTTTCGGATCCCATTTTTATTTTATTAATAGCCGCGCATATCTCCTGCGAGATATAACGTGCCGTAAGCACTTCATCGCCAGCGGAAGTCCCCACATCAACACCCCCAACCCGCACGCGGGCAATTTCGATATGCCAGTTTCGTCCATTGTCTGGCGGCTCTGTCGGATAGGCCTTGTGGTACAGCAATGGCAGGCCATCGCCCGCATTAAAGACGCCAATCGTTCTTCCTGTCGTGGTGCCACCGGCACCGTCATAAATTGTGCCGCCCGCATTATACGCACTGGCATCCAATCGTACCTGATCCACGACATCCCCTGCATAAACGCGGGACACAAAGTTTTTGATTAACAGCCCCTGGTTCATCAATACCGTTGCATCCAGCCGCGCTTGCTCTTTATCCGCCGTTGCGCCGGCCTGGCCTTGGGGCCTAAGGGCATAGGACAACATGCCCAACATCGCAAGCCCGATCAGGACATAAAAAATAGCGCCCCCTCTTTGGCGATGGGGGTGACGTATACGAACCACTAAATCCCTGATGAAACCAATCATGCTGTATCATAGGAAACAGCAGTGCATAAATAAAGGGCTACCGTTAAGGGGCAGGGCTTTTTCTTTTGTCCGCACCCGTTTATGATAGAGCACGAGCTATCACCACCTGATAAGGAAAGTCGCCATATGCCCCAGCCCCGCACACTCTTCCAGAAAATATGGGACAGCCACGTTGTCCACAAAAACGATGACGGCACCTGCGTTTTATATATCGACCGCCATCTGGTGCACGAAGTCACATCGCCGCAGGCTTTTGAAGGTTTGCGGATGGCGAGCCGCAAAGTGCGCCGCCCGGATGCCACGCTGGCCGTTGCAGACCACAACGTGCCGACATCTGACAGATCAAAAGGGATCAGCGATCCGGAATCACGCCTGCAGATCGAGACACTTACCAAAAACTGCAATGAATTCGGCATCACGCTGTTTGACATGAACGATAAACGGCAGGGCATTGTGCATGTCGTGGGGCCGGAGCAAGGATTAACCCAGCCCGGTATGACAATTGTCTGCGGTGATAGCCATACATCCACTCACGGTGCTTTTGGCGCGCTAGCCTTTGGCATTGGCACATCGGAAGTGGAGCACGTGCTGGCCACGCAAACCCTGTTGCAAAAACCCGCCAAAAACATGCGCATTACCGTTGATGGTACACTGGGCGCTGGCGTGACGGCCAAAGACGTGGTACTGGCCATTATCGGCACAATCGGCACGGCGGGCGGCACGGGATACGTGGTCGAGTTTGCGGGCAGCGTTATTCGTGATCTGTCGATGGAAGGCCGCATGACCGTATGCAACATGACGATCGAGGGTGGCGCGCGCGCAGGATTGATCGCGCCCGATGAAACAACCTTTGAATACATCAAGGGTCGACCCTATGCGCCCCAAGGGGATGACTTTGAAAAAGCTGTCTCTTACTGGAAAAACCTTGCATCAGATGACGGCGCCACATACGACAAGGAAGTTACATTAAAAGCCGCAGATATCGCGCCGCAGGTCACATGGGGCACATCGCCCGAAGACGCGCTGCCCATCACTGCCAGCGTGCCCGACCCTGCCAATACGAATGACCCTGCCAGAAAAGCCGCCATGGAACGCGCCCTTTCATACATGGGGCTGGCTGCCGGGCAAAAACTGACAGATGTCAAAATCGACAAGGTCTTTATTGGTTCCTGTACCAATGGCCGGATCGAGGATATGCGCGCTGTCGCCACCATCGCCAAGGGGCGCAAGGTGGCAGAAGGCGTTTATGCCATGATCGTTCCCGGATCGGGCCTTGTCAAAGCACAGGCGGAGCAAGAGGGGCTGGATAAAATTTTTATTGAGGCCGGTTTCGACTGGCGCGAGCCCGGCTGTTCCATGTGTCTTGCCATGAACGCCGATAGGCTGGAGCCGGGCGAGCGCTGCGCTGCCACATCCAACCGCAACTTTGAAGGGCGGCAGGGCAAAGGGGGGCGCACGCATTTGATGAGTCCTGCTATGGCGGCGGCTGCGGCGGTGACGGGGCGACTGGCGGATGTGAGGGAGTTGTCTTGACTTGGAAATGAACCTACTAACAGAAAAAAAAATTAGCAAAGATATTCCCCATAGAAATGGGGATGAATATTTTGAAGACTTCGGCATTTTCATAGACGTCTTCAATTCTGAAACAGACCGTGGGAAAGTGCTAATAGCGCTAAGTTATATAGACGAGCTTTTAAGACGCACGTTATTGGCTTTTTTAACAGAAAATGATGTAAGCCTTAAATTGGTTGATGGATTTAACGCGCCACTAGGTACACTCTCCACAAGAAATGCAATTGCTTATTCTCTTGGCTTGATTTTGGATATTGAGTATCAGGATATTGAAACTTTAAGAAAAATACGAAATTTATACGCGCATAATGTGCACACATCTTTTGAAAACGAGAAAATTATAAATTTATGCAAGAATCTCAGAATGGCACATTCGACAACCACAGAAACAAAAGAAAGATTTTGCACATCTGCCATAGGTATTATCACTGGTTTTTCCGGCAGAGCCGAATGCGTACATAAATATAAGTTATCACCATGTGTTTGGGCCGAAAAATAAACCTATAGAAAGATGTACACCATGCAAAAATTCACCACACTCAAATCCATCGCCGCCCCCCTCGACATGATAAATGTCGATACCGACATGATTATCCCCAAGCAGTTCTTAAAAACCATCCAGCGGACAGGGCTTGGGAAATTTTTGTTGAACGACCTGCGTTATAACGACGACGGCAGTGAAAAACCGGATTTTGTTTTGAACAAACCGGAATACAGGAGTGCAAACATACTGGTGGCGGGCGATAATTTTGGCTGCGGGTCATCCCGCGAGCATGCGCCATGGGCGCTTTTGGATTTTGGTATCCGCTGCGTGATCGCGCCGTCCTTTGCCGATATTTTTTACAACAACTGTTTTAAAAACGGCATCCTGCCCATCGCCCTGCCCAAAGATCAGGTTGACGCGCTAATGGACAAAGCAAAAGAAGGACGCGAAATTGCCGTGGACCTAAGCGACCAGACCGTCCGCGCGGGCAACGATGTTGTCTTTTCCTTCGAGATTGACCCGTTCCGCCAGCACTGCCTGTTGAACGGCCTTGATGATATCGGGATTACGATGGCGCAGGCGGCAGAGATTGACGGGTTTGAGGCGCAGCAGTCTTCTTTGCAGCCCTGGCTTTACGCGAAAAAATAGCGCCCAAACGGCTATCCCGCACCAGGCCCCATGTCCGCCCTGCCTGCCTGATGCTTTCATAGCCCGTTATCATGGCGCCCGCGCTAAAAATAGCTGCCAGCGGCAGCGCAAATACAAAAGATACCGGGTTTTGCAAGGCGAACAATATTGTACCGGCAACCGCGAACCCACCACTGGCCGTCCCGCCCGCGCAGATTGTTCCCGCAGCCATGGTTCCCAAAAGGCCGGGACCGTCATCGTCTTTCGGATTGGCGGCAGCCTCTTTGAAATCTTTGATGCAGGAACGTATCGCGCTGCGTATCATATATTACCGCCCCGGCTTTGGCGGACGTTGCGCAGATACAGGCTTGTGTATGCGCTGCTCCTCAACCCGTTCTACTGAAGGCAGCCTTTGCAGGCGGGATGCAAAGTCCGTATTGCAAACAACCGTCACGCTGCCAATGCTTTCGTTCACCTGCCGTACCTGCGGCGGGTTCTTATCACCGCCTTGCAGCCGGATCAGGTCTCTAATCTCTTGCGCCATGGCTTGGGTTTTATGCGCGCGCGTGGCCGCGCCCGTCTTGTCCAGCCAGCCCTTGGCATAGACGTTCCAGGCACGCTGCGGCCCATCATCAGGATTGCTTTTTTTCAGCTTCATGGTGAAATTACCCTTTAATAGCTCGTGAAGTGACTGATCTTATTCAATTTTAATCGCTGCATAAAGTATTTTTTCATATTGACAGAATGTTTAACGACATTATAATCCCGATGCTGGAATTTTTTGATACAACGCTTGATACAGCGGTTGCGCCTGAAAGCAAAAGGTTATTGTTATGATAAACAAAAAAACACTTCAAAGAGCCGCGCTCACACTCTCGCTCGCCTTTGGCGGCGTTGCCTGTGGCGGCGGGGGCTACTATCACAGCCGCACTACCACATCCAGCCAATGGGGATATGGGCCGCAGCAAACAACCACAACAACGACGACAACAACCCAAACAACTACAACGTCGCAACAATACGGCCCGGCGCCTGTTGGTGCCCGCGCAAGCGCGAGCTTTCATTATGCCGCACCGCCGCCACCGCGCCCTACAACAATTATTGTGCAGCAACAACCACCACAAAGGCAGCGGGCACGACGCGCCCGGTCAGCAGCAGCACAGCAAACAACAATTATTATAAACAACAACGCGCCCGCCGCCACAAAGCCCGATCGCAGACACAGGGCCGGGAAAAGACCCCACAAAGCGCGCAGCCATGACAAGGCCCGCCGTGGCGGCAACGACAGACGCCCTGATCGCGGACGTTCACCGGGCCGGAATTTGCGCCGTGGCGATTGGTAAGCACGCGGCATGACCAAAAACAGCCACCATATCGCCATTTTAGCCGGTGACGGCATCGGGCCAGAGATTATGGCGGAAGCCCAGCGCGTGATAACATGGCTGAACGACAATGCAGATACGGCTGTTGACATGACGCCCACCCCCGTGGGCGGCGCGGGCATTGATGCCGCAGGCGTTCCGCTGCCTGATGACACGCTGGATTTGTGCAAAAAAACGGATGCTATTTTGTTCGGCTCCGTTGGTGGTCCCAAATGGGATAACGTTGCCTATGACCTCCGCCCCGAAGCCGGGCTTTTGGAATTGCGCAAAAAGCTGGACCTGTTCGCCAACCTTAGGCCCGCCAAGGTGTATGATGCGCTAATCGATGCCTCAACGCTGAAACCGGACATTGTAAAAGGCCTTGATATCTTGATTGTCCGCGAACTGACGGGCGGCGTTTACTTTGGCCAGCCACGCGGCATTGAAACTCTGCCCGACGGCCAGCGGCGCGGCTTTAACACGCAGGTTTACACGACACACGAAATTGAACGCGTGGCCGAAGTCGCTTTTGACATGGCCCGAAAACGCGCAAAACGCGTCTGCTCGGCGGAAAAGGCCAATGTCATGGAATCCGGCAAGCTGTGGCGGGAAGAGATTACAGCCCTTCACGGTGAAAAACACACCGATATCGAACTCACCCATATGTACGCCGACAACTGCGCCATGCAATTGTTGCGTAACCCCGCGCAATTTGACGTGATTGTCACAGATAACCTGTTTGGCGACATTTTATCTGACGAAGCCGCCATGTTGACGGGATCGCTGGGGATGCTGCCCTCAGCTTCACTGGGCGCAGAGCGTAAAGACGGCACACGGCCTGCGCTGTTTGAACCCATTCACGGCTCTGCTCCTGACATTGCAGGAAAAGGCATTGCAAACCCGCTGGCCATGATTGGCAGCGTGGCCATGATGTTCCGCTATGCGCTGAACCGGGGTGATATTGCAGACAAGCTGGAAAACGCCATCGCCGCTGTACTGGATAAAGGCTATCGCACCGCCGATATCGCGGAACAAGGCGCAAAATACATTTCAACAACAGACATGGGCAACGCCCTGATTGCTACACTGGAAGACATTTAAGACATGAAAAAAACACTTGATATTGTTGCCGTCGGCGCCCCTGCCGTTGACTTGCAGTTTTTTGCTGACGATGCGTTTTTGGCGCAGCAAGGTTTAAAGAAAGGCCAAAGCACAGCCACAACAACGCAACACATCGCCGATGCGCTCAAAGGACATGACGTTGTCAAAACGCCGGGCGGGGCCTGCACAAACGTCGTCACCGGCATAGCGCTGCACAGCGGGCGGGCCGCAATGATCGGCAAAATCGCCAATGATGAAAACGGCGTCTGGCTGGCACAAAAAATGAAGGAGGCGCATGTACAATTTGAGGCTGCCGTGACAACAAGCGACAGTGCAACGGCCTGCATTGCCGTTATCACCACGCCGGATGCAGAGCGCAGCTTTCTTTATGTCGGGCAAGTCGCAGGATACGAGCTGGCCCCTGAAGACATTGATGAAACAACCATTGCGCGGGCGCGTTACACCTATATCGATTCCTTTTTGTCATTCAGCGATTCCGGGCGGCAAGCCGCGCAACACGCCGCAGACGTTGCCAAAAGGCACAACAGCAAAGTCGCCGTATCCCTGAACAGCAAGGGGCATATCAACGACAACCCCCAGCACTTCCAGACACTCGCCCAAAAAGCAGACATCCTGTTGGGCGACCAAAAGGAATTCATGACCCTGTTCAAGACAGACAGCATGGATACGGTATACGAAGAACTGCACAAGCTTGGTTGCATGGCGGCCATCACGGCCGGTGCCGCCGGATCCCACATTGTCCACGCGGGCAAGGTTACACATATTCCTGCGCAAAAAGTTAAAAACGTTGTCGATACTTCCGGTGCGGGCGACCAGTATGCGGCAGGGGTCCTGTTTGGCCTTGCCCGCCGGGCAACATTGGAAAAAAGTGCCGCGCAGGGAGCCGCATGGGCGGCGCACATTGTCCAGCACGCCGGTGCAGCGCCCCGCGACACGCTCAAACCTGCAAAAGCACCACCCAAACCCAAATTAGGGTGACGCCGCCGTATGCCTTTGCTAGAGTTTTGAGCGGGGTATAAAAGCGGAGGGGGCAATGTCCACACGTAAATCTTTCGGAAAAAAGCTGTTTTTCGCGCTCTGCGGCCTTTTGGGGGTGGCTCTACTATTTTTGCCGCCCACAGGCAGTAACGCCGCCAAGGGCGATTTGGTCCATGCCGTAAAAATCAGCGGCGCGATCACACCCGCCACTTACGAGCTTATCAGCCGCCATATCAAAATCGCCAACGACAGGGGCGCAACGGCACTGGTGCTGGAAATGCATACGCCCGGCGGGCTTTATGATTCAACACAAGAGATCATTCAAGATATTCTTGATGCCCCCATTCCTGTCATCACCTATGTCAGCCCCTCAGGTTCGCACGCGGCATCTGCGGGCACCTATATCCTTTATGCCAGCCATATCGCGGCCATGGCACCCGGCACAAACATCGGCGCGGCAACGCCCGTACAAATGGGCGGCGGCATGGCGGCGGATGAGGAGAAAACAGACGATAAAAAGAAAAAGGAAGACAACACAGCGCCTGCCACCAACAAGGACGCGCTATCTCACAAAATGGTGAATGATGCGACGGCTTACATTAAAACCCTTGCCGAATTGCGCGGGCGCAATATCAAATGGGCGGAAAAGGCTGTGCGCAAGGCGGAAACGCTGACAGCCTCTGAAGCCTTGAAAGAAAAGGTCATCGACGCGATTGCTGACGACATTCAATCCCTTTTAGCAGACGTTGACGGCAAGACCGTAAAAATGGCGCGTGGCGCGACCATGGAACTGAAAACCAAGGATGCCAAAATCGCGTGGTTCGAACCCGACTGGCGCACCAAAATCCTTGAAATCATATCGCACCCCAATGTCGCCTTTTTGCTAATGAGCATCGGCGGTTACGGCCTGATCTATGAAATGGCGAACCCCGGCGCGTTTTTCCCCGGCGTCATTGGCGCGATCAGCCTGTTGCTGGCGCTTTATGCCATGAATGTTCTGCCTGTTAACTACACAGGCGTTCTTTTAATCTTCCTTGGCATCGCCTTAATGACGGGGGAGGCCTTTGTACCCTCATTCGGGGTATTAGGCATCGGCGGGGCCATCGCTTTTGCAGGAGGGGCCATTATGTTGATCGACAGCAGCACGCCCGGTTTTGGGGTCGACCCATGGTTAATTGCGCTTTTAACGGCCCTTAGCATTGGTATGCTGTCATTTCTGTTATCCATGCTGGTCAAGTCACACAACAAAACGCCGGAAACGGGACAGGAAGAATTGCTTTCGGCCATTGGCGAAGTCGTTACCTGGCTGGATGGCAAGGGCGATGTACGCGTGACGGGCGAAGTCTGGCAGGCTCGCACGGAAGATGCACTGATTATTAAAGCCGGCGACAAGGTGAAAGTCGTCAAAATCGAGGGACTCTGCCTGATCGTGGAACCTCATAACACTTAAAAAGAAACGGGAGTTTTAACATGCATATCGGCGTCACACTGGCGATTGTTTTTTTTGTTTTCGTCTTCATCATGTCGGCCTTACGCGTTTTGCGCGAATACGAACGGGGCGTCACCTATACCTTTGGCCGCTATACAGGCACCAAGGGGCCGGGCATTATCTTTGTCTTTCCGGGCGTCCAGCAAATCGTTCGCGTCGATCTACGCGTACGCACCATCGACATTCCCAGCCAGGACGTGATTTCGAAAGATAACATCTCGGTAAAAGTGAACGCCGTCGTTTACTTCCGCGTCGTTACGCCAGACAATGCAATCAACAAGGTCACGGACTTTATTCGCGCCACATCGGAACTGGCGCAAACCACGCTGCGCTCCGTCCTTGGCAAACACGATCTTGACGACATGCTGTCGGAACGCGACAAGCTCAGCTCCGACATTCGCGAAATTCTGGATGGCATGACGGACCAGTGGGGGATCAAGGTTTCGAACGTCGAACTAAAACACATAGACATCGCCGAAAGCATGATCCGCGCCATTGGCCGCCAAGCCGAAGCCGAACGCGAGCGCCGCGCCAAGGTCATTTCGGCGGAAGGGGAACTGCAGGCCGCCAGCAAGCTTGTGGAAGCATCCCGCATGCTCTCAACCGAGCAGGGCGCGATGCAGCTTCGCTATCTTTCTGCCGTGCAAGACATTGCAGGTGAAAAGACCAGCACAATCGTTTTGCCAGTGCCGCTGGATATTCTAAAACGGCTGGGGTCGGGTTAAGAATGCAATTTATATCAATGGGATAACAGAATTATGGCGATAATCCTCTCAGCACACATCTGCGTCACCCCCGCCTCCGCGCGGGGGTCTGGTGTGCGCCAAAGGCGCACAACCCCTTAATTTGCACGTGCTTTGCACATGCGCCGGATGCCCGCGCAAGGCGGGCATGACGGGAAGCTGGTCGCCAATCCCGCTTCTGTCCTTCCAGACAGCACTTATAGATAAATCCCAGAAAATCTTTACATAAGAATAAAACCCTGCTAGAAGATACAGCCATGAAAAAAGACGCAAAACAAACGACAGAAATCACAGGCGACGGCCCCAAGGTCGGAATTGTCAGCCTGGGCTGCCCCAAGGCCTTGGTGGATACCGAGCGCATTTTAACGCAGCTCCGGTCCGAGGGCTATCAGCTTACCCCGCAGTATGAAGACGCCAATGTCGTTATCGTGAATACCTGCGGCTTTCTCGACAGCGCCAAGGAAGAATCGCTGGAAGCCATCGGCGAAGCGATGGATGCGAACGGCAAGGTCATCGTGACGGGCTGCATGGGCGCGGAGCCTGAACAGATCACGAAAAAATTTCCCAAGGTTCTGGCCGTCACCGGCCCGCAGCAATATGAAGCCGTCGTGGGTGCCGTCCACAATGTCGCACCGCCTGCGCATGATCCGTTTGTTGATTTGGTTCCCGACTACGGTATCAAGCTGACGCCCCGCCACTATGCCTATTTGAAAATTTCCGAGGGCTGCAACAACCGCTGCACATTCTGCATTATCCCGTCGCTGCGCGGCGATCTGGTTTCGCGCCCTGTTATTCAGGTACTGGCGGAAGCAGAGCGCCTTGTGAATGGCGGCGTCAAGGAAATACTGGTCATTTCGCAAGATACCTCAGCCTATGGCGTTGATACGAAATATCAGCCCTACCCGTGGAGAAACCGTACGGTACGCACAAAGTTCATCGACCTCTGCCGCGAACTGGGCGAAATGGATGCATGGGTGCGCCTGCACTACGTCTATCCATACCCGCATGTGGATGAAGTGGTGGAATTGATGAACGAAGGCAAAGTTCTGCCCTATATCGATATCCCGTTCCAGCATGCATCACCAGCCGTCTTGAAAAACATGCGCCGCCCCGCGCATCAGGAAAAAACGCTGGACCGCGTGAAAGCTTGGCGCGCCGCCTGCCCTGATCTCACCATCCGCTCCACATTTATCGTCGGCTTTCCGGGCGAGACAGAAGAAGACTTTGAAATGCTCCTCGACTGGATGGAAGAGGCCGAGCTTGACCGCGTTGGTTGCTTTAAATACGAAGCCGTCGCAGGCGCCAAAGCCAACGACCTGCCGGGCGCAGTGCCGGAGGAGGTCAAGGAAGAACGCTTTCACCGCTTCATGTCACTACAGCAAGAGATCAGCCGCGAACGCCTTGCTAAAAAAGTGGGCCGCACCCTGCCTGTCATTATCGACAACATGGGCACGGAAGGCTACGTGGGCCGCACGCAAGGCGACGCCCCTGAAATTGACGGCGTGGTTTACGTGACGGGCGAAGGGCTGAAACAAGGCGATATCGCCAATGTGAAGATCACCAGCTCTGACGAATATGATTTGTTTGGGAACACTGTTTAAACCTAATTAGAGCATCCAGCATTTAAAAAGGGACACGGGAAATAAAATGTATGATTAGTTATTCTGGCCACTATAATCCGATGAACAATCAGTAAATCACGGACAACGATCAACCAGTGAAAAACGACGGGCATCGTTCTGCACCGGTTCATCAGGAGACAAAACGTGCCCCCCACCCGTCGGGACATCAAGGGCGACAGCCTCAAAAAACCACAGGGCCGGGCCATCGAGGCTGTGGCAATAATCATGCGGCGATGGCTGGTCGATCTGGATCGTGCTGCCGGAAGACGCAAGGAGGCGTTCTCTGTCCGGATAGCGCACGCCATCCGGCAATGTTCCCTCCACAGACACGCCCAATACGCCATCTACACGGTTATCTTCCGTTGTCAGCGCTGCCGTCACGCGCACGCGCGGATGCGCCGTATCGGGTGCCATGCCAAGGCGCATATAGGGCTGCCCACCTGCGCAACCTGCTGAAAGCGCTGCAATAAAGGCAAGGCCGAGTTTGCTGCGTTTTGGTGTTTTCATGGTTTGTGATTCTCCAAGTGCCCGCCAAGGATAACAAACCGCTATTTACAATCAAACCTCATTCCATTGTTTCCGTTTTTCACGGAAACAACCGGCTTGGCGCTTTGTTGCTCTGGAGGGTAAGGGCAATTGAATTTATCAGTGATACCTGATGATGGTTCCTGCGACGTATTATCTTGTGAAGGCTCACCAAATCCCATTTTTGGTATGCCAAAAGCCAAGGCCGCCGCCACAGTAATGCCGGTTAGCCATGGCGCACCAGAATCACGCGCCCCTGAGGTCGCGGAATCAAGGGATGATAATGCCGTCCCCAATAAACCGAATACACCGCCTGCAACAGCCGCCGCTGGAATAACCGGGCCAGAAAACAAGGTGACAATACCACCAACAGCCGCAGCGCCAATAACGCCAATAATGCCCGCGCTGAAAGCGCCATGTACAAGCCCGCCCAGAAATTCTCTCTCCCTATCATTTTGCAGCATTCTAAGCATTTTTAAGACCTTTCATTCATCTATAATTCAGTTGTAACAAAGTACATTTTTTACAATAATATGTCAATTTATTTTTAACGTAATAATTGAAAGGGGCCAATAAAACCCTTTAAATACAGTGCATTATATATCTACTCCCGCTTAACCCCCTTCACCAAACAAACCCCCATAAACCCGATACAAAATACCAGTATCGCCCCGATCGCCGCGTGCAGATAGCCATAGGCATTGGCGCATAAAATAATGCCGAAACAGGCGCAGACAACAGACGTCACCAAAAACGCCATCCGCAGGCCACGGCCCAGAATGCGCATACACAGGTAAATGGGAAGAAAGAATACCCCGAATATCACAGCCAGAAGGAGGTATTCATTTGGCATGTTTACACGATCCCGAACCCATAGTGCCGGAGCCACCGGACATCGGATTCAAAAAACGTGCGCAGATCAGGGATGCCGTATTTCAGCATCGCCACACGCTCGACCCCCAAACCGAAAGCAAAGCCCTGATATTCTTCCGGGTCAATGCCGCAGTTTTTCAACACATTCGGATGCACCATGCCGCAGCCCAGAATTTCCAGCCAGTCTGTACCGGTGCCAATTTTCAACTCGCCACCACTGCGATCGCACTGGATATCCATTTCAGCCGAAGGCTCGGTAAACGGGAAAAAGCTGGGGCGGAAACGAACAGACAGGCCCTCTGTTTCAAAAAACCGGCGGCAAAATTCTGTCAGGCACCCCTTTAAATGCCCCATATGCGTTGATTTATCAATCAACAACCCCTCGATCTGGTGGAACATAGGCGTATGGGTCATATCGTAATCGGACCGGAACACGCGGCCCGGCACCAGCACACGAATGGGCGGTTTCTGGTTTTGCATCACATGCACCTGCACGGTCGATGTATGCGTGCGGAGAAGGCGTTTCGCATCATCACCTGTCTGCCGATCATCATCAGGCAAATAAAACGTATCATGCATATCACGCGCGGGATGGCCGGGCGGGAAATTCAGCGCCGTGAAGTTGTGGAAGTCATCTTCAATCTCCGGCCCCTCTGTCAACACAAAGCCCATATCAGCAAAGATATCGCTGATCTCTGTAATCGTCTGGCTGATGGGATGGATGCTGCCTTTTTGTGCGGGGCGGATCGACAATGTAACGTCCGTACGCTCTTGTTCCAACCGTTCATTCAATGCCGCGTTTTTCAGCATTGACGCACGCGCGTCAATTTCGGCTGATATCTCGTTCTTCAAAACATTCAGCGCCTGCCCCATTTCCTTGCGCTCATCCGGGGAGAGTTTGCCGAGCGTTTTCATCATCTCGGTCACTTTACCCTTTTTGCCCAGCGCCGATACGCGCACGTCTTCCAGCGCGGCAATATCGTTCGCAGCCTGTACAGCGGCAGTGATATCCTGTTTTAAAGCATCAAGGTTGCTCATCGTATCCTTCTTATGGTTCTGGCCTTTAAGGTTCTGATCCGGGGGCCAGCGTTATTTCCAGCCCATCCAAATCATCGTTCATCAATATCTGGCATGACAGGCGTGAATTATCCTCTACTTCAAAGGCTGCGTCCAGCATATCCTGCTCTTCATCCGTAGCGGGGGGCAATTTTTCCTGCCATTTCGCACCGACATAAACATGACACGTCGCACAAGACAAAGCGCCGCCGCATTCGGCCTTCAGGCCCAGGGCGGCATCACGCATCCCGTAATCGCGGATTATTTCCATGACACGCCAGCCGTCAAGAGCGTCCAGCGTATGCTTGTTTCGGTTTCTGTCGGTCACGACAATCTTCATGCGGTTTTTAAATCCTTACCCATCATGTCCTTCAACGCATAAACCAGCGCTGCGCCCAGAACAAGGTTGACGATATAAGACAAAACCCCTGACACAATAAGCACAAAACTACGCATGGCATCCGTCACCTGTGTCACATCGGCCACCACGCCGTGAATCATTATTTCGCGCAAAAACACAAAGGGCAGCGTGCAACAAAAGATCAAACCGAAAACACGCGCTGAAACGCCAAGGCCGTGCACCCGCCAGAAAAATGCCTTCATCGATTGCCCTACCGCCGCCAGCACATGCATCATCGTGAACCTGAGGCCCCAAAACGCGCAACCGATAATGAGCGCCGCGCCGATTTTGGCGGCAGAGCTTTTTTCCAATAGCCCCGATTCCGCAAGCCCCACCAGCGCCGTGAACAACAAGGCGTAAAACATTTTGACAAGCACCTGCACGATAATGGTGGTTTCCATCATGTCATTGCGTGCCTCACTGGCAGATGCACGCCACTCTTCGGTGCCAAAAACCTCACCACACAAAATAAGACGCGCTTGCAGGAATAAAACAAGAGACAGCGCCGCCTCTGCCGGAAGTCCCCAGAGAAAACGGGTGACAAGACCGCTTTCGGGCAAAAAGGTATCGATGCCATATATCGTTGCGACATGCAGCGCCAATGCGGCCAAACTAATACGCAGGTAATACCGCCATGCTTCCGCGACATGGGTATAGCCTTGTCGCGCCGCCAGAAAAACGCCAAAACGGCTTTTATCCTGCACAGCCACCTTCACCGGACCCCCAGTTTTTTCTGCAGCCCCGTTGACGACGTCGTGTATTCAAACCGCCATTTGCGGTCAGGATGCACATATTGAAAGGCCTTTTGCGCCATCAAGGCCCCTTCATGAAAGCCTGACAAAATCAACTTCAGCTTGCCGGGATAGGTATTGATATCGCCAATCGCAAAAAAGCCCGGCGCGGTTGTTTCAAATTTCTCGGTATCGACAGGGATCAAGCCCGCTTGCATTTCCACGCCCGCGCCCGCGCAAATATCGGCGAGCGGCCCCGGCTTCATCGTCAAACCGTAAAAAGCCAGCAGGGTATCGCAGGGTACATCGTGATCAGTCAAGACCAGCGCGCTTAAATGCCCATTTGTACCTTTCAAGCCTTTCAAATTACCGATCTGCAGCTTCATTTTACCGTCAGCGACAAGAGCGCGCATTTTCTCGACGCTATGGGGCGCGGCGCGGAATTCATCACGGCGATGTAAAAGGGTCAGCTCATCTGCTTCCGCGAAAAGATCCAACGCCCAGTCCAGCGCGGAATCGCCCCCGCCCGCCACGACAAGACGCTTTCCCTTAAACGCGGCGCGGTTGCGGACGGCATAAAAAACTGAAGTCCCTTCAAATTCCTCAATACCTTTGATCGGCGGTTTTTTGGGCGTAAAGCTGCCACCGCCCGCCGCGACAATAACCACTTTCGATTCAATCACTGTGCCCGCATCTGTGATGGTGCGCCAGCCATCGTTCGTTTTTTCAACCGTTGTTGCCATCTGGCTGAGGTGAAAAACAGGATCAAACGGCTTGATCTGCTCCATCAGCCTGTCCGTCAGCTCCTGCCCTGAAACGACGGGCAGGGCGGGAATATCATAGATGGGTTTATCAGGATAAAGTTCTGCGCATTGGCCGCCGGGCCGGTCGAGAATATCGACCAGATGTGTTTTTATGTCTAAAAGACCCAGCTCAAAGACCGCAAAAAGCCCGACAGGCCCCGCGCCGATCACCAGCGCATCTGTTGTGTGATGTTTTGTCATGCCGTGCATTTTTAGCACGCTGCGCGAGGGAAAAAAACGGTTTCGGCACCGCCCATTATGTTTTCATAACTTTATTGCAGTGTAAATCGGTAAATTTTACGGGGGCGCGTTGTGCCACGCGCCCCCGCATCAGAAAATGTTTTGCGTACAAGGGCTTCTTGCAGCATTTGGATAACAGCGTCTTGCCGATATTCTTCTGCCCACATCAGCGGTGTTCTTCCGCCACGGTCCTGCACGCTCACATCCGCCCCTTTTTCCAGCAATACCTTGCAAACCTCTACATTGCCTTGCCAAGCCGCCCACATCAGGGCCGTATCGCCCAGACCATTGTCTGTATTTGCATCTGCGCCCTTATTTATCAGCGCGAGGCAAATACGGGTGCGACCATACATCAAGGCCCACATCAATGGCGGCATATCAATACCATCACGGGCATTCACATCCGCCCCACCTTCAATCAAATCCAGGCACAAAGACTCGTTAATACTTTTCCCGCCTTTGGAAAGAATGCGGGAAAGATACTGGCTTTTTTCTTCCGCGCTCATGCCCATGGCAGTTTCATCCATAACTTTATCCCTGCCCCGGTTTGCGGCGGAGAATTTTCCGGCGACGCGGGGTGCCCGCCGCCGCCGCATCAGAAAACGTTTTACGCACATGATACGTATGAAACGTTTTCGCAAGGTCTGGGTACCCTTGCGATTGCGCCCATGCCTGCACTGTCTGGCCGTTCACGTTTCTCTTATCAATGGCGGCACCCCTTTCCAGCAACGCCGCCCGCACTTCCACGTGCCCTTTTTTTGTCGCGAACATCAGTGGCGTTTCGCCAAAAAAATTCTGCGCATTTATATCCGCCCCGTTTTCCATTAATATCATGCAGACATCCATTTTACCGCGCGCGGCAGCCAGCATCAATGCCGTGTCGCGCTCTCCATAGCGCGCATCCACTGTCGCACCCCTTTCTATTAACAATGCGCAAACATCGGCATGGCCATTGACGGTCGCATACATCAAAGGGGTATGGCTAAACTCATCCTCCGCATTCACATCCGCGCCCTTATCCATCAGCGCCACGCAGATATCCGCATAACCTTCGGCTGCTGCTGTCATCAGCACCGTCCATCCATACATATCCTGCGCTTCTACGTCTGCGCCGTTCTTAATCAAATCCAGGCACAACGAGGCATCACAGTCCTTGCCCTTCATCACGATTTCCTTCCAAATTCTCTGCCCTTTTTCTTCCGCGCTCATGTTTTTGATAATCTCATCCATGCGTCGGCCCTCTTCCCGGTATCTTGCGATATATACGCCGCCCTTTTTTCGTGCCCTTGTCCGCAGCCGCACGGAACTCTTGTTCCGTTGTCATGTCACACAATCTTTTTTCGGCATCAGAATCCGGCGTATCCACTGACAACAAAAGATCTTTCGCTGTTACGCCTTTATCGCTTTTTAAAAGCAAGTTCGGACTATGATCCAGCAAAACGGACAAAGCTTCTGAGCGTGTGCTGCCGACAGCATACATCAACGCTGTACATCCACTTTTGTTCTGTGCATTTATATCCGCCCCTGCAACTAAGAGCTCTCGCACACCAAGCCCCCCTTGCGTTGCTGAAGCCAACATAAGGGCAGTATTGCCACTATTATTTTGCGCATTTATATCCGCCCCCAATGTAATAAGGGTGGAAATCATATTGACATGACCATTCTGCGCCGCCCACATCAGGGCCGTATGGCCCTGCGGATCACGGGCATTCACATCCGCGCCCACATCAGTGACAAGTTCCCGGCAAAATTCTACCGCCATATCATCCGTGCCCAGACGCGCCGCCCGGAGCAAATGTCCGTTAAGTTCTTCTTGGCTTGTGTCTTGCAGCTTAGTCATGGCACATACTCCGGTTTCTTACTTTTGCTTTAATAATACGCCGCGTTTTTTGCGTGCCGCTGTCTGCGGCAGCGCGAAACTGATCTTCTATTTCCTTTTTCTTTCGTGCCGCAATCTGCGATTCCGTCATGGCACGCATTTTACGGCCAATATCTCTTACCAGTTCACGGGACGACAACATGTCCACGGCTGACTTTCCATGAATACTCGTCAACAACATGTCAGGCTCACGCGCCAGCAATGTATGAATCATGCCCTCTCCGCTACGGAGAATTGCAAGCATTAATACCGTACATCCCGTCTTTTCCTGTACGTTGATATCTGCCCCCGCATCCAAAAGCACCTGCGTGCATTTATTGGCGCCAACCTCGACAGCCTTCATCAGGGCTGTTTTTCCACCACTGTTCTGCGCATTCACATCCGCACCACCATCAATCAAAGCTTGGACAATATCCACAAACCCGTTACACGCCGCCCACATCAGCGCTGTTTGGCCCCGCATATCATGAATATTCACGTCACCGCCATCTGCGATCAACGCCCTGCACTCGGCCCTTGTGCCGCCATTGCGTGCCAGCTTGTACAACACTCGTGTTGCCGCTTTCGCGTCTTGATTCGTCACGTGTACTCCTTGCAAAATATTATGCATAATATTGGGCCGCTCGCGCCCTGTCAATTGTTATGTTAAAATATTGAGGTATTTAGCGGTGTTACACATCCTGCTACAATGCTGCGAACATGTGAAAAGGGCGTCATGGGACAAAAAAACGAAGACGAGGATGAAGGCCGCGATCCCGCGTTGAAAGCCGCCGTTTTGGGCTGGCCGGTGTCGCATTCGCTTTCACCCAAATTGCACAATTACTGGATCAAGCACCACAACATTGACGGCATTTACACGACCATGGCCGTCATGCCTGAACACCTGCCCGCCGCCTTTGATATTTTGCGCGAACGCGGGTTTAAGGGGTGCAACCTGACCATCCCCTTAAAAGAAGCCGCGCTACCGTTGATTACCGACCATGACGAAAGCTGCCTGATGTCGGGCGCCGTCAATACCGTCGTTTTTCAAGGCGATGTTATTCGCGGCTTTAACAGTGACGGCTTTGGTTTCATGGAAGGCCTGAAAATGCAAAAGCCGGACTGGGACGGCACGCGTGTCGTCGTTGTCGGCACGGGCGGCGCGTCACGCGGGATTATTGCCTCTTTAAAGGCCGAGGGTGCAAAACACTTTGTGTTGATAAACCGCACGGTTGAAAAGGCCGAGCGCGTCGTTAAGCAATTCAAGCTAAACGCAGAGATTGTCGAATGGAAACACCGCGCCGACGCGCTGAAAGACGCCACCATGCTTATCAACTGTTCCAGCCTTGGCATGGACAACCACCCCAAACTTGACTTACCGCTGACAGATCTGCCGGAAACGGCGACAGTCTGCGACATTGTCTATCGCCCGCAAAAAACGCCCTTGCTGAAAGACGCGCGCATGCGCGGTAACCCCGTCGTGCAGGGCCTGCCCATGCTGCTGCACCAAGGACGTCTGGGCTTTGAATATTGGTTCGGCACAGACCCCGAAATCACCAAAGGTCTGTACAAAATGATGATAGACGCCATAAATTAACAATGGAAAAAAAGACGATAAAGGATGAATTCAATATGATCGTGATCGGACTGACAGGCTCCATTGGCATGGGCAAGTCGACCGTGGCGCATATGATGCGCGAAAAGAACATTCCCGTGCACGATTCAGACGCCTGCGTGCACTTTCTTTTGGAGCCGGGCGGCAGGGGCGTACAGCCCGCCGGCCAAAAATTCCCCGAAGCGCTGGCCCTGAACGAAAAAGGGCAGGAATATATCGACCGCGACGTTCTGGGCCGTCTTGTCTTTGAAGACCGCGCCCGTAAAAAAGAACTGGAAGATATTCTGCACCCCATGGTGCGGGCAGAAAGCGATAAATTTGTCGAGGAAATTCGCGCCCGTGGCCATACGATGGCGGCGCTGGATATCCCCTTGCTCTATGAAACAGGCGCGGAAGAGCGCGTGGATGTCGTGATTGTGGTCTCCGCCCCGCATGACGTGCAGAAAAAACGCGTGCTGGAACGCCCCGGCATGACATCGGAAAAATTTGACCGTGTCGTTGCGGGCCAGATGCCCGATGCCGAAAAAAGGAAACGCGCCCATTACATCATCGAAAACGGCGGCGATCTGGACGACACACGCCAGCAGCTTGACGAGATCATCAACCGCATTTCCGCAAGCCACCCGCGCGCGGCAGCGCCAGGAAAATAAAAAGAGACATAAACCATGGCCCTGCGCGAGATTGTTCTGGATACCGAAACCACCGGCATGGACCCCGATGACGGCGACCGTTTGGTCGAGATTGGCTGCCTTGAACTGATTAACCACCTGCCGACGGGTAAAATCTTTCACGTGTACTTAAACCCGCAGCGCGAAGTACCGGCCGATGCCGTGCGCGTTCACGGCCTGACGACGGAATTTTTGCAGGACAAACCTTTGTTCGCCGAAGTTGTGGGCGATTTTAAAGAATTTATCGCCGATTCCACGCTGGTGATCCACAACGCGGAATTCGATATGAAGTTTATCAATGCCGAGCTGAAATGGACGGGGTTCAAGGCCTTATCGATGTCACGCGTGACCGATACGCTTTTGATGGCACGCAAAAAATTTCCGGGCCAGCCTGCAAACCTTGATGCCCTCTGCCGCCGGTTCAAGGTGGATAATACCGAGCGAACACTCCACGGCGCATTGCTCGATTCGGAATTACTGGCCGAAGTCTATCTGGAGCTTTTGGGTGGACGGCAGCACGGCCTTGGCCTTGGCGCCTCTGGCCGCGACGGCGCGGGCGGGCGCGTTAAAATAAAAACCCAAGACCGCCCCCACCGCAGCTTCCCCCCTTCGGAAGAGGAACGCGCCACGCACCAGGCGTTTTTGGAAGAGGTGAAGGGGCATATGTGGGGGTAGCGTTATAACCTTAGCAACGAGGTCAAGAGCCAACCGTAGTTACAAAGCTCACAGCATTAACAGACACAAATACCAGCAGGAACACTATTTGTAATATTAAAGCCGCCGATGAAAGTATAGCTGCAGGATATATATATTGGTTCTTTTTATCCAGCTTTAAAGCGCTCTCGATCCTCTCTATCTCTTTGCCACCTTGTTCCTTTGAGGGCATTTTTAAAGACAGGTAAAAATAAAGATTAGCTGTCAGGTGCTTAGTATATGTTGTTAGAAACATCATAACAGTAGAAAGCACAAGAGAAACGACGCCTAAAACCCATGATGTATACACAGGCCAGAAAACAACCTTAGAAATTGAATTCACATCTAAATGCGAAAGAACTAAAAGAGACACCACAAATGTTGCAAGACACACATAAATACAGTTTTTTATAAATAAGCTTTCTATGTGCCAAACTGCTGACATGTGCTTGCTGGAAGACTCCGCACATATTTCATGAAAATATTTCTCTTTATCAGCCTCTTTATCTTCTGCGGAATATGCGCTCATAAACTCCTCTAATATCCCAATAATAAAAGCAGCACGACTCAAGCATTCTCATTGAATTTTTTGAGCGCCTTGATGCAACTACAATCAACAAAAAATGGCGGAGACGGAGGGATTCGAACCCTCGATACATGTTACCACGTATGACGATTTAGCAAACCGTTGCCTTCAGCCACTCGGCCACGTCTCCTTACAAGGGGGCAGGATAAAGGATTTTGCCTGTTTTTCAATCCTTAATTAAGGCATTGATATTCGCCAATATATTGGCAGGGTTCAGGCTGCCAAAGACCATGGACGTGACGCCAGCAGGCGCGGTGGCAAAGCGCACGGCGGCCGCCGCATCGCCCGCATGGCCCGATGCCAGCCCTTTTTTTATCAGCACGGCACGGTTTTTTGCGCGGGCATAGTCCATGACGGGCATCATCGCCGTATCGCTTTCGTTATAGGCGAGCATTACGCAATCTGCGTAGTCCGCCGCGAATTTTCCGCCCTCTACCGTATAGGTAGAGGCGCCAAAGCTTAAAAGCTTTCCTTCCTCCTTTAACCGCGCCAGTGTTTCAAGAACGGGGGTTTTTGAAAGAACGGCCATATCATCGCGGCTGGAATGGACCAGAACGCAATCAAGGCAATCTGTATTCAAACGTTTTAAGCTGCGCTCCACGCTCATCCTTGTATGTTCTGCCGTGAAAATATGTTGGGAGGCGCCATTTTCAAATTCCTCCCCCGTTTTGGTGACAAGGAAGAATTTTTTGCGGCGCGCCCCCATGACTGTGCCCAGCCGTTCTTCCGATGTGCCGTAAGCTGGCGCGGTATCCAAAAGCGTGATGCCGTGGTCCAGCACAAGATCGAGAAGGGATGATATATCGCGATCTGACGGCAATGAAAAACCATCGCCGCCCGGATATTTTACGCCCTGATTACGCCCGAACTTGACCGTGCCCAGCCCCAAAACGCTGACGCTGCGGCCCGTATTGGCAAAGGGGCGCTGTTCCAAAACACATTCAGGCGACAATGCTGTCTGCATAGACATCAACCCCTTCATCACTGTCTTCCCACGGCATCCGCCCAGCCTGCGCTGCAGGCAAGGGCGGCGGCAGGGTTTTCAATTCCGGCACAATGCCGCCATCTTGCAAATGCTGCATGAACATATCGGCCATCATGGGGGCAAAGGTCATTTTCATGGGCCAAGCGGCATAAATGCTGCCCCGGCGCTGAATATGCGGACCATCGCCGATGTTTCCACCCGCATCAAAAGGCTCGGCGCGGTCGATATAATGCGTATGCCATGTTTTATCATCCCAGTTGATATGCGGGAACATGGCCGCCATTTCTTTTTGGGCGAAAGACACGGCTTCATCTTCATCCATATCCGCTGCTTTTTCAGCAATGCCGCCGCCCAGATACCAGACATACCCGCCCTTCACCGCATGGCTGGTAATGGTGACGCGCGGCTTTGGCTGGGTTGTCACGCCGTGGCCGTAAACAGCATCTTGCAGTGTTGAAACAATCACCTGCCGAAGTGGGCGGCGCTGGGTTTGTTGTTGCGATATGTTCAGCATTTTAAACACATCTTCATTGCCAGCACCCGCTGTAAACACAACGGCTTTGGCGTTATAAGACTGTCCATTCACTACAACCGTGCCTGCAGGTGATACAGCTTCGGCCAGGCCCTGAAACACACGCCCTTCCAGCAGTGCCGCCAATGCTGTGACCAGGCTTTTTGCATCCACAACTTTTTCGGGCAGGCGATACATGCTGCCGCGCATATCTTTAAAAACATCCGGCGCATCTGCGGGGCTCATTTTTTCTGTCTGCGCGTTCACGACCTTTGCCGCCGCGAACAGGGCCGCGCCGTCCAGCGCTGATCCTGCGGCCCACATCATTTGCGCATCACTTAAAATTTTTACAGCAGACAGGTCAATTTCCCCGCGTCCCTCCAGCGCCGCATCCCAGCGGGCGGGCATCTGCGCAATTGCAGCGGCAGGGCCTGATTTCGCGCCGCCGATATTATATTTCTGCCCGCCATGAATCATGCCCTGCGATGCCAAAGTCTGCGCACCGCCCAAAGTATCTTTTTCAAACAGAATGACGTTATACCCCGCACGCCGCAAACGCGCCGCCAGCCACAGGCCTGCAATGCCGCCGCCAATAACGATGACATCATAAGATAATGTTCCTGATTTCATGTCTGCCAAATGCATATTGTTTTCATATCAATTTCGAGCGCGTCATACCAGCGTGAAAAGGGGTGATTCGCTGAAAAAAACAGAAAACAATCTGGAAAACAAATACCTGTCCACAGGCTTGTCCACAAGATATAGATGTTAAAATCCCCCTTTCTTTCAACATCTTGTGCGCATTTCATCATTTGACAGCCGAGAAAAATCGGCTTATACCCTGTCTAATGCGTTTTCGGAAACGGGAATGCGTATAAGAAAAAGACTATGAGAAACGATAGAGAACTGAGAGGGTGTTATGACTGAAGCAACCGCAAAAGCGGATAAAAAAGATTTGGCCGGTGCTTTTGGGCAAAAAGCCAAAGCGCGCCTGTTTTACGTCAATCTTGCACCCACGCCTGCACTGCGCCGCGATTTCACGGCGGCGACGTCCCGCACCATGCAAAGCATTAAAGAACTGGCGGCAGGCAACGGCGCTGAAAACAGCATCACCATTCGCTCCGGCGGCGCGGCACTCGACAAGATCGGCGTTTTCTATCTGAACGCACCGGAACATTTTGCGCAGCAAGTGCGTGGGTTGGATGGCGTTATCTCGGTTGAAAAACCCGCGCTGCGTCCGAACCGCAGGTCAGTATCACGGCTGTCGCGTTACCGCTAAAGACTAGATCATTGTGCATTTAATAAATCCCCGTGTCCCCGCGCAGGCGGGGACCCAACGCGCTTTGTACCCATTTATAAATGACAACCTGTCGCCCACGCTGGGCCCCTGCCTACACAGGGGCGCGTGATTCTTTCCAAATGCAGAATGCCCTAATCCACACCGTAATTTGAATAAACGGTTTCAAGCTTCTTATCCGCCGCAATTGATGCAGGCGTGACCAGTTCTTGTGCCTTGATAATTGCCATACAAGCATCGACATCTGTCGCGCCTTTTTCAAGGCAGTCAGGATGACGTTTCATGCGCTGGTGTATCAAGGCCTGCACCGGCGCGGCATCAAGCGCCATGTCAGATACTTTTTCTATCTGCCCAACCTCTATGCCTGCTGCGCTATAAGCATCGTAAACAAGCTCGCTGCAGTAAAACGTGTCATCCGCGCTGCGAAAATAAATGTCATAGGGTTTATCGATCTGCTGCGTGGAAAATGCCAGCGCCGTGTCAACAATCTTGCGCCCGGTGCGGCCTGTGATATCAAGGTTGCCGATACGCTTGACCAATATACGTTCTGCCAACCCGCGCTGTACCCAGTCTGAAAAATCAATCTCACGCACAGGGTTCACGGCTTCCAGCACCGTTGCCTTACGCTTGCCGTTCTTGTCTTTCGCCACACGCACAAGGCCGACATGCGAATAAAGGCTGCGCGTTGCCAGCATCACGGGCCATGACTGTTCTGATGTATCCGTCTGGAAAACAATATCCCCGCTTTTCAGGCGGTCGGACAGGTCTGGCGCGGGCCTCGTCATATGCACCCAGCCATAGCCGACACCAATAGCGCAGGTGGCCATCCCCGCCAAAAACACCAAAGCGCCCCAAAGGAATTTTTTTCGGATCGTCATGTCTGTCAGCGCCCTTCCCCGTTTTCAAAAATGCGGCGGATGACATCGCCCACATCTTTGACTTGTGTCTCAACAATATGATGCGCGCCTGCCGTTTCCAACATATGACGCGGGTGCGTTCCCCATGTCACGCCAATGGTCGATGTACCCGCATTGCAGCCCATCATGATATCCATGGTCGTATCACCGATCATCACCGTGTCTTCCGGTGCATGGCCTAATTCTTCCATGACGCTGAACAGCATGTCCGGCTCCGGTTTTTCTTTCTCGCCACGGCGGCGGATGTCATTCAGGCACCGCCATGCCGAAAACAAACTGCCGATATTGTGGTATTCGAACATATGCTTTAAGGGGTCTTCCGCCTTTGACGTGATGATGGCCAGCGTATAACCAAGGTCTTTCAGCTCGGTCAGCAAGTCTTCCGCGCCATCGAATAACAACGGCGTGTGTTCAGGATCGCCCGATGTTGCATACCGGTCGCTCAGGCTAAAGGTCGCATACAAATGTCGTGCCTGTTCATCACCCGGCGGCAGGCCCCATTTATAATCGTGGCTGTGCGGATCGTGATAGCCCCGCCGGATGCTGTCAAAACATGGAATAGGCAGGCCGTTATCGCGGGAATACATTTCAACAATGCGCCTAAACCCGCCCCATGAATCAAGGATTGTGCCATCCACATCAAAAACGATTAGCTTTGTCATACCACCTTATATACCAGAATTTTCTCGGCAAGGAACCCTGTCAATTGCACGCTCTTTTCTGCGGAGAATCCGGGAAGGTCGGCGGAATTGCTGATAATCACCGCACCCGACTTTAAATCTGCTTTCAGTTTTGGTGGCAAACGCTCCATCATTTCGGGCGGCATGTAGCATAAAACAACATCTGCGGTGGAAAGATCGTATTTAAAAAAATCCTGCCTCAGGAACGTCAGGTTTGAAAGGCCTCCTGCTTTTAGTTTTGAAGCAAGATAGGGCCAGAGGGCAAATTCAATGCCTGTCACCTGTGCATCCGGGCGCGCCTGCGCCACAGCCTTTGCCATGCCGCCCCAGCCGGAACCAAGCTCAATAATATTTTTTGCGTTTTCCGGCAGCACGTCAATGACAGCACGAATGGCGCGGGATGAGCTGGGCGTTGCCGCCGCGCCCAATTTCCAGTCGTAATAAACGTATTGCGCCATCACCAAAAAGATGACGATGACAAGGCCGTTGAGCAACCAGACAGTAATCACAGCTTTTTCTTCAACAGTTCGTTAACGATACCGGGGTTAGCCTTACCGCCCGATTGTTTCATCACCTGCCCGACAAAGAAGCCAAAGAGCTTGTCTTTACCGCCCTTATATTCCGCAACTTTATCGGGGTTGGCGGCAAGAACTTCATCAATCACTTTTTCAATCGCGCCCGTATCTGTCACCTGTTTCAGGCCCTTTTCATCCACAATCACGGCAGCGTCTTTGCCAGTTGCAAACATCTCGGCAAAGACATCCTTGGCGATACGGCCCGAAATCGTATTGTCAGAGATAAGACCCACAAGCCCGCCTAGTTGCTCTGCTGATACAGGGCTTTCCGACAGGGTTTTTTCTGCTTTGTTCAGCGCCCCCCAAAGCTCGGTAAGCAGCCAGTTGGCAACAAGCTTGCCATCGCGACCCTTCACGGCAAATTCATAAAAATACGCCCGCTCTTTTTCCGCAACCAATACGCCCGCATCGTAAGGCGTAAGCCCCAAATCACCGATAAAGCGCTTTTTCTTGGCATCTGGCAGTTCAGGAAGGTTATCGTTGATCGCATCGACAAAGGATTGCTCCAGCACCAACGGCAAGAGATCGGGGTCAGGGAAGTAACGGTAATCATGCGCATCTTCCTTGGACCGCATGGACCGTGTCGTGCCGCTTTTGGTATCAAACAAGCGTGTTTCCTGTTTAATCTCGCCACCGCCCTCAATCACCTCAACCTGACGGCGGGCTTCGTGCTCGATGGCCTGGTGCACGAAGCGGACGGAGTTCACGTTTTTAATTTCGCACCGCGTGCCCAGTTCATCGCCGGGCTTACGCACAGAAACATTCACATCGCAGCGCATCGATCCTTCATCCATATTGCCATCACAGGTGCCAAGATAACGCAAAATGGTGCGCAGCTTCGTCACATAAGCCGCCGCTTCATCGGCTGAGCGCATATCGGGCTTTGAAACAATTTCCATCAGAGGGTTGCCGGAGCGGTTCAAATCCACAAAACTTTTTTGCGGGTGCTGGTCGTGCAGTGATTTTCCCGCATCCTGTTCAAGGTGCAGGCGTTCAATGCCGATCACTTTTGTAGAACCGTCGGGGAGATCAATTTCAATCTCTCCTTCGCCCACAATAGGGTGCTGGTATTGCGAAATCTGATAGCCTTGGGGCAGGTCGGGGTAAAAATAGTTTTTGCGCTCAAACACCGAATGCAGGTTGATTTTTGCATTGAGGCCCAGCCCTGTCTTCACAGCCTGCGATACGCAATGCCCGTTAATGACGGGCAGCATACCGGGAAAGCCCGCATCAACCGTGCTGACATGTTCATTGGGCGCAGCCCCAAAAACCGCCGAAGCGCCGGAAAACAGCTTTGACTGCGATAGGCACTGCGCGTGGACTTCCAATCCGATCACAATTTCCCATTCACCCGTTTCACCCTTAATGAGCGCGTTTGACATTTTTTGCCTCCATGACATCCAGATCATTCATAATCGCAACCAGTTTATCCGCCATCAGCGGGTGCCGCGCCCTGTGCCCGGCGGTATCTATCACATGCAGTACGCTGTGCGGCACGGCTTTGTGCAGTTCCCACGCCGTTTTAAAGGGGCAGACCATATCGTAACGGCCCTGCACGATATGCACAGGGATATGCGCAAGCTTTGCGCCAATACGGCCAAGAAGCGCATCACCATCCACAAAACCGTTATTGAGGAAATAATGGTTTTCGATGAGCGCGACGGATTTCACATGCGCTGCATCTGCCATGCCCTCTTCCATTTGCGCATCGGTCACGACGATATCTGCAACTTTCTTTTCAATCCGCGTCCACATATCCAATGCGCGAAGAGCATCAGGGCCATCAAAAAGCTTTTTGTATCCTTGAATGGGGTCAGCCCTATCTTCTTTGGGCAAGAGCGCCAGATAGTCTTCAAACACATCCGGGAACACCTGGCTGGCAACGCCGCCATCGTGATAGATCGCTTCCAGCTCCAGCGGGCGGCACAAAAAGATGCCATACATCACAAGCGCCTGTATTTTATCGGCATGCGCATCGGCATAGGCCAGCGCCAGCGTTGCGCCCCACGAACCACCAAAGACAACCCAGCTGTCAATGCCCAGCAAAGAACGTAATTGCTCGATATCCTTTACCAGATGCGCGGTCGTATTATTGTCAAGACTGCCAAAGGGCCTGGACTGGCCGCAGCCCCGCTGGTCAAACAAAATAATGTTGTATTTTTCAGGGTCAAAAAACTGGCGGTTCCATCCCGCAATACCGCTGCCCGGCCCGCCGTGCAAAAACACAAGGGGCACACCATCCGGATTACCGCAGGCTTCCCAGTAAAGGGTATGCCCGTCGCCGGTATCCATCGCGCCTGTTTTATAGGGCGCGATATCGGGGTAGAGGGAAAGCAAGGCCATTTATATCCCCTATGCCGCCTTCTGCAATGTTTGTGGCAGGGCATCAAAGCCTACAGCTTTTTCCAGCACATCGCCCGCCGTAAAGATGGTTTCCTCATCAAAGGGCTTACCCAAAAGCTGCAGGCCCAGCGGCAGACCATCGGATGACAAACCCGCGGGCAGGCTAAGGCCCGGCATCCCCGCCATAGAGGCCGGAACAGTAAAGATATCGTTCAGGTACATCGTGACGGGGTCTTGCGTATTTTCGCCAATGGCGAAAGCGGTGGTGGGCGCGGTGGGCGTCAGCAAAACATCGCACTTTTGATAGGCATCAATAAAATCCTGCCAGATCAACTTACGCACTTTGCGCGCCTTGTTGTAATAGGCATCGTAATAACCCGCCGACAGCACATAGGTGCCGATCAATATGCGGCGTTTTACTTCATCCCCGAAACCCGCAGCGCGGGTCTTTTCATAGGTGTCAATCAGGTTGTCACCCGGAACACGCAGGCCGTAACGCACGCCATCATAACGGGCAAGGTTCGATGAACATTCGGCAGGCGCGATCACGTAATAGGTTTGCAGCGCATATTTTGTATGTGGCAACGATACGTCAACGATTTCAGCGCCCGCATCCTTCATCATTTCAACGCCTTTATCCCACAGCGCCATAATCTCAGGATTGGCGCCGTCCATCCTGTATTCCCTGGGCACGCCAACTTTTAAGCCCTTCACGCTTTTGCCGATTGCCGCCGCATAGTCCGGCACCGGGCGGTTAACAGATGTTGAATCTTTCGGGTCATGCCCTGCCATGGATTTCAACAGCAAGGCGCAATCTTCAACAGTCCGCGCCGTTGGGCCTGCCTGATCCAGCGACGATGCAAAGGCAATAATGCCAAAACGCGAGCACCGGCCATAGGTGGGCTTGATCCCCGCAATACCGCAAAAGGCCGCAGGCTGGCGGATGGAGCCGCCCGTATCCGTGCCTGTCGCACCCATGGCAATACGCGCCGCCACCGCCGCCGCCGAACCGCCGCCCGAACCACCGGGCACAAGGTCTTTGTCATGCGCGGTCGAGCGCCACGGGTTAATCACATTGCCATAGGCCGAGGTTGTATTAGATGAACCCATCGCAAATTCATCCAGCGCCGCCTTGCCCAACATCACGCAGCCATCATCAAACATTTGCGATGATACGGTGGATTCATAGGGCGGTTTAAACCCTTCCAGAATTTTGCTGGAGGCCGTGGTTTGAATACCCTTGGTGCAATACAAATCCTTCATGGCAATGGGAATGCCGTCCAGCGGCTTTGCATCGCCCTTGGCGTAACGCGCATCGGATTCTTTGGCCTGCGCGCGCGCATGGTCAAAAGTTTCGGTGACAAAGCAGTTTAAATGCCGCGCCGCTTCCGCCGCCGTGATATGCGCCTCGGCCAGCTCGGTTGCCGTGAATTCTTTTTTTGAAAGGCCGTCCAGCGCGGCCTTGATCGTCAGATGCGTTAAGTTTGCCATCGTTCTACTCCACAACCTTTGGTACCACAAAGAAGCCCGCCGTCTGCTCAGGTGCGTTCAACAGGACAGCATCCACATTATTGCCATCGGTAATCTTGTCTTCACGTTCGGGCAGTTTCATGTCGATCACGCCTGTCATCGGCTCCACGCCGGCGGTATCAACCTCGTTCAATTCGGCAATCATGCCCAAAATCTTGTTCAGGTCACCCGCCAGCTGTTCAGCCTTGTCATCCTCCAGCCGGATACGCGCCAGCCGCGCCACCTTTTCCACGGTGTTTTTATCAATAGACATTCCGCCCTCTTGTTCATATTATTGAAACGAAAATTTATCATGCCTCTTGTCTCATTAAAAGAACTGAAAGCACTTTTACCCGCCGGAAAACGCCTTGCGGGCATCGACCAGAGCAAAAACGCGCTGGGGATTGCCCTGTCGAACCCGGAACTGACGCTGGCAACGCCGCTAAAAACCATTCCACGCAAAAAATTCAAGGATGACGTAGCCACCCTGTCCGCGTTGGCCGTGGAATACGCCATTGCGGGCTTTGTGATCGGCCTGCCCCTGAACATGGACGGCTCGTCCGGCCCACGCACAGATTCCGTAAAACATTTTGCCGATAACCTCTTGAAAGAAAAAGAGGCGCTGGGTTTTGACCCGCTTATCACTTTTTTCGATGAACGCCTCTCAACCCATGCCGCTGAACAGGTGCTGATTGATGATCTTGACCTATCACGCAAAAAACGCGCAAAAGTCATCGACGCACAGGCCGCCGCGCAAATTCTGCAAGGGACCTTGGATAGTCTTTAAATCTCCGCCTTACACCGCAACAGCTTGCCTGTCATAGTGCAGGATGATACCCCGCCTGGCATCTTCTGCATCCGGATAAAGCCATCGCTGTAATGGCATTCCAGATAGACATCGCCGTGCTGCGGCAGGGTCCATGTAGCGTCCGGACCTTGCAAAACCGGCGCACCGCCCGGTGGCTTGCCATCAAAAAAAACGACATGGGAAAGATCCGTGGCCGGACAGGCCGCAATATCGGTTGTCACGGGAACGCCGGCGCACCCCGCCAACACCAAAACAGACAAAAAGGCAAAAACGTTTTTCATACCGCAACTCTGCGCTTTTCATACAAAAAGATCAACCGCCTTTCCTTGACGCCGCATCTGGACAGTGCCAAGATGATGGCGGGTTTAATTTTTTTAAAGGGGAGCGGCATGACAGCCACAGTTGAGGGATTCCAGAAAAAATTCAGTTACCACCATGGCGACCTCAGGGAATGTTTGATCGCGGCGGGACTGCATATTCTTGAAACCGAGGGCACCAGCAAGCTTTCTTTGCGCGCCACCGCGCGGGCGACAGGCGTATCACAGGCCGCGCCCTATAGCCACTTTGCCGATAAGGAAGCGCTGCTGGCCGCCATTGCCGAAACAGGATTTCAACGCCTAGCCCTGCAAATGGCCGAAGATGCAACAGGTGTGCGCGATGCGCGCGCGCGTATTGAAAAGCTGATTTTATCCTATATCCGCTTTGCGCGGGACAATACGGCGCTGTTTCAACTGATGTCGGGGCATGACATTGCAGACATTAAAAAATACCCGACCCTTGGCATGACGGCGGGCAAAAGCTATGCGCTGATTTCCGCCGCATTGACGGCCCGCACATCACAGGATGTGGAAACACCGTTTTTAACTGTTGCGATCTGGAGCCTGTGCCACGGCCTGACGGGGCTGATTATCGACGGACGCCTCAACCCCGCAACCTTTGGCACGGAAGACATTGAAGCCTTTGTGTCAAAAACTATCGGCGTTTTTGCACCGCAGCTCGTTTAAACAAACTTTTCCACCAATCGCTTTGCTTTTCGCGCATAGGACGTGCCAAACAAGCGCGCATGCACGAGCAGGGGATAGATATTATAAATATCCGCCCGCGTTTCAAAACCGGGGCGGATGGGGCGGATATCGTTGTAACGCGCAAAGAAATACGCATCAAACGTATTGAACAGCTTGATAAAGGCAAGCTCGACATCCGGGTCTGCATAGTGAATGGCAGGGTCAAGAAAGGCTGCAATGCAGCCATGGCCCACCAATACGTTACCGCTCCACACATCGCCGTGTACCAGCACCGGCGTTTCAGGCGCATCGATATATTGCGACAGGCGGGAGGCCAGCGCCTCGATCTTTTTCATCAGGTCTTTATCAATTTTACCTTCTTCCAAAGCGCGGCGACCCATGTAAATCAAGCGCTGCTCGGCAAAAAATGCATGCCAGCTTGCGCTTTGCACATTCGGCTGGCGCAGGGAGCCTATGGTTGTATCGCGTTCAAACCCGTACATATCCCCTTTGATACCATGCAGCTTGGCAAGGTGGTGCGCGGCATCTTTTTGGGCGCGGGCGTCAAGGCTGTAATGCGTTTCGATGAACTCCATAATCATCACGTGCTCGTTGCCGTAGTCAATCTGCGGCACGGGCAGTTCGGTTTTCTCCTTTAAAAAGCGCAGCATGAAGGCTTCGGTATCAAGGCCTTTTTCCGCGACCTTGGCCACGCGATACCCGATATCGCCAAAATCAAGGCGGTATATCTGCGCGTTATTCGCGGCAGACAGGGGCGCTATGGACACAGCCTTTGCATCCATCGCCTCTTCGATTTCCCGGCGGATCGCATCTGTCATCATGGCAGGTTATGTTCCTTTCTTAACGCCGCCAGAATAGCGGCAGCACCTTTGTCTATAAGCTCATAAACCTTATCAAATCCCGCATCGTTCCCATACCACGGGTCCGGCACGTCCTGCCCCGGCAAAAACAGGGTGATTTTTTCAGCAAAGACATCCGGCGCCTTGTTCCGCATATGCGTGAAATGGCCGTGATCCATCGCATATATATGGTCAAAATTTTCAAAATCATCCTGCGCAAGAGCGCGTGCCGTCTGGTCTTTTAAACAAACGCCGCGCTTTTTTGCCGTCTTGATACTCCGCGCATCCGGCACTTCGCCTGCGTGAAAGGCCTGTATGCCTGCTGAATCAATCATGAAATAATCGCTCAGCCCCGCCGCATCTGCCAAATGGCGCAAAACCCCCTCAGCCGTTGGCGAGCGGCAGATGTTTCCCGTACAAACGAATAAGACCTTTATCATACCCCGAAAGACCGTTAGTTTACCGGCACAACCCCATATGAGGGAGCTTATTGTGGCATTGAAACCCGCCCGTTTGCAATGGGCAGAAAACGGCACGCTGACAAGCGCGGATTACGGGGATGTGTATTTCCAGCCCCAGGACGCGGCTGGGGAGTCGCGTTATGTTTTTCTGGATGGCAATAACCTGCCTGCGCGGTTTGCCGCACTGCAGGACAAAACAGCCTTCCATGTTGCAGAGCTGGGATTTGGCACAGGGCTAAATTTTCTTTTGACAGCAAAAGCCTTTAAGGACCATGCGCCAAGCAATGCGCGGCTGGTTTACGTGTCATTTGAAAAACATCCTGTTGCAATAGATGACCTTGCCCGTATTCATGCGCACTGGCCGGAACTGGCGACACTGGCGCAAAATCTTCAAGCGCAATACCCGCCGATGGCAGAGGGAATGCACCATATCACGATCGGGAATATGCGCCTGATCCTTGTCTTTGGCGATATCGCAGACACGCTGCCGCAAACGCAGGGGATGTTTGATGCGTGGTATCTTGACGGCTTTGCCCCTGCAAAAAACCCCGGCATGTGGGATGGCGCGCTTTTCAGGCACATGGCGCTGCGCACACAACCGGACGGCACGGCCGCGACGTTTTCAGCCGCCGGGCATGTGCGGCGCGGACTGACCGCTGCAGGCTTTACGGTTCAGAAAACAAAAGGCTTTGGCACAAAACGCGACATGACCGTTGCCACAATGCCCGGCACAAGCAAAAGCACCAAGACACCCGGAAAAGCCACCGTTCTGGGCGCTGGGCTGGCAGGTTGCGCGGCTGCACGCGCATTGGCTGAAAAAGGCATAGCCGTAACAGTGATTGACCGACAGGCCTCTTTTGCCATGGAAACATCGGGGAACCCTTTGGGTGTTTTATACCCAAAGCTGACCGTCGATCCCTCCCCCATGGGGGCATTTCACATGCACGGTTTTTGCCGCACGCTCTCTTTTCTAAAAGAACGCGCCGTGGAAGGCTGGAAACAATCCGGCGTTTCACACCTGAACCTGGCGGCTGAGGATACAGAGCGCACACAAAAACTGTTACAACAAGACACTTACCCTGAAAACATTGCGCAATACGATGAAGGGCGAAATGCGCTGTCACAACCCACAGGCGGTTTTTTACCGCCCGCAAGCCTCTGCGCCGCACTTTTAGACCATCCGCATATCAAAACACAGTTCAATACATCTATCGATATACTGCCCCAAGGCGATGACCCTATTATCATTGCGCTAGGCATGGGCAGCATGGCCTTTGCTGAAACCGCATGGCTGCCGCTGGAGAGCCTGCGCGGGCAGATGACGATGATCGCGGCCACGAAAGAAAGTAAAGAACTGGATACGGTCATCTGCCACGATGGCTATATCACCCCCGCCGTCGAGGGCACGCATTACATTGGCGCCACCTTTCAAAAAGAACCGCCCGGCACAGCAGGCACACGCCCGGAAGATGACGCGGATAATATTGCGCGATTGCAAAAACACCTACCGCATCTCTTTCCCGATACGCCGCGCATTCTTTCATCCCGCGCCGGATACCGCGTCACAACGCCTGATAAGCTGCCCATTATAGGTCGTGCCCCCAATTATGCCGCCTGCATTGATGTTTTCGCAGACCTGCGTAAAGGGCAGAACGTCACCGCAGATGTTCCCGTTCATGACAACGTTTATATATCCACAGGATTCGGATCGCATGGCCTTTCAGGCACCCTGATTGCGGGAGACATTATCGCAGCCCTTATGACAGGCGATGCCCTGCCCGTGCCCAATACCCTGATGCCACATCTTGCGCCGGAGCGATTTATATTGCGAGGGTTAAAGCGTGGGAAGATTTAGGGTCTAACCTCAATTTAACTTTTTAATTGTAGCGCATCCACCAAAGTTTTTGCCAGTTCCTGACGCCTCTCTAAAGGTAGCCTTTCATACGCCTGGGTATCAAACTCATCCTCTTGGTATCGCGGGATGACATGAAAGTGCAGATGAAAAACATCTTGTCCTGCGGCAGGCTCATTGTTCTGCCGGATATGAATGCCCTCTGCCGCAAAAGCCTTCTTGACCACCCGTGACAGCAAGCGAAGCGCTGACATGAGTGGCGCATTCAATTCGTCTGGCAATTCATAAATGTTTTGAACGTGCTGCTTAGGGATAACGAGGACATGGCCATGGTTGCCAGGCTTTTGCTGCAATGATATTTGTCCAATGACGTGTTCATTTTCAAATATCGTCAGTGTCGGGTCCGGTCTTTTTTCGATGATCTTGCAAAAGATACATTCAGTCATGAAATGCTCCAAAGACCTCAATTTAACTTTTTGATTGTAGCGTGGCCTCTGTTGTGATTCAACAACAGAGGCCACGCTGCATGAGTAAATTATTTTTGTTGGGCGACCTGCAATGGTCCGCGATAGAGCCGCAAGCAAAGGGGCCCACGGCGCGTATCTGACCGTCACATCATCAGCGCTGTGTGCCTGATGGCAACAATCTATTTCTGGTTAAATTGAGTCTACAGCCTAAAATTAAGCTTTCTTTTGCGCCTTAACAGCCTCTTTCAACCGCTCAAGACACGCCGTGCGGCCATGGCGGAAGTCTTCGGCGATCCACCATTCTTCAACGCTGCGCAAAATCGTGCCGACATCCGGGCCGGAGGGCACACCCAAGCCCAAAATATCTGCAGGTTCAATGGGCAGACGCGGGGCGCGAAAACGCGTGGCCCAGTCATAAAGATTGGCAAGGTCGTTTTCATCACCTTCTTTCGCCGCCGCCAGCAGCAAAAGATTACGCGCCGTATCGTTACCGGCGCGATATACCAGCGCCCGCACCTCTGCATGGTCCATCAATGTGGACACCGGCATGGGTTTTACAATCATGCGCCGCAATTGCCCGGCCTGCACGCCCGATAAACGCAAAGCAGATACAATGTCATCAATCCCCCCCGGCGTGACATCCAACAGCGCGGCAAGGCGGCGGAGAACGAAGGTGTCGCTATCAAACCTGCGCTCCAACCGTACCAATTCTTCCAGCGCGTCAATGCACATGGCTTCGGGCAAAAACTGCGTAACAATCCCCCGCGCCAGCATAATACGCCAAACAGTAGCGCAGTTATCAGCTTCCAATATCTTCAATGTTTCTTGCCGGATACGCTCTGCCGACAGCCGGCCGATCAATTGCGCTTGCGCGGCGCAAGCGTCCAATGCTCTTTTATCGGGCGCACCCTTGCCAAAACGCGCCTGAAAGCGGAAAAAACGCAAAATGCGTAAATGGTCTTCCTTGATCCTGTGTTCAGGATCACCCACAAACACCACCCGGCCAAGGCGTAAATCCTCGATGCCGCCAAAATAATCATAGACCGTGCCCAGCATGTCCGCGAACATGGCGTTGATCGTAAAATCGCGCCGCGCCGCGTCTTTTTGCCAATCATTGGTAAAGCGCACATCTGCATGACGGCCAAAATTGGCGACATCGACGCGCAGCGTTGTAATCTCAAACGGCTTGCCATTCACAATAGCCGTTACCGTACCGTGCTTTAACCCTGTGGGCGCGCATTGTATCTTGGCATCTTTTAAACGCGCCATCACTTCGGGCGGCGTCAAGCTTGTCGCGATATCAATATCGGCAGAAGGCACATTTGCCACCGCATCGCGTACGCAGCCCCCTGCAAAACGGGCTTTATCGCGGCCCAGCGCGGCCATGACCTTCACCGTTTCGTCCGCTGCCATCCACGCCACGCGGGATATTTTATGCGTCTTCAATGACATCCAGCAAATTCCTTAGCATCCCGGCGGTTGCGCCCCAAATATGATGTTCATCCCAATCCATCGCGTAATACTGCAATGTGCCGCCATCCATTTCCGCATGGCGCAGTGATAAAACGCCCGGCGTCCTGACATGGCTGAAGGGCACTTCAAAAACGCTATCCACTTCACCGGGATCAATCGTCCACTTCTGTGGCGTGACAATACCAACAACAGGGGTGATATGATAGCCGGTAATCGTGACGTAATGGTCCAGCTCGCCAATCACGCGCACACCTGTAGGCACAAGACCCACTTCCTCCCATGCTTCCCTGAGCGCGGTGGCAATCGCATCACTGTCTTCCGGATCGCGCCGCCCACCGGGAAAGCTGACCTGCCCCGCATGCGTCGACAAATGACCCGCTCGCCTGGTGAACAGCACACGCGGCACACCGCCCGCCAGCAACACCGGCACCAGCACGGCCGACTCGCGCAGCTTACGCCCCTTGATAACGGCATTTTGGTCTTGCCGCCGCTGCGGCACATAGGTAGACAAGCGCGCCGTCAGCAAAGCATCGGAAATATCCTGCGCGTCATTGTTATCTGGCATTGAAAAATCGTGCGGTTTCATATCCCATATACATACGCTGTTTTCATGCCCCGTTTCCACCCCCGCGCCCATACCGCCATATTATGTCGCATAAAAGGTGTTTTTCATTATCGTAATATTTGAACCTTTGCGTGATCGCGTCCATACTGCATGAAGCGAAAGGAAACCCGCCATGTCCGTCACCCCCCTGACCGCCGAAATGACTGCTGAACTGGAAAAAGATGTCCCTACCCTTTCCGATAAGCTGCGGCAGGCACGTCAAAGCGTGCACACCGTGATTTTCGGGCAAGAGGAAGTTGTGGACCTGTGCCTGACCGCCATTTTATCCGGCGGGCATTTTCTGCTGCTTGGTCTGCCCGGCCTTGGCAAGACAAAACTGGTGGAAA
>JAPPOU010000131.1 GCA_028817795.1 Alphaproteobacteria bacterium
ATTGTACGCCAAAGGGGATGGCGCCCCGCAAGAGGCTATTCTGGCACTCAAATGGGCTCGCACAATTGCCAAAACGCCCCCAGCCTCGCCCTTTTGGCTTAAAAAAGCCGGTGACTTATTGTTTGAAGGCCGCAAAGGTGCCTTTCCCAAAAATTATCCCGCAGCCCTGCCCTTTTACAAACGCGCCGCAGATAAAGGCGACACACATGCCGCCGCACGCTTGGCGGAAATGTACGCAAAAGGCATGGGGGTTAACAAAGACCCCAAGAAAGCCACGCAGTACCAACTGCAGGCGCAGAAAAAAGACTAAGCTCCCAAGAGAGACTATCCCCGTCCAGATATCGCATCTTTTAACATGCGCTGCACTTGGCTGACCTGGTCACTGACCTGCGCTGCCGCGCGATAATATTCCATCAAGAAAACTCTGAGCGCGGCCGTAAACGACATGTTTGGGTCTTTCAAATCATGCACAGCCCCACAGAGATCATGAATAGAGCATTTTTCAATACCCGCAATTTCATTAAGATCGCGCCACATTTCCGGCTCCAGCCGCACACTGGTACGCCGGTTGTGAATACGTACATTCCTGCTTTGGAGCGTGCCCCCCACTCTTTGCGCGGTAGAGGCATCGACAGCGTTCTTACTTTCAACCTCAGGTTGAAAATTTGCATTTTCCTGTGTCGTGTGCATCATAATAAAGCCCCTTTGAATATCCTGAATAACGAGATGAATCGGAGAGAACCTCCGTCCCTATGGTTGTACTGTAGTATTCAGACCGTTAAAATACAATTAAAAATTGCATTAACTCTAAAAAATTCCCGCAAAGATATAGTGCCACTGAAAAAATTTCCCTCGCGAATGGGTGGGTGTTTGATATAATTTGTGCGCATAACGTGTGGGGAAATATTATGGGTGATGCACTTATTCAGCTATTTTCAGAAGTCCTTGATGTGGACGCCGCTGAACTGAACGACAATACGTCGCCGGACAATCTTTCAAAATGGGATAGCCTGGCCGCCATGAATCTGGTCGCTGCCATTGAGGACACTTTTGATGTCCGTCTGTCGACAAAGGAAATCATGAAAATGTCTTCGATTGGCCTTGCCCGTAAAACCCTGCAGGAAAAAAACGTCAAGGTATAACCGCACATGACGGTCACAGAGTCCAAAAGCCAGTGGCGCAAACACCTGCAAGGCAAAACGGAAGCCATGCCACCTGCCCCCCATGTCGCCGTTGCCGGTAGCATGACGGCAGAACCCATTGAGCCTTATCTGGGCACGCATCTTTTATCAAAAGGTTTTGAGAACCCGCATATCACGATCGCGCCATTTAACCAACTACAGCGCCTGTGCGCAGACCCTGCAAGCGTTCTGAGTACAGAGAACATAGATGCACTGGTTATCCTATGGCGGCTGGAAGATATGTTTCCAGAGCTATTACAGCGCTTTTTGTGCGGGGATGCCACAGCTGCAACAGAACTGATGGCCGAAACAATGGCCTTTGTCAGCGCCTTATCCGGCCTACGCGAAAAGTTTTCCGGTACACTCATTGTATCAACGCCCCCCTATCCATCCCTGCCCGGTTTTGACGGGGCCGAAATTTTGCAACCAATCTCTGGCAGTGTTTTACACGCAGAAATATTGGAACAATGGATTAAAAACATCTCTTCCATCCCACGCCTGCACATCCTTGACCTGAACGCCCTATTGCGAAAAACGGGCGCGGAAAAGGCGCACGACGCCCGCAAATGGCATTTATACCGGCAGCCTTATACCGAAGCCTTTTGGCATACGATTGGCACACAGGCAGGCCGCCTGATCGCAGCACAAACAATCAGCGCCAAAAAATGCATCGTGCTGGATGCCGATAATACCCTTTGGGGCGGTATTGTCGGTGAAGACGGTGTTGAAGGGTTAGCTCTTGCTGATGATTTTCCCGGCAGCGCATACCGTGAATTTCAAAAACACCTTTTGCATTTACACAGCCGGGGTATTCTTCTGGCTGTCGCCAGCAAAAATAACCCTGATGACTTTTATGCCGCTTTTGACAGCCACGACGCCATGGTTTTAAAACGCGAACATATTTCGGCCTTTGAAGTACATTGGGACTCCAAAGTCGACAGCATGCGCCGCATCGCCGAAAAGCTGAATATCAGCACAAATGCGCTGGTCTTTATCGATGACTCGCCCAAGGAAATCGGGGAAGTGCAAGACCGCGTGCCTGATGTCACATGTCTTCTTGTACCGGAAGAAGCCGCATACCTGCCCGACATCCTGCGTGGCACAGACTTGTTCGACACACTGGAAATCACGGACGAAGACCGCAAACGCGCCACAATGATCGCCGCCGAAGATTCACGCCGCACCCTGCAATCGGGCATGAGCGAGGAAGACTACAAAAAAGCGCTGGAACTGGAACTGCATGTCTTTGAAGCCGCCGCACAGCATGTTGGCCGTGTTACACAGTTGATTAACAAAACAAACCAGTTCAACCTGACCACCCGCCGCCGTACGCGGGATGAAGTGGAAAGCCTGATGCAAAGCCCCACGCACCGTGTTTTGGGGATGTCACTAAAAGACAAATACGGCGATTACGGGCTTGTCGGTGTTTGCATCCTTGAAAAATCAAATGACGAAGCCAGAATGGATACGCTTTTAATGAGCTGCCGCGTACTGGGGCGTGATGCGGAAACGGCATTCTTGGCACAAATTGCAGAAACAGCCCGCCGCTGGGGGTGCAAAAACCTTGCGGGCACCTATCTACCAACACCTAAAAACGGCATGGTCAAAAACCTTTACGCCCAACATGGCTTTACGCAGGTTGATGACAGTACATGGCGTGTCACCCTTGACACTGCGCCCACCCTGCCCGCACATATCAAGGCCGCGCTGGATATCGCGGCATGAGCAGCACCTTTCCCGCATACGACAGCGCTATTTATTTCTTTAACCTTCTCGCTTTCTGCTTTTTTCTGTTG
>JAPPOU010000121.1 GCA_028817795.1 Alphaproteobacteria bacterium
ATTCCCCACAATGAAGAGGTGGAACAGGCGCTTTTGGGGGCGTTGTTGGTGAATAACCGGTCGCTGGAAAAGGTGTCCGATTATTTAAAGCCCGCGCATTTTTACAATCCCGCCCATGGCCGCATTTATGAAGCCATTGTGAAATTTACCGAGCGCGGACAAGATGCCAGCCCCGCCACGCTGAAAAACTATTTCGACAAAGATACCGATCTGGCCGATGTGGGCGGGGCGCAGTATCTGGCCGATCTTGCAGCGCATGTGATTAGCGTTGTGAATGTTGGGGATTACGGGCGCATTGTCTATGACATGCATTTGCGCCGCGCCCTGATCGCGCTGGGCGAAGATGTTGTGAATGAAGCTTATGCGCATGACGTTGATAATGATGCGCCCTTGCAAATCGAACAAGCGGAAAAAAGATTGTTTGATCTTGCGACAGCGGGGGATTCACGCGGCGGTTTTGTCGCCTTTAACCAATCGCTGACCAAAGCCATTGAAATGGCGCAAGTCGCTTATCAGCGCGAAGGACATATTACGGGCGTGACAACGGGGCTTGCAGATATCGACCGCAAAATGGGTGGTCTGCAAAAATCAGACTTGCTTATCCTTGCGGGTCGTCCGTCGATGGGTAAAACGGCGCTGGGCATGAATATTGCCTTTAACGCCGCGCGCGCCCATATGCAATCGGGCGGCAAGGAAGGCGCGGTTGCGGGCTTTTTCTCGCTGGAAATGTCGGCAGAACAGCTCTCTGCGCGTATTTTGGCAGACCTTGCCAGCGTGTCTTCGCACAAAATTCGCAGCGGTGAGCTAAAGGATACGGATTTCCACAAATTCGTTGAAGCCAGCCGCGAAATGTCGTCGGTGCCTTTGTTTATTGATGATACCCCCGCCCTGACCATTGGCGCCGTGCGCACGCGCGCGCGCCGTTTGCAGCGCCAGCATAATTTGGGCTTGATTGTGGTCGACTATTTGCAGTTGCTGCAGGGTTCGGGCAAAGGCGGCAATGATAACCGCGTGCAAGAGATTTCCGAGATTACACGTGGATTGAAGGCACTGGCCAAAGAGCTGAATATTCCCGTTTTGGCGCTCTCGCAGTTATCGCGTGCCGTTGAAAACCGCGATAACAAGCGCCCGCAATTGTCTGACTTGCGTGAATCAGGCTCGATTGAGCAAGATGCCGACGTGGTCATGTTCGTTTATCGCGAGCAATATTATCTGGAGCGCGAACAGCCCGGCCAGCGGCCCGAAGAAGCGCCCGATAAATTTGCCGCCCGTCATGATGACTGGGTACGGCGCTGCGAAGAAGCGCACAATATTGCCGAATGCATCATGGCCAAGCAGCGCCATGGCCCGATTGGGACGATACGCCTGAAGTTTGAAGGCGAATTCACCCGCTTTAGCGACCTTGAAGAGCACAGGACGCCGGACTATGACTGATACGGCAGCGGGTTTGGCAGCGCTGACCATTGATCTGGATGCACTTTCCCGCAATTGGCTTCTTTTAAAGAAAAAACTGAAACCCGGTGCGGATTGCGGCGCGGTTGTAAAGGCAGATGGTTACGGTCTGGGCGCAATTCCCGTTTCGCGCACGCTGGAAAAACAGGGCTGTCGTCATTTCTTTGTCGCGACCTTTGATGAAGGCCTGTCGTTGCGCGAGGCGCTGGGGCCGGATAGTTTAATTTATGTTTTTAACGGGCCCTGCGGCGCAACGCCGGATGACTTTGCCGCGCATAGCCTGATCCCCGTTTTGAACGTGCCGGAAGATGTGGAGCAATGGGCGCGTGCAGACAATGCGCCTGCAATTTTGCATGTGGATACGGGCATGAACCGTTTGGGCCTTGTGTCTGCGGATATCAAAAAGATCGGGCGCAATCCCCTGCAAAAAATAAACCTGCGCTATATCATGAGCCATATGGCTTGCCCCAATGTGCCAGACCATGAAATGAATGCACGACAATTGGCGGCATTCACAGCCGTTATGGCTGAAATGAACTTGCCCAGCCGCGGGTGTCTTGCCAATTCGGCCGCCATTCTTTTGGGAACAGTATATCATTTTGATCTTGCTCGCCCCGGCTGCGCGATTTATGGAATAAACCCTGTTCCCGCAAACCCTAATCTTTTCGCCCCTGTTGTGACGGCCAAGGCCCGCGTCCTGCAGGTCCGCTCGATTGACAGGGGGAATACGGTTGGCTACGGTGCGAGATACACGGCGACAGGCCCTGTGAAAACCGCGACAATTGCGCTTGGCTATGCTGATGGCGTCCTTCGCTCCCTTTCGATGGGGGCGGGGCATGTCTATATCAATGGCACGGCTTGTCCTGTTCTGGGCACTGTCACCATGGACTTGATTGTCGTGGATGCAACGCATACGGCGGTACAACCCGGCGACTGGGCCGAAATGATTGGCCCGCACCAGACGGTGAATGCGCTGGCGGATGCGGCGGGCACGATCGGGTACGAAATTTTGACGGCCTTGGGCCAAAGATACGAACGCGTTTACACGGGTGGATGATATGGCGGATATCGCAAACGAAAATAAAACCTGCAAGGTTTCCTGCTTTAATCCACTGGATGTGTTTGAAAGAATTGGCGCGGGAACATTGTCCTTTTTCGGGGCGGTTGGCCGGTTGTCCGCTTTTGCCGGGCGCGGCATTTACCACAGTTTTGCGCCGCCCTATTACGGGCGCCTTTTGTTGCGTCAGCTTGTTGATATTGGCTATTACTCCCTGCCTGTCGTGGGCTTGACGGCGCTGTTTACCGGCATGGTGCTGGCGCTGCAAAGCTTTACGGGCTTTTCCCGTTTTTCGGCAGAGGGCGCGGTTGCGACTGTTGTTGTCCTGTCGGTTACGCGGGAACTGTCACCTGTTTTGGCGGGGTTGATGGTCGCAGGGCGCGTGGGCGCGGCGATTGCGGCAGAAATTGGCACAATGCGCGTAACAGAACAGATTGATGCGCTCACAACGCTGTCGACCAATCCTTTTAAATACCTGATCGCGCCGCGTTTGATCGCGGGCACGCTGATGCTGCCGTTGTTGGTCTTGATCGGCGATATCATTGGTGTTTTTGGCGGTTATCTGGTGGGCGTTTACGCGCTGGGCTTTGAGCCTGAAAACTATTTGCACAAAACATGGGAATATCTTGAGGCGCAGGATGTGATCTCCGGTCTTTGGAAGGCGGGCGTCTTTGGATTTATCGTGACGCTGATGGGTTGCTATAACGGTTTTAACTCCAAGCGTGGCGCACAGGGCGTGGGCGCGGCGACCACCAACGCGGTTGTGTCATCATCGATCCTGATCCTTATTTTCAACTACCTGTTGACGCAGGTCTTTTTTGCAGGGCAGTGACATGGCGACAAAGCTGGAATTAAAGGGTGTATATAAATCATTTGGCAGCAACCATGTGCTGAACGGCGTGGATCTTGCGATTGAAAAGGGGAAATCCCTTGTCGTGATCGGCGGGTCCGGCACGGGGAAGTCCGTGATGTTGAAATGCGCATTGGGATTGATCCAGCCTGATAAGGGCGAGGTTTTGATCGATGGCGTCGATACGGCACGCGCCAAGGGTAGGGACCGTGATGTCTTGATGCAAAAATTTGGCATGTTGTTTCAGGGCGGCGCTTTGTTTGACAGCCTGCCCGTTTGGCACAACGTGGCTTTTGGTTTGTTGCAGGACAGGGGCGATAAAAAAGCCCTGCCCCGCGATGCGGCGCGTGATGCGGCAATCGACGGATTGAAAGCTGTCGGCTTGCCGGGGCGCGTGGCTGATTTATTTCCGGCGGAACTGTCGGGCGGGATGCAAAAACGCGTGTCGCTGGCCCGCGCGGTGGCGACCAAGCCCGAAATTATCTTTTTTGACGAGCCGACAACGGGGCTGGACCCCATTATGGCGGATGTGATTAACGATTTGATTGTCGAAGCCAGCAAAGGGCTTGGCGCAACGACGTTGTCGATCACACATGATATGCATAGCGCCCGCAAAATCGCCGATGATATTGCCATGATTTATGGCGGCAAAATTATCTGGCGCGGCCCCGCGTCTTCCATTGACGATTCAGGCAATCCCTATGTGGACCAGTTCATCAAAGGGTCTGCTGAAGGCCCGATCCAAATGGCGGTATAAAAAGATATGAGCAATCTTGCGGCAGATCCAAAACAAAAACCCGGCTATAAAACAGGCAAGGGCAAAGGCCCTGCAAACGGAAACACGCCGCACGGTAAAAACAAAAAATCCGGTGGCGGCTGGTTTTCAAGGTTGTTTATGCTGGCCATTTCCATTGGCTTAATAGGTGCGCTGGGCGGTGTGTTGCTGATCGCAGGCGTTTTGTTTTATTTCAATGCAGACCTGCCGGATTACAAGACGCTTGCAAATTATGAACCTCCCATTGTGACCCGCGCCTATGCGGGTGATGGCCGTCTTTTGGCGGAATTTGCGGCGGAAAAGCGGGTTTTCGTACCGATTGAAGCTATTCCGGAGCGCGTGATTCAGGCGTTTTTGTCCGCCGAGGATAAAAACTTTTACAAGCACCCCGGCCTTGATTTTCTGGGGATTGCGCGGGCTGCCGTGCATAACGTGAAGAACTATGGGTCTGGCCGGTTGCAGGGTGCGTCCACAATTACGCAGCAAGTGGCCAAGAACTTTCTGTTGACGAACGAGCGGTCTTTTGAACGCAAGATCAAGGAAGCGATTTTGGCGTTCCGGATTGAGCAGACCTTTGATAAAGACCATATTCTTGAACTGTACCTGAATGAAATCTTTTTGGGTGCCCGCGCCTATGGGGTTGCGGCGGCATCGCTGGAGTATTTTGCAAAGCCCTTGGACGCGCTGTCCCTTGAAGAAGTGGCCTATCTTGCCGCGCTACCAAAAGCGCCAAATAATTATCACCCTGAGCGGAAATATGATGCCGCCGTGGGGCGCCGTAACTGGGTGATGTCCGAGATGCTGGATAATGGCTATATCACGGCAGAAGATGCGGCTGCTGCAAAAGAAAAGCCCTTGGTCGTGACCCGCCGCAGCACCGAAGAATACGTCAACTTTCCTTATTTTGCCGAAGAAGTGCGCAGAAAGCTTTTGGAACTGTACGGTGAAAAAGGCCTTTACGAAGGGGGTTTGATTGCACGTACGACCATGCGCCCAAAATACCAAAAGGCGGCAGAGAAAGCCCTGCGTGTCGGGCTTGTCGCCTATGACCAGCGCCATGGCCTTCACAGCAAAGCGCTGGCATCGATCAGTACCGCAGAAGACAAATGGCAAGAAGAGCTGGGCGCGATAGAGCTGCCGCCGGGCGGTCACGTTTTTGAACGCGCCGTTATTTTGAAGACCGGTACAAAAACGGCAACGCTGGGCTTTGTTGATGGCGGAACCGGCATTGTTACCTATGATGAAATGAAATGGGCGCGTGGGAAAAACGGCACGCCTTCGAAAGTTAGCAGCCTGTTGAAAGCGGGTGATGTTTGGCTATTCGAAAAAACGGACAAGAAACAAGATGGCAAAGCCGTTTATGGTCTGCGCCAAATCCCGGCCGTACAGGGCGGCATTATCGCGCTGGACCCGCATACGGGACGTATTTTCGCAATCGCGGGCGGGTTCAGCTATGAGATGAGCCAGTTTAACCGCGCATCACAGGCGGTGCGCCAGCCGGGTTCGGCCTTTAAGCCTTTTGTTTATCTATCTGCGCTGGAACAGGGCTTTACACCTGCAACGCTGGTGTTGGATGCGCCCTTTGTGTTTGACCAGGGGGGCGATTTGGGTGAATGGCGTCCGCAGAATTATAACGAAGATTTTTTTGGTCCCACGACGCTCAGGCGCGGGCTTGAAAAATCGCGCAACCTGATGACCGTGCGTTTGGCTAATTATGCGACAATGGAAAGAATTGCGGAAACGGCGCAGCGCTTTGGCGTGATGACGGATATGCCGCATTACCTATCCTATGCGCTGGGCGCGGGGGAAACGACGTTGCTGCGCATGGCGGCGGGTTATGCTGTTTTTGTCAACGGCGGCAAGAAAGTCGCGCCCACGTTGCTGGACCGCATTCAGGACCGGAACGGAAAAACAATTTACGTGCACGATAAAATCCCCTGCCCTGATTGCGGCGATCGCGTGCCGTGGAACGAACAGGCTGTGCCCGACGTGCCCGATACGCGCCCCGAAATTGCAGACCCAAGACATATGTACCAGATGGTATCGATGTTGGAGGGCGTTGTGCAGCGGGGCACGGGCGTGTTCTTAAAAAGCCTTGCCCGCCCTGTTGCCGGTAAAACGGGCACGACCAATGAATCGAAAGATACATGGTTTATCGGTTTCACGCCTGATCTGGTTGTTGGCACATATGTGGGATTTGATGAACCAAAACCGATGGGTGATAAAGAAACAGGCTCTCGCGTTGCCGTGCCGATTATCAAGACGTTTTTGGAAGATATTTTGAAGGACGAGCCTGCCGTCCCTTTCCGCGTGCCCTCCGGTATTCGTTTGGTCGAAGTGAACCCTGAAAACGGCACGCGCTCAAAAGGCGAGGAAGGCGCGGTATTGGAAGCCTTTGTAGAAGGCACCGAACCCGGTGACGAACCTGTTATGTTCGATGGCAAAAAAATCAGCACGGTTTCGGATGTCACAAAAGCCAGCGAAGGTGTCAATACCGGGCTGGGTGGGCTGTATTAAGAACGGATATTAAAGTCCAGAGGGTTTTCTCAGGATTTTCCGGTTTTTTCTTGTGCCTTTCCGGGCCGCTTTTATGAATTTGCGGCGCAGCTTTTCCCTTTGAATGCAGAGAACAACATTTTCGTTGTGGTTGAACTTGGCAATCATTTCTGCGGTAAGTCCGTCATCGTTTTTTGCGCCGATTTTCGCGCCGCGTTCAAGAATCGTTTGAGCAAGGGCGGATAGCCCTTCTCCCGCTGCTTCCATCAAGATTGTGCGCCCCTCGTCATTTGCCGCGTTTACATCCGCACCCTTTGCGATCAAGGTCTGCGCCATCTCCGTGCGCGATCTGCCCATGGACAAGCAGAAAAAGAGAGGGGATTCATTACAATCGCTTGTTTGATTGATGTCGGCGCCGTTTTCGATCAGGGCCTGAAAAACAGGCATGTCATTATTGCATATGGCCGATATCAAGGGCGTCCAGCCCAGATCATCTGTAGCATTCAGGTCTGCTCCATCCTTAATCAGTTGCAGACAGGTGCTTTGGTCACAGGTTTCTATTTTGCTGAGTTCGTACAGCAGGAGTGATTCTTTTTTGGAACCCGGCATACAGGCGCGTCCTTTTAATGTTGTTTCTTATGCAGGGCCTAGTTAAAGCACCTTTATCTAATATGTCAATATATTATTGAAAAATATTGACACTCCACATGGGGGTTTGCTATTTCTGTAATACAAAAATTAAGGAGAACATGCCCATGAAACCCCCCGCTTTTCTCAGCCGCTTTGCCACAGCCTTTCAGCAAGCTGTGAATACCTATTATCCCAAGGAACAGCCGTTTACCTCGGTGTATGTTCAGGATGCGTCTTTGAACCTTGATTCGGATGAAAGCGTGTATTGGAAGGCATCACGCCTGATCGGTACGCCGGATTCGTGGCAGGTGGTCAAGCATGTCCGTTCCAATTTAACGGGCGACCAGCAACTGGGCTGTTTTTATCCTTTGGCAAAAGACCAGATAGAAAAGGCCTTTGCCGTTTTGGCGCAAGACCCTGCCGCTGATATGGCGGCAGCGTTGAAGGCTGCAAAGCCCGATAGCGTGTTTACGGCGAAGTCTTGCAATGTGCTGGGCAGTCAGCGTGGATTGCTGGGATATCACTAAAGCGCCGCAATGATTATGAAAATATATTCCCCGGAGAATATGGATATCTAATGTCCTTGACTCCGGGGCGAAATGGGGATAAAAACCACCATCCTCCGGAAAAGAGGGGGCGGGACGCGATTCTCGCCAGCCGGAGCACGGAATAACGTTAAAGACAAAGAAGAGAATATACATGGCCGTCCACAAATCAGCCAAGAAACGCATTCGCCGCAACGGCAAGCGTGCAATCATCAACAAATCCCGCATCTCTGAGATGCGCACGTTGATTCGCAAAGTAGAAGAAGCCATCAAGGCCGGAAAAAGCGACGAGGCACGCGAAGCTTTGAAAGCAGCGCAATCGAAAATTCACCGCGCCGCGCAAAAAGGCATTATTCATGCGCGCACGGCCGCCCGCAAAATTTCGCGCCTGTCTGCGCGAATCAAAGCGATCAAAGCGTAAGCAAAAAGTTTTTCGTTTTGCAAGAAGCGCCGCAGAAATGCGGCGTTTTTTTTGCGTGCATAAAATTGGTGAAACATAACTTCGTTCAAAAATTGCTTTTTTGTTTTTGTGTGCCAATGCGTCTTGCGACTCATATCCACAGGCTGTAGTGTTTGCTCACTTCAACAGACAAACCGTTTTGAACCGCTTTAGAAAACAGCGCAAACACGCGAAACAAAAGCGTTTTCAACAATCTGTTTGTTGAAATTCACACAACGAAAAAAGAATCGGCTGAAGAGTGTCTTGACAAAGCGTTTTTCGGCACAGGGGTTTTCTGTCTGCGATGAGGATGAACATGCCAAACACCGGAACGAACGACAGCGCAACGGCAACAGCATGGGGCGCTGATGCGGCTGACAATACGCTGGAACAGCAATGGGCGCATATCGCAGGTCTTTTGCGCGTGGATATTGGTGACAACAACCACCGCAGCTGGATTGCGCCGGTAGAGCCTGTGTCTGTCGGCAGCGGCGTTCTGGCCTTGCGCGCGCCAACCCGTTTTGTGCGGGATTGGGTGCGCACGCATTATGGCGACCGCATTCGTTTATTGTGGAGCCAGCATTACGGCGCTGTCGCCCGCGTTGATATTGCAGCCGGGGAAACAGCGGCCCGCCCAGTCGTGACCGGCCCCGTGCCTGCCAATGATTCGGCGCAAGATGAAGAAACCGACCTGTCATCCCCGCTGGATGCGCGGTTGACGTTCGCGCATTTCGTGACCGGCCCTGCCAACGCGATGGCGGCGGGCGCTTTAAAGCGCCTGACGACAGGCGAAGACAGCTATAACCCTTTATTCGTGCACGGCGGTGTCGGTCTTGGCAAAACGCATTTGTTGCAGGCGGCGGCGGCGGAGATTCGTAAAACGCGCCCCGGCACCAAAGTGGTCTATATGTCTGCCGAGCGTTTTATGTATCGCTTTGTCGAAGCGCTGCGCAAAAAAGACACAATGGCGTTTAAGGCCTTTTTTCGCAGCACGGATGTTCTGATGATTGATGACGTACAATTTATTTGCGGCAAGGAATCAACGCAGGAAGAGTTTTTTCACACGTTCAATACGCTTTTGGACCAGGGCGCGAATATTGTGCTGACGGCAGATCGCCCGCCTGCTGCGCTGGATGATATGGACGAACGCTTAAAATCCCGCTTGGCAGGTGGATTGGTCGTGCAGGTGCACGCGCCAGACCGGGATTTACGCCTGAATATTTTAAAGTCGAAATGTGCATTGTTGAACCGCAACGTGCCTGAAGACGTGCTGGCATTTCTGGCCGATAACATCACGGCCAGCGTGCGCGAGCTGGAAGGTGCCCTGAACCGCTTGATCGCGCATACCGAGCTTGCAGAACAAGAGATCACGATCGATACGGCCACCATGCTGCTGCAAGATGTTTTGCGTGCGGCTGACCGCCGCGTCACGGTCGAAGATATCCAAAAACAGGTCTGCAGCCATTTTGGCCTGAGCATGGCCGATCTTTTATCGCCGCGCCGCGCCCGCCACATGGCCCGCCCGCGCCAGATTGCGATGTACCTATCCAAGCAGCTGACGACCTTGTCGCTGCCTGATATCGGCCGCCGTTTCGCGGGTCGCGATCATACGACCATCATGCATGGCGTGCGCCGCATTGAAGCCTTGATACGCGATGATGCGCAGATTCGCGATGATGTTGAGGCGTTAACGCGCGCCTTGCGTGGTTGAGGGTGGCGTTAGTCCTTTCGCCCTGCGGATAGTCCGTTTTCTTCTTGTGCCTTGTCGGTCGGCTTCTTGAAATTGTGCGCGAATTTTTCCGTCCTTATATGTTTTCATCAGCTTTTCAAGCTGGGCTTCTCCGCTTGAAATAGCGGGGCTTGTGGTGGATGTGCAATAGCGCTCATAGGCTGTTGTATCCGCGCCGTGTTCGGCGAGTAGTATAAACATCTCTTGGGTTTTTGGGCCTAAAGATAATCGCGCTACCCCCGCTACGAAAGAGAGGGGGGAAAGGCCTGCCGTACTGCGTATATTGGGGTTGGCACCACGGGAAAGAAGAAGCTTTACCGTATTGATGTTCGCATTAAAGTTAAAGCCAAAGTTTTGCACGGCCAAAAGAAGCGCAGTCTCTCCTGTTATCGTTTTTGCGTCAATTTTTGCACCGTTGTCGAGTAAAACCTCCACAACCTCTGTGTGCCCTTCCTCTGCGGCATGCTGCAGCGCTGTTTTACCTGCGCGTTCCAATGTTTCGGGCTTTGCGCCGGCCTCCAGCAGGATTTTTGCGGCATCTGCCTGCCCGTTGATGGCAGCTTCAATCAAGGCGTTGCTGGGGCTTTTGGAGAGGGCACAACTGGTTTTGCTTTTTGCATGTATTTTTGCGCCGTTGTCCAAAAGGGCCTGCATGAGTTCTGCATTCCCGTCGTGTGCGGCACGCATCAGCGGAGTCCAGCCCTCGCCTTTAAAGTGGTGGCGCTGAACGTGCTTTTCATCATAGCGCAGGTTAACGTCCGCGCCCTCTGCGATAAGCTGCAGGCATGCGGCAGTATCAATATCCGGTTTGCCAAATTCTTCAGCCAGTTGCCGGGTTTTATCGCGGCTTTCGTGTGATGAAAAGAGCGCCTTCAGCACATCTTTGCCCCTGCCTTTTCCTTGATTCCAAGACTACATGGTACCCCGTGTTTGTAATTATGTCAAGTTTAAGCATGGGAGGTGCGGGCATACTCTCCGCTTTGGTCTGGCTTCGGCATGGGCTATGCTCTTCAAAAAAGAAGGGAAATTCCGATATGATGCGTTTTCTGGCCCTATTGTCTGTTCTTTGCCTGTGGTTGCCGTCTTTGGGATTGGCACAAGAATCGCCGCAGCATGCTGTTGTCAGCCTGATAAGCCCTGTGACGGCAACGGGCGATGACATGGTTGTGCCGTTGGCAGTGCGGGTCGAGCTGGAAGAAGGCTGGAAGGCCTATTGGCGCACGCCGGGCGAATCGGGTCTGGCACCTGCGTTTCATTGGGACGGGTCTGAAAATATCGAAAGCGCGCATCCTGTCTTTCCGCCGCCGCACCGTTATGTGATGGCTGGCATTGAAAATTTTGTTTATGCCGATGAAGTCATTTTCCCCGTCGATGCCGTTGTATCGGTGCCGGGCGCGGCGGTGCAGGCGCGGTTAAAGCTTGACCTGCTTGTCTGCAGCGATATCTGCATTCCTGAAACGCATGTGGCAGCGCTTGACCTGCCGGCGGGCGAGCGCACCCCTTCCACTGAGGCAGATATATATGTAACCGCGCTGCAGCGCATCCCGCAAATGCATACGGGACCTTACGAATTTGAACGTTTATGGCTGAGTTACGATCGCTCCAACGTCAACTATCTGGTTGTCGAATTTTTATCAAAGACGTTGCCTGTGGAGGGCGCGGATATTTTTGTAGAGCATGAATCCGGCCTTCATTTTGGCGCGCCGTATCTCAGCACCACCAAAAACGTCACGCAGGATGAAGTCAGTAAGGACTACTTGACAAAACTGTTTGTACCTATACGATCATCCATGACATTGGACGATCTTGAAAAAGAGCTGTCTGCAAGTGACCTGACTTTAACCTATGTCTCTGGTGATGTGGCGGTGGAAGGGCGCGTCAAGCTTAGCCCGCGCCCGGATGATGCCATGGCCCCCTTGCCGCCCATGGGCGTGGAAACGCCGGCGCGGTTGGATATCAGTATTGGCATTGCACATATCTTGTTGCTGGCCTTTGCAGGCGGGTTGATTTTGAACCTGATGCCGTGCGTTTTGCCGGTTTTGTCATTGAAAATTTTGTCAGTGGTTCAGCATGGCGGCGCGCAGGCGCAGCGCGGCAAAATATTTCGCAACTTCATGAGCTCTGTGGCTGGCATCCTGTTTTCGTTTTGGGTAATGGCAGGCGCGATTGTGTTTTTAAAAGCGGCGGGCCAGACGGTGGGCTGGGGTATTCAGTTCCAGCATCCGGCGTTTTTAGTGTTCTTGATTGTCGTTGTGTTGTTCTTTGCCTTTAACATGTTGGGGTTGTTTGAAATTCCATTGCCGCGTTTTATCGCCCGCAACGTTCCATCAGAGCATGCCCATGAACCGACGATGACGGGCCATTTCCTGACGGGCGTTTTCGCAACTTTGTTGGCAACGCCCTGCACGGCGCCGTTTTTGGGCACGGCCATTGGTTTTGCGCTGGCGCGGGCGGCAGACGATATTTTTGCGATTTTCACGATGATCGGCATTGGCCTTGCCGCGCCGTATATATTGCTGGCCTTTGCGCCGGGCGCGTTCCGGTTTCTACCCAAGCCCGGCGCATGGATGGTGCGGCTGAAACAGGTGCTGGGGTTGGCACTGGTTGTAACGGCGTTTTGGCTCAGCGGCGTTTTGGGTACGATCATGGCAACGCCAACGCTGGATACGGGGTGGAAAGCCTTTGATGAATCCTTGATTATGCCTGCCGTTGCCGATGGCCGCATTGTCGTCGTCGACGTGACGGCAGATTGGTGCCTGACCTGTAAAGCAAACAAGCGATTGGTATTAGAGCAAGACGACATTGCCGCTACGCTGGCGCAGCCTGAATTTTTGTTGTTGCAGGCAGATTGGACGCAGCGCAACGAAGATATCGCAGCATATCTAAAAAAATACGGGCGCTATGGCATTCCCTTTAACGTTGTTTATGGTCCCGCCGCGCCGGAAGGGATTGTTTTGCCGGAATTGCTGACAAAGAAAACCGTGTTGCAGGCTGTCAACGCGGCGGCAGGTGAATAGCGCGGGCAAGGTTTAATTCTGGTGGACGCGGTTGCGGCCTTCGTGCTTGGCGGTATATAGCGCCTGATCGGCGCGGGCGATGAAGTCTGACGCGCTTTCGCCGGGTTTGAACTCGGCAACGCCGATCGATAGCGTGATTTGCCCCAGATGCTGCTGGTTGGCTTTGTTTACAACGTCTTTGTTCTCGATATTTTTGCGCAGCATTTCTGCAACCTTCATGGCGGCGCTGGCGGGCGTATTGGGCAGGATGATCGAAAATTCCTCTCCGCCATAGCGGGCGGCGATATCGCGCCCCTTAATACCATCAACCAGCGTATGCGCCACAAGCCTGAGGACCTGATCGCCGATCTGGTGGCCATAGGTGTCGTTAAAGGTTTTAAAATGGTCGATATCGAGCATGAGCAGGGATAGGGGATCTTTGCTTGTCGTGGAATCTTCAACGCAGTCGCGAATATGCTTGTCAAAGGCTTTTCTGTTGTGAAGACCCGTCAAGCCGTCCGTCATAGCTTCTTTCTTGACGGTATCAAGGTTTTTCCGAAGCTCCGTCACCTGTTGCGACGAATTGACAAGCTGCAGTTCCAGCTCTTGGTTTTTTTGCAGCATTTTTTTCGTATCCTGCACAATGCTGGATACGATCTGGCCAAGATCTTCGATAGAGTTTGCAGATTTAACTTTTTTGTTCACGTCCGTCAGCGTATCGCCATATTCATTGGTGGCGGATTTGACGTTGCCGAGCATTGACATCATGTCGGACATGGACTGTTGTATTTCATCGCTGATTTTGCGTACGGCTTCGTCGCGGGCGGAATCGCTAAGGAAGCGTTTGTAGATTTTGTGGCAGACGACTTCATCGATTTTTCCGGTATGCGTATCGATGGCGCGGACGATTTCCGGATCACCCTGGAAATAGCGGAACCAAAGCTCGTAAATTTGCGGAATAGGCTTCAGGTCAAGGGTTTCGATTTTCTCAAGCGCTTGCACGGCAATTTCATGCGTTCTGTCGACCGGTGCTTTCGCATCGGCGGGTACAGCCGTTTTGTCGGATCCGTTTGTCTGGCTTGTCGATGACACTTTTAAACCACGCTCCCCTCAAGCTTTATTTTACCCAAAAAGTGTTAAATAAAGTATTAGCATGTTATTTTCATAGCGTAATTCTGGTGTGTTTTGTGACAAGGGTTATTTCTTATGTTAATAAAAAATAACCCTTGTGTCAGTTTGCGTGGGGCGCGAGACTAGCGGGCTTAAAAGTATAAAAAGACAGCAAGGTCAACAAAGGCAACGGAAAAACATGTCAGATCAAAAAGAAGAAAACATATTCCAGCTTATGCGCAAAGTCGTCTGTGTGCCTGTGCACCCGGCGGGCTACCCCTTTATTTTTGGATTCGCCATATTGGCGTTCTTGATGTGGCAAATCGGCGACGTTGCAGGATGTTTGGGCGTGGCGCTGGTGTTGTGGTGCACGTATTTCTTCCGCAACCCGCCGCGTGCTACGCCGGTGCGCGAAGGGCTGATTGTCAGCCCGGCAGACGGCATGGTGCAGATGATCGTCAAGGCCCCCTTGCCGCCGGAGCTGGATGGCTGCAAGGCAGATGACACGTTGAAGGACGATCCGCTGTTTTCCCAGCCAGAGGTCACGCGTGTCAGTGTATTCCTGAACGTTTTTGACGTGCATGTGAACCGCATACCCGCAGATGGCACGGTGAAGAAAGTCGTATACCATCCCGGCAAGTTTTTGAACGCCAGTCTTGATAAAGCCTCGGTTGAAAACGAGCGTTCGACAGTATTGATGACATTGGCGCATCATGCTGCCAGCATTGCTTTTGTACAGATCGCAGGCCTTGTGGCGCGGCGGATTATTTGCCAGGCCAAGGCAGGCGATGAATCAAAAGCCGGACAGGTCTATGGCTTGATCCGCTTTGGCAGCCGCGTTGATATCTTTTTGCCGCCGGGCGTAGCGCCTTTGGTGGCGGTCGGTCAGCGCATGGTCGGTGGTGAAACGGTGATTGCCGATGCGACATCTTCTGAAGCAGCCCGCGTTGCGGAAGTGAGAGGATGAAAAAAACACCCAAAAAGCTATCGCTGCACAAACTGATCCCGAACATCATTACGCTGTCGGCCATGGCGGCGGGGGTGTCGGCGGTGAAATTTGCAATTGACCACCGTTGGGAAACAGCCGTACTGGCCATCGTGGCAGCGACATTTCTTGATGCCTTTGATGGCGCGGCAGCACGGCTTTTAAAGGCCTCCAGCAAGCTGGGGGCGGAACTGGATTCGTTGTCGGACTTTGTGGCCTTTGGCGTTGCGCCCGCGCTGGTGATTTTTTTGTGGTCAATGCATGAAATGGGGCGATGGGGCTGGTTTATTGCATTGGTCTATGTGATGGCTTTGGCCCTGCGTCTTGCGCGTTTTAATGTGCAAAAAGAAGAAGACGAAGAAGCATGCCCGAACAGCCCCTTGCTCCGCTATTTTACCGGTGTTCCCTCCCCTGTTTCAGCAGGTTTGTGCCTTCTGCCAATGATCGTATCGTTCTTGGTGGTGGACTACGGCTTGGATGTAGGTGGCATTTTTAAAATGCCTGTCGTTGTGGGGGGGTGGACGCTTTATATTTCGGCGCTGGCTGTCAGCCATATCCCTACGTTTTCCACCAAGCAAATTCGCGTGCCTTATCGCCTGCGGGTGATTGCACTGGGGTTTTTCGGCCTTTTGATTGCGGGATTGATTAACGATCCGTGGCCGACTTTGACCTTGATGGGCGTGATCTATCTTTTGATGCTGCCTATCGGCTATCTGCATTACAAGCGTACGGAACGCGCCGTTATGCAGGGCGAGACCTTCCCTGATCCGGATGATATTGAAGACAGCTGATTGTGGTTTCTAGAGCGGTGCTTTCATCAGTGATATAAGCGGATTTTTCTTCAGGCTGGGCATTGGTTTTTTCTCAAGCGATGGGGGCTTGACATCGTCCATTGTCAAAAGCCTGCGCTCTTCTTTTTCTTGTTTTGTTTCTTGTTGTGGTGAGGCGCGGCGCTCTTCTTCTTCCTCTTTTTTTGCTGGTTCCAGCGTCATCAGGTTCGCTTCGTCCTTGGGCAGGATGGCCTCTAGGATGTTCTTCTTCGCTGTACCTTCCAGCTTGTCGGCGCGGTCGATCACGTCGCTGGGGTTTTGGCGCGTCAGGTTTGATCTGGCATCATCATGCCCGCGCACAGCGCCTTGTATCATGGCTGTCGTTGTTGGGTTTGCATCGTGATAGCGGGCGCTGAGCTGGTTGTTTTTTAACTTGCCCGCACCAAAGGCATGTGCCGAACGGCGGATCATTTCGGGTGTGACAAAGGGGCGGGTGTTTTTTTTGATTTTTTCGCCCGTTAGCGCAACGCCGCCACTGCCGCCTGTGTTCATGGGGTCCATGCTTTTTTTGCCACCGCCGCCTTGTATTTTGCGCAGTTCGCGGGCATCGGATTTCTTTTGGGAATAGCTTTTGGGCGTGCCCATGGCATCGTTCTGGCTGGCAAGGGCATCCATTTTGCGCTCGGCTTTACCGCCGGGACGGCGTTTCATGAAATCATCAGGTTGTGCAGAACCGCCAACTTCGGCATGGACTGTTGCGGCAAACCCTGCAGGACCGCCTTTTTTTGCAAGCCCGGCTTCGGCCAGCAGGCTGAAATCATCCCCGCTGGTGCCGCCAAAAGACGTGGGGGATTTGCCGGCATTCACGTGGTTCGCCAGCGATTGCAGCGCGCCCTCGATATTTCTATCGACCTGTTTTAAATCCTGCGGCGTTTCGTCCTGGTTAAAGACTTCTGTATCAGCCATACCCTACCCCTTAATGGTCATATCCCCATCTTTATATTAACATAGAATGGGAATTCTGGGGTAGATTTTATGGCATTTTAATAAAATAAATCATTGAAATACAATGATTTTGTTAACGTTTCGTTAACAAAATGCCGGAAACGTAAGGAAATTACATAGATAGGCTATCGTTTTTCGGGGCGGTCGCTGTGCGTGTGGTTGCCGGGTCCTTGTCAATATTTCCTAGAAAGTTATGAAGATTATTCGCCGAAAGGAAACGTGCGCCCATGCTGACATAGGCCTCTTCATTAATGTCACTTAAAACATTGGCGTTTTCGCCGTAAGCCATATGCTGTCGCGCCAAAAGCTCGGCGTTTTCGTAGCCGTTGCCCATGTCTTGCAGCATTTGGAAAAAGTTGTCTTGCGTCCACTCGCTCATATCGCAAAACGCGCTTTTGGGTTTATTTCCTTTATTTTCAGCCTTTGGCGGTTCATCTGATATAGGCTCTATTGTCAGGGGGTTGGTGACGGTGAGCTTGCCGCCCTCAGCCGCTTTCGGGCTTGCAAGGTCGGCAGGTTTTGTAGGCACAAAGAAATTTGATTCTGCTGTGCGCGCTGTTCTGCGTTCTACTGGTGCTCCGTCTTTCATGGTGCGGCCCCTTCCTTAAAATAGTCATACATGCAGTATAGCACGGCTATAGGGGTTTTGTAAAAAGGGCGCGTCTATTGCGTTGATTTTATTGTGTTTACGCAGCCATTTGCAGGTTGTGCAAACGCCTGTATCCTGCCGCTTCCGCGATATGGGTGGTATCAATATCTGCAGCATGGGTCAGGTCTGCAATGGTGCGGGCCACGCGCAAAACGCGGTGATAGCCGCGTGCCGACAGCTTCATTTTCTCGGTAATTTGCAGCAGAAGAGTTTGCGCCTCTGCCGTCATGGTGCAGATCTGCGTCAAGACATCGCCATCCGCTTCGGCGTTGCAGGATAAGTGCTCCTGCCCGAAATGGGTAAAGCGTTCAGCCGCTTTTGCGCGTGCGGCATCAACACGCAATGCAACGGTGGCCGAATTTTCGCGGGCAGGCGGCAGGGCCAGATCGGCGGCGGACACGGCGGGCACATCCACATGCAAATCAATACGGTCAAAAACAGGGCCGGAAATTTTGGCTTGATAATCGCGTAGGCATTTGGGCACGCGGCCACAGGCGCGGGCAGGATCATCCGCATAGCCGCAGCGGCAGGGGTTCATGGCGGCGATCAATTGGAAATGCGCAGGGAACGTTACATGATAGTTTGCGCGGCTGACAAGTGCGCGCCGCGTTTCCAAGGGCTGGCGCAGCGCTTCCAGCGTTTGCCGTGAAAATTCGGGCAGCTCGTCCAGAAACAAAACGCCCCTGTGCGCCAGTGATATTTCACCGGGCTTTGCCTTTTGTCCGCCGCCAATGATCGATGGCGTTGACGCGGAATGATGCGGGTCGCGAAACGGGCGGTGGCGTAACAGTTTCCCATCCTCCAGCGATCCTGCGATCGAATGGATCATTGAAACTTCCAAAGCTTCCTTTGGCGTGAGTTCGGGCAAAATGCCGGGAAGCCGTGCCGCCAGCATCGATTTGCCTGATCCCGGCGGGCCTGTCATCAGCATGTTGTGGCCGCCAGCGGCTGCAATTTCAAGGGCGCGTTTTGCGGTTTCCTGCCCCTTGACTTCGGCAAGGTCGAACTTTGCAACAAGGTCATTGGTCATGACGGCTTCGGGCCGCTGCAAAAGCTGCATGCCTTTATAGTGGTTTAAAAGCTCTACAAGGTTTTGAGGCGCAAGTACCTCAAGATCACCCGCCCAAACGGCTTCCGCGCCCGTATCGTGCGGGCAGATAATGCCAAGGTTTTGCGCGCTGGCGGCAATGGCGGCGGGAAGAACGCCCGATATAGCGCGCAGGCTACCGTCAAGCGAGAGTTCACCCAGCGCAATCACGTGTGATAATTCTTCGCCGGGCAAAACCCCCATGCCCGCAAGAATGCCAAGCGCAATGGGTAAATCAAAATGGCTGCCTTCTTTCACCACATCGGCAGGCGCAAGGTTGATGGTGACGCGCTTTGCAGGAAGCGACAGGCCAATGGCATGTAATGCCGCCCGCACGCGTTCACGGGACTCGCCCACGGCTTTGTCTGGCAGGCCAACGATGTGAAAAGCGGGCAGGCCGCTGGAGATTTGCACCTGTACTTCGATATCCAGAACCTCAACGCCCTGAAAAGCGACAGTGTGCACGCGGTGAACCATTTGAAATACCTTGCTATTATAGAATCAGCACCTATTTTGTACACGAAATGTTCTCATGCGTAAAGGGCTTTACTTTTGTAGGGCCCTTGCTAGACTGAGACTTCGTTTGAATAAAGGATTCGGCACGATGGACTTCTTTGCCAGTTTTGCAGACCTCACGGAAAACTTCACGCGGGCCGTTGATCCGGCAGCGTCGAACCTGATTTCCGTTGTCAGCCATACGGCATCGCTGGGCATTACGACTCAGGCGATTTTGGAGATGGCCCATCAAGACCGCAAAAAAGACGCAGACCCTGAGTTGAAGGCTGTGAAGCCTGTCGCCAAGATGATGCTGGCGGGAATGCTGTAACTTCCAGAGCGCTTTACAGTAGAGAATAAGAAGAACCCCTGTTTTTTTGCAGGGGTTTTTTGTAGCTCATTTAATTAACATAACCATTGACTTTTCAGGGAAGTCATGTAAGATATGTTCGATATTTATCGTTTTTGTAAGTTAACAAAGAGTGGTTTATGCACGATCTGCCCCTACAGACAGCAGCAGAAAAAGGCCGCCGCCTCTTGGCAGAGGTGATGAAGGAAGATGGATGCAATCAAGATTTTTGTCGCCGGTTGATTGCGGCGGGCGCAGACCTGAACGTTGAATCTCATGAAGGCGGAACGCCTTTGATTTATGCAGCAGCGCGGGGTTTGCCGCTTGCGCATGATTTGATTGGCGCGGGCGCTGATGTGGATGTTCAAAACCATCAAGATGCAACGGCGCTGATGTGGGCAGCGCATCAAGGGCACGCGGGCGTTGTGCGCGCGCTTATTACGCATGGTGCGCGGACGGACCAAGTGGATATAACAAAATGCACAGCCAGAGGCTATGCTGTGCGAGAGGGGTATGATTGTATTACCGATATGATCGATGAGGAAGAAAAGCAGCGTGCTATTGCCATTGCTGCCGTGCGCGGTACGGTGAAGCACCGCCGTATTTTGCGCCCGAAGACAATAAACCCAAAGCCTTAAAAATACCGCGTTGTCCTGTTCAGCCGTGTGCTGATGACATGATAGACCAGCGCTGCGATAAAGCCGCCAATGGTGGCAAGCGGGATCATGTAATCATCTGCATATCGTATACGCCCCACCATCGCAAAGGCAGCGAACACCATGCTGCCCGCCAGCGCGTGAATAAAAGCCTGTTGCATATTTTTTCTTTGCAGTCTGCGCCGGAGGGCCAGAAAAATAACGATGGCAGGCGCAGCGGCAACCATGCCGGTGCCTGTCAGTGCCAGTGCGCCTTTCCACCAGTTGCACCCGGCACCCGCAGGAGGCGGCAGGTGGCTAGTTGTGCATTCGACATAGGCATAGCCGTAAAGCAACAAGAACATGGCAGGGCTAACGCAAAGCGCCATGAGGATAAAACGCAGGCTATAGGCGGTGAATTTTAGCATGCGCCGAGTATAGGTGAAGGCGCGACCATGCCAAAGCATTTTATGCAGGCGCGATCAGGTCCATCACGGTGTTCCACAGCTTGTGCCGCCCGGCTTCGCCCTGTTCCAGCGTGGCGGCGATAGCTGTGACCCGTTCCGTGCCGCCGTCTTTGGTATAATGTCCGCGTAACAGCGCATCGGCCGAGGTTTCAATATGCGGGCTGCACAAAACGGCGCGGCCCTTTCCTGTGCGGCAGTTCAAAATAGCGGGTGGCGCATCGGGCAGGTCCTTGTAACGGGTGATCACGCAGTCTGTGTTATCAGGTTCGTCAAAAACGGGGCCGCCGCTGTAATAGGCGGTGGCTTTGGTACCGTCTTGCAAGATCAGCTTCACGGCAGCGTTGTGCAATTTAAAAAAATCGCCGTTTTCTATGAAGTTTTCCACAGGGCCGTGGGCCGCGCCATCGTAAAATGATAGCTCGCGGGGGCCGCAAATGGCATGGCCGTCGATATCCTTCGCCCAGAAAATTTCGCGACAGCCGTAATAAGCGCCGGCGCAGATGCCCAGATACGTGCCGCCCTGTTCGACATAGGCGCGAATGTTGGCATTGCCGGTGCCGTTCAGTTTTTCGACATAGTAAAGATCGGCCCCGCCTGGCATGACAAAGGCGGATACGTTTTGGTCCAGAATGCCGTCAAGAATATCCTGCGCATCGGCAAAGTACACCCTGTCCTCGCCAAAATGTGCGGCAAGGGCACGGTATAATTGCGCATTGCTGTGGATGTAATCCTGATATACGATGATTTTTGTCATGGCATATATCATCAACATAAAACGCGGGCGGATGCAAATACTGATCTGCCTTGCCCTGCTTCTTTTTTCCAGTGCCCCTGCCGCCGCGTTTGATTGTCGCGCAACGTTATCGTCCGTACAGCAGCTTGTCTGTGCGCATGGCCCTTTGTCTGTGGAAGATGACGCGGTGGACAGTCAATTTCAGCAAGGGCTTTTGCAATTATCCCAAAAGGGACAGGACGGGCTGAAAGAAGGTCGCGATAAATGGTATGCCCTGCGCGATACCGTGTGCAGCCGGGGTGCTGTCGGTATGAAGGCGGCTGAACAGGTATCCTGCCTTGAAAAAGAATACGCTGCGCGCAAGGGTACATTGCGCAACGTTGTGACCACGACGAAAACGGGGCTTTCCATTTTTCGCGCCGAGCATATGGCGGCGCGCGTGCTGCTGCGCCCAGAGGGTATTACAATGCACCGCCAGCATATCGCCTGGCCGCAAATTGATGACCCGCAAACGCCGCAGCATGTTGCGTGGAATGCGCATATGACGAAACTGGCCGCAAGAACATTGCCTGATCCGGCATTTTGTGGCGGCGATCCCGTCAATATAAGCCGTGATTACGCTATTCGTTTTACCAGTGTGAACGTGATTTCTGTTGCCGTTACGGTTGAATCCTCCTGCCCTGCTTCCGTGAAAAAAGAACGCCGTCATTTCGTGGATAACCGCGTTTTGTCGGGTGGCCGTGCGCTTTCTGCCGCTGATCTTTTTGATGTGACGACGGATTGGAAACATTCTCTCTCTGCGCTGGTGCTAGAGGAAGCAGGCCTTGCTGCGGTTGAGGTTGACGATACCCTGAACACGGCCATCACAAAACCGTCGCGCTGGGCGCTTGCCGAAAACGGGTTGACGGTTGTGTTTGACGGTATGGATGAAAAACCCGCTGCTGCCCCGCGTGAAGCGACCGTGCCGTGGCAAAAACTCCACCGGTATCTTTCGGCCTATCCTGTTGTGCGTGTGGTGCGCGGGGCAGAGTAAGCGTGTTTAGCTTGACTTTGGGGGCGAAAATAGGGCATAAATAACCATGCTCGCAAAATGTGAGCGCCATCCCCCGTCCTGTGGCGGGTTTTTTTCATATCTGAATTCAAATATTTAAGCCCGCCGGTCTTCCTGCGCGGGCTTTTGCCGTTCTGGCTGCTAGGAGGTCCTTTATGCTGGATAAAAATGATTGCTACCCCCATAAACTTTTTCGTCTTGATCGCTGCATGGGCGTTGAGGTGCAACGGCGCTTTGCCGAAGGCCAATTAAAACGGGCCACAGAAACTTTCCTTGAGCGCGTAAAAGAATATTGTGCGGCAACGGGCGGCACACTGGCCCTGACGATAGAACAAAAAGAAGAAATATTACCCTATCTGCAAATGCTGGCCGATTCCGGCTGGGTGTCTGCGCATGGGTACAACATTATTGTTGCGCGTAATTACGATACAAAATCGCTGGATGCTGCCGAAACGGCGTTTAAATCCATCGGCGATTTTGCGGCAGAAAAGGGGCTGGCGGATGAAAGCGGCCTGCATATTGCCATGCATTATATTGGCACGGTGCTAGAGGATGCCGTGAAGGCAGGCTATAACCCCAACCAGCCGCGCCACCCTGCAGGTTCATCCGTGGGCGGACAGTGGCGCGCGACAGGTGGTGGCGGTGCATCCGGCGGCGGGTCGCGCCGCACGAAACCTGCCAGCACACCTTTGCCAAAGCCAAAGCCGTCCGTGCAGGGGCCGCGCCTTCCCCGGTCCAGCACACAATTAACGCCAGAACAGGTCGAAAGAATTAACCGCCGCGCCCCCGAAGGGATTCCCCCCGAAGACCTGCTGCCCAACCCTGCCTTTGGCGGCTATCCCACATGGTATGTGGAGGGTGCAGTGGGAAAGCCTGCTGTATCGCCTACAGATGTGATAAGCGGCGCAGGGGCGGCGCGTAGCCTTGGGAAGCTAACTGTTACAGAGGCTACATCTGCCGTCGCCATCCTGAAAAATAAATGGGCAGGCAGTGCCGCCGCACGGGAATCGAGCAAGAAGATAGAAAAAGCTGCAAAAACGATTGAGGATTATTTGGGTGGGAAGCCTGATAGGTCTATTTTTAAGGAGGGGGGTGATATGGTGCTTACGAGAGGAGGTAAAAGAGTAAGGTTTGACATTAAGAAAGTTGGTAACGCTAAAGATGCTCGCCCACATTTTCAGGTAGAAAAAAGGGTTTCTTTGCCAGAAGCTCGAAAGGAGAAGTGGGAGGATGTTGGGGAACATTGGTATGATTTCCTTGACTCATGGGATCATATCAAGAAATAACAAACGGGAGAGAAGAATGAAGAGATGGATAGCACGGTATAATCACCCGGATAACTGGTTTTTTACGATAACTTATGTTGTTGAATTTGACTCTATTAACCGGGAAGATTGGCCACTTTATTATCTGCATGTTTTTGATGCTGAAAAAAATCTGATTTTCGATTATTTGCAAGATGAGTTTGAGGCGGCCACTGAGCAAGCTATGGAGAAATGGGGCGTGCCTGAAGACTCATGGGACGAGGTGCGTGAGGGAGAGGTTGTGCCAGAAAAATGAAAAGATGGATCACCCGTTACACACATCCTGAGGGCTAGTTTTTTACAATTACGCTTATTGTTGAATTTGATCTTATTCACCAAGAAGATTTCCCCCTATATTATCTGCACGCATTTGATGCCGAAAAAAACCTCATGTTCGATTACTCTCAAGAAGAGTTTGAGGCGGCGACGGAGCAGGCTATGGAGAAATGGGGCGTGCCTGAAGATTCGTGGGATGAAGTGCGGGATGGCGAGGTTGTGCCGGAGAAATAGCCCCTTGCTTTGTTTTTAATGCAGCAAAAACTCCGATGAACTCATCCTGATCTCTTCCGGCGTAATCAGCGTTTTTGCGCCGACCTTGACCGAGTGCAATTTGCCCTCCAGCTCGCGTGACCAGAAATCCAAAAAACGCGAGAGTTCCGGGAAATGTGGGGCCAGATCGTATTCTTGCCAGACATAGCTTTGCAATAACGCCGGGTGGTCCGGCAGGTGGTAAATAATTTCCGCCGTTGTCAGGCGGTAGTTTTTCAGTTGCAATATTAAATTTGCCATATTCATAAAACCCCCAGAAGAATGTGGCGCAATTCTTAACAGGAAATATCATCCTGATACTTCCATTTAATCATATATTATCAAATCAGTGTTAAAAAATTGTGAAATCAATGACTTGGCACTCTTTGCGCGAGACTGCCAAAATTCATAAAATCAATTGAATTTAAAAGCTTTTCCCTTGCAAAATTCTTCCATAACGCTATATTTTGGCACTGTCGGCGGGTGAGTGCCAATGGTTGGGCTCGGTGTCCTGCCGGACAGAAACCTTAAAGGAGGAAAACCATGACGAAATTCCGTCCCCTTCACGACCGCGTGTTGCTGCGTCGGCTTGAAAGCGATGCAAAAACAGCAGGCGGCATTATCATTCCGGATGCAGCGCAGGAAAAACCGGCACAGGGCGAAGTCGTCGCCGTTGGCACGGGCACGCGCGATGAAAGCGGCAAACTGGTGGCGCTGGATGTAAAAGCTGGCGATACCGTTTTGTTCAGCAAATGGTCGGGCACAGAAATCAACATCGACGGCGAAGAGCTGCTGGTGGTGAAAGAATCCGACATCATGGGCGTTATCGAAGGCAAAAAAGCTGGCAAAAAAAAAGCCGCCTGAGCTGACGTAAACGAAACCAACACACAGAATTAGAAAAAGGAGCAGAGCAAATGGCTGCGAAAGACGTAAAACACGGTGCGGATGCACGCACGGAAATGCTGGCAGGTGTTGATAAACTTGCCGATGCTGTAAAGGTAACGCTGGGCCCCAAAGGCCGCAACGTTTTGATCCAGAAATCCTTTGGCGCGCCGCGCATCACGAAAGACGGCGTGACGGTTGCCAAGGAAATCGAGCTGGAAGACAATCTGGAGAACATGGGCGCGCAGATGGTGCGTGAAGTGGCTTCCAAAACCAACGACCATGCCGGGGACTGCACGACGACGGCGACCTTTCTGGCTCAGTCGATCTTCCGCGAGGGCATGAAAGCCGTTGCGGCGGGCATGAACCCGATGGATGTCAAGCGCGGCATTGACCTTGCAGTCGAGGCTGTTGTGGCTGACATCAAAAAGCGCGCGAAGAAAATTTCTTCGAACAGCGAAATTGCGCAGGTGGGTACAATTTCTGCCAATGGCGATAAAGAAGTCGGCAAAATGCTGGCCGAAGCCATGCAGAAAGTCGGCAATGAAGGCGTGATTACGGTTGAGGAAGCAAAGTCATTTGAAACCGAACTGGATATCGTTGAAGGCATGCAGTTTGATCGCGGCTACCTGTCGCCCTATTTCATCACCAACCCAGATAAAATGGTTTGCGAGATGGAAAACCCCTATATTCTTTTCTTTGAAAAGAAGTTGTCGAACCTGCAGTCCATGCTGCCGATTTTGGAGTCTGTCGTTCAGTCGGGCAAGCCCTTGCTGATCGTTGCAGAAGACGTGGAAGGCGAAGCGCTGGCGACCCTGGTGGTCAACAAGCTGCGCGGCGGCCTGAAAGTCGCTGCGGTGAAAGCGCCCGGCTTTGGCGATCGTCGCAAGGCGATGCTGGAGGACATGGCGATCCTCACCGCTGGTGAAGTGATCTCCGAAGATCTCGGCATCAAGCTTGAGAACGTCACGCTGGCACAGCTGGGCCGCGCCAAGAAAGTCCGTATCACGAAAGATGATACGACGATTGTTGGCGGCAACGGTAAAAAAGCGGATATCGAGGGCCGTGTTGCCCAGATTAAAGCGCAAATTGAGGAAACATCGTCTGACTACGACCGTGAAAAACTGCAAGAACGTCTGGCCAAGCTGGCTGGCGGTGTTGCGGTGATCCGCGTCGGCGGTGCGACCGAAGTTGAAGTGAAAGAGCGCAAAGACCGCGTGGATGATGCCATGCATGCCACACGTGCTGCTGTGGAAGAGGGTATCGTCGCTGGCGGCGGTACGGCGCTTTTGTACGGCAAGCGTTCCTTGAAAAACGTGAAGTCTGCGAACCGCGACCAGGAAGTCGGCATTGAGATCATCGCCCGCGCCTTGGAAGCGCCGATCCGCCAGATCGCCTTTAACGCAGGTGTTGAAGGTTCGATCATCGTCGGCAAGCTTTTGGAGCAAAAAGATGCGACCCAAGGCTATGACGCGCAGAACGATAAGTACTGCGACCTTGTTGCCGCAGGCATTATCGATCCTGTGAAGGTTGTGCGTGGCGCGCTGCAAAACGCAGCCTCCGTTGCAGGCCTTCTTATCACCACGGAAGCGGCGATTGCCGAGCTTCCGAAATCCGACGATGCGGGCGCTGCGGCTGCCGGCATGGGCGGCATGGGTGGTATGGGCGGTATGATGTAACGCATTGCGAATAAGCAATGCATCCGCGACCTGAAAAGGAAGCGGTACTGCACACCAACGAAAAAGAAGGGCCGGAGCAATCCGGCCCTTTCTTTGTTTTGACTTTCGTTTTGCGAATCTATACCATATGACAAATTATGAGCTGGCATCCCACACCCTTTCAAGGCAAAAAAGACCCGTTTTTCTTTTGGGACGGATCGCCGCGCTATAGTGATTTCAAATCCTTTAATGAAAAAGCACAGGTCTGCCCCTTTACATTGATTGAAACGGCGGATGTGAAACAGGTGGAAAAGTATTTTGCGGCTCATCCCGCCGCGCTGGAAACACGGCACGTGGATTTCCGCTATACGCTTTTGCATTATGCGGCATCACTGGGTAAGAAAGATGCCTGCGTGTTTTTGCTGAATCATATCGGCATTGAAGATAAAGCGGATGACGGTACAACGCCGCTTTTGTCCGCCGTGCATGGGTATAATCCTGCTGTCGTGCGATTGTTTTTGGATAAGGGCGCAGATGTGCAGGCTGCCAATGATACGGGCGAAACACCTTTGCTGGCGACGGTACGGGCGCGGGGCTTTGGTGTCCGGGTGCCGGGCCGTTATGATGATCCTGTTATTGATCTTTTGCTTGCGTATGGTGCGGATATGAATGCGGCAGATAAAAACGGTGTGTCCCCCATCTCCCTTTCCATCGAAAAAGATGATACATACCTTTTGTCTGTATTTACCGTGCATGACCCCAAAACCGTATTTTCTTTTGCGCGGAAAGCCGCAGCCCTACCCGCCCCGAAACCCGCATGAAGGACTGCCATGCCTGAATTGCCCGAAGTTGAAACCGTTGTCGCGGGCCTGAAAAAGAAAATGGAGGGCCGCAAAATCCGTGCTGTGACGACAACGCGCAAGGATCTGCGCGTCCCTTTCCCCAGAGGATTATTCGCGCTGAAGAATGTGAATATCCAAACATTATCGCGCCGTGCCAAATATATTTTGCTGTATCTTGAAAACGGCAAGGTGCTGGTTATTCACTTGGGCATGTCGGGCCGGATGACGCTGGGGCATGATGAAGAACTGCAAAAACATGACCATATGGTCATCACGCTCGATAACGGTTTTCGCGCCGTTTTGAACGATCCGCGCCGTTTCGGGCTGGTCGCGCTGGTGGATGCGGATGCGCTTTCATCGCACCGCCTGTTTTGCCATCTGGGGCCGGAACCGCTGGATAAGGATTTTAATGCAGCTTACCTGTCCCGAAAACTTGCAAACCGGAAGACGCCCATAAAGCTTGCCATCATGGACCAGCGGATTGTGGTGGGCGTGGGGAATATCTATGCCTCCGAAGCACTATATAAGGCAGGCATTGCGCCGGGCCGGCTGGCGGGTGATGTAAAGCCGGGCGAAATCAAAAAGCTTGTGGCCGCTATCAAGAAAACCCTGAAAGCCGCGATTGCGGCGGGTGGCAGCTCCTTAAAAGATTATGTGCAGGCTGATGGCACGCTTGGGTATTTCCAGCATAACTGGGCCGTCTATGGCCGCGCCGGGGAAAAGTGCCGGGCGCGGGGCTGTAAGGGCCGTATTGTGAAAACCGTTATGGGCGGGCGTGCCACCTTTGCTTGCCCGCGCTGCCAGAAATGAAGTACAAAAGAGGCATGAAAAAGCTGTTCATTGCGCTTGCCGCTGTTGTGTTTCTTGCCGCCACGCCTGTGCTGGCGGCGGAATATTTTTCCGCTGTTGAAGACCTGCCATTGATGGAGGGGATGCAGGAAGATCCATCCCACGCTGTTGTCTTTGATGCGCCGTCGGGCCGTATTGTCGATGTTGCGGCAACGGTGGGGGCTGATCCTGCACATGTCTCCGCATTTTATAAATCAAGCCTGCCAGCGCTGGGCTGGACGCCGTCGGGCAAAGATGTATACCACCGCAATGGCGAAAAACTGTTATTAGTAACAGTGAAAAATGGTGATGCCACGTCTGTTCGCATCCACATCAGCCCCGCGCCGTAAGGGGGATACCATGGCTTTTGAAAATATTATCGTTGAGAAAAAAGACGGCGTTGCGCTGGTCACGCTGAACCGCCCCGAAGCGATGAACGCCTTGTGCACGCCATTGATGGAAGAGCTGCATGACGCGCTGGAAGATTTCGAGCATGACGATGCCGTGCGCGTGGTTGTGATAACGGGCAATGAAAAAGCCTTTGCCGCCGGTGCGGACATCAAGGAAATGGCGCCCCGCGATTTCATGGATGTATATAAAGCAGACTTCATCACGCATAAATGGGAACGCGTGACACAGTGCAGAAAGCCTGTCATTGCTGCTGTCTCCGGCTATGCGCTGGGCGGCGGGTGCGAGCTTGCGATGATGTGTGATTTTATTTTGGCATCCGAAACCGCAAAATTCGGCCAGCCGGAGGTGACGTTGGGCACATTGCCCGGCATTGGCGGCAGCCAGCGCTTGACGCGTCTTGTGGGCCGCGCCAAGGCGATGGAGATGTGCTTAACGGGCCGCATGATGGACGCGGCAGAGGCTGAAAGGTCGGGCCTTGCTGCCCGCGTAATCCCGGCAGAGGGCTTTATGGATGAAATCATGAAAACCGCGCAAAAAATCGCGGGGTTTTCACAGGTTGCCGTGATGATGATAAAAGACGCCGTGAACCGCGTTGATGAAACGACACTGGCCGAAGGCGTGCGCTATGAACGCCAGCTCTTCCATGCCTCGTTCGGTACGGCTGACCAAAAAGAAGGTATGGCGGCCTTTATCGAGAAAAGAAAACCTGCGTTTAAGGACCGTTAAAATTCCCTCTCCCTTTGGGAGAAGAAGAACAGCCGTCATGATTTAGATTTTGGGGCCGTTGTCCTCAGGCTTGCTGTCACGCCGTATGGCGGGCGCCTGTTCCGGCTCTATAAGCGTAACCTTGGCGTTAAAATGTTTTGCAATATGCGGCAGCTCTGGCGGTGGCGCGGTGTCGGGTTGGATGATGATGTCTTCGCCTTTCTCCCCTTCAACTTCTATTTCTAACCGCCAGAACTGGATGCCATTGTTTTGCAGGTCGTTCACCATTTCTTTGCAATTTGTTTGCAGGGCGTATTTTGCTGTTTTTATGCCTGCATCCATCATACCTATATCCTGAAAACGCATGGTTCTGATGCCCGCGCCTGCCAAAAGAAGGCCAAGGCCTGTGAACTTTGCCGCCGTTGTTGCAACAGCCAGCGCCGGTGCGACAAAGGGAATGGCAAGAGTTGCCGCAAGCGCGATGGTGCTAAGGCCGAAAGCTGCAAGGGCAATTTTTCTTTTTAGACGAGAGGACTTTTCGTTCTTTTTAAGCGTATCAGATATAGCCTTTGCCGTTTTTGCGGTATCAGGCAGGGATTTTTTAATATCCTCCATGCTGCGGCGTTCCGCGCCGGACCTGAAGTTACCGCCAAGGGCGGAAACTGTAAGAAGACCGCCCAAAGCCATAAGAAGTGGATTGCCTGTGAAGATGGACAGCATGGTTCCGGCAAAAGCGGCGGCGGTGGCACCGCCTAATAGCTTTTCCTTCCTTGCTTGCCTTTCGGTATCTTCATCTATCTTTCGCTCAAGCTTTTTGATGTTCCAGTCTGTATATGTTGTCATGGCGTGTTGTCCTGCGTGTTTTTGCTTTTTGTTTTTTGTTGTGGTGTCGCGTTTTCTGGCTGTTTCTTTGCTTTCTTGCCAAAGGTTTTTGCCAAAATCCCTTTGATGTTCAGGCTTGCTTTTGCAGGGCTGGGCAAAGGCGGCGCTGTGGCGGCAGCCATGTCTGTATAGGATAGCTCTGTGGCAACCGCATGGCACAGATCGTGCGCCGTTGTGCGCCCGTTCAGGGATTCTTTTTGCGTTTTTATCCCCTCGCTTACCAGCGCGCCGCCGACGATTGTCATCACGGCGGGCACAAGAAGGCCCGCACCGCCGGTTGCCAGCGTTGCGAAAAGCATTGTACCAATCCCGCCTGCCGTTGCTGCCAAGGCGACGTTATCAAGGATGTTCAACATCCTGCGTTGCCGCTTCCTTTTTGCCGCGAAACGTCCGGTATCCTTTTTCAGTGTATCGAAATTTGTTTTTTCAAACGGAATTTTTTCAAGTTCGTCCAGCGTGCCGCCAAAACGAAAGGCTTTTTTGATGGCGCCTGTTGTATACATCAAAGGCAAAAGCGTTATGCTCATAAGAGGCCCCGTGCCCATCGCGGCAATACTGACAAACCCTGTTAAAAGGACACCTGCCACCACGCGACCCCATTCCATGCCCTGCGCGCTTTGAAACTTTTTTCTTTGCACGTTTATTTTTTGGATAAACTTTTGGTGCGTTTTATTTATCTGTTCCATGCCGTTTTGTTGCCCTTATGGTTGTGGATCTTGTGGGTTGTTTTGCGGGGGTGCCTTTTTCTTCTTGCTGTGCGTATTTATGTTGAATGTTTTCTTGATAATACCTTTTGGGGGCACAGCCTTGCTTTCACTTGAAACAACAGATGTTACTTCTATGTCTTGCCCAAAAACGCTTACTGTTTCTGTGTGAATTTCTGCGCCATATTTGTTCTTCAGGATGTCCAACAGGGTGTTGCAGCCGCTTTTGCGGCTATATTCCGCTACTTTTCCTGCCGCCATTTCGTGGCCTGTATATTTGGCATGCATGATATCTGTTCCGACAAAGGACAGGCCCAGGCCAACAAACCCTGCTTTTAAGATAAATGGCGCGGTGGCGCCAATGCCGCCCAGCGCGCTTGCGGCTATAAGTGTGCCGCAAAGTCCAAGGGAAACACCTGTCATCGCCTTTTTATAAAAGCGTGCCTTTTTCTGTCCAGAGTCCAGTATTTTCTTGGTCAGGCACGCCGTTTCCTCAAGGTTGGGAAGGGTTTTTTTGATTTTCTCCAGTTCTTCTTTCTTGGCGCCGTTCCTGAAATTTTTGCGTATTTCATGTGCGCTAAAATAGCCAAGCACAAGCCCGCAGAGAGGAAAGCCGACAGCAAAGGCCCCGATGGCCGCCAGTGTAAGTGCGGCTGCCGTTCTGGCTGTCGTTTTTTCGCCTTTCTCAAAGCTTTTAATCCCATCAGCTATGTGGTTTTCAAGCCGTTTGATATTCATCTCTTCTTGGGTCATTGCGGCCCTTTGTTGTCTGGTGTGGTGTTTTGTGAGGGCGTTTTTTTCTTGTTTTTTCTTGTGGTGCCTGTATTGAACAATTCTTGAATAAGCCCTTTTTTCGGTAGGGCAGAGGGCGTGTCGTTGCCGTATGTGCAGGTGTATTGTATTTGTCCGCGCTGGTCCAAAGACTCGGTAACGGTTATGCCGCTTTTGCTCAAAGTTTCTGCAATTTCAGGGTGGCCACATACTTTTGCATAGGTTGCGATCTCGCATGAAACGTGCAAATTCCCGTTTTCTGCGGCGTTCATGGCAGATAAGCCTTCATTGGCTAAACAAAGACCCGCAAAGCCCAAAATGGCTTTTGTCGCAAGGGGGGCGAAAACAGCGGGCGCCATGATTGCGGTTCCTGCGATGCCGACGATGCTTAAAGCTGTCAGGCCGAGCGTGACAAGCTGGGTACGGCGGAGCCATGTATTCTTTTTTTCTGATTCTTTTATCTTTTGTGTCAGAAGCTTTGTGCCCGCAGATATATCAGGCATCGCATCCTGAAATTGTGACAGCAGGTTTGATGCCGTACCGTTCTGAAAGTTTTGTTTTATATTCGTGCTTGCCACCAGAAAAAGAAAAGGTCCAATAAAAAGCCCGGCCCCGCCAGCGGCCATACATATGGCCCCCATGCCGCCAAAAACAGCCGCGCCCAGTGCGCCGCCACGGCGTTTGTATTCATGTTTGAATTTCAGCGTTTCAAGGGACTTATCAAACGTCCATGTGGTGTCTGCCATCATCGTATGTGCCCTCCTGCCCCACGTGTTTTTCTATGGAGGACATCATGCCTGTTTTTATATATTATGTCAATTAATTATTGCGGCGCTTTCTTTTATCTTTTTGTTTTTTATACGCTTTTTTGTCACGACGACGATGGTCTTGCCGGTGTTTTTGTCGGCGCGGCGGGTCTGATTCGGGCCTGTCCTCGCCTTCTACCAGTTCAAAAACGGTGGAGCCTTTCATGGCGTCCGCCTCGATCAGGCGAACGGACACAGGGTCGGACAAACGAAAACTGCGGCCTGTGTGCTTGCCGACAAGGGCATGGCGTTTTTCATCGTGGATGTAATAATCATTTGGCAATGACCGCATGGGCACAATGCCGTCCGCGCCTGTTTCATCCAGCATGATAAAAAGGCCAAAGCGCGTGACGCTGGAAATTTTCCCTGCAAAAATATGCCCGACCTGGCCTGATAAAAACTGCGCGGTAAAACGATCCATCACATCGCGCTCGGCCAGCATCGATCGGCGCTCGGTTGCCGAGATATGATCGCATATATCATGGAGGTTTTCGGTTTCATGCTCCGTTAAGCCCCCGCTGCCCATGCTATAGCTGTGGGCAAGGGAACGGTGCACCAGCAAATCGGCATAGCGGCGGATGGGCGATGTGAAATGCGCATATTTTTCGAGCGCCAGGCCAAAGTGGCCGATGTTTTCAGGGCTATAGACGGCCTGGCTTTGCGTGCGCAGCAAGACGGTATGGATCAGGTCTTTATCGGGCCTGTCCGCCGATTTTAATAAGATGGTGTTAATATTACGGGGCTGGATATGGTCGGTGCGCGGCAGGGAATAGCCAAGATCTTTTAAAAAATCACGCGTGGTCTCCAGCCGGTCGGCGGCGGGCTTGTCGTGGGCGCGGTAGACGCAGGGCGCGTTTTTATCTTCCAGCGCGTGCGCGGCGGCGACGTTGGCAAGGATCATGAATTCCTCGATCAGCATATGGCTGTCAAGGCGCTTTCGGGGCACGATTGCCTTGATCTGCCCCTTTTCGATGATGGCTTTCCTCTCCGGTAGGTCCAGTTCCAATGCGCCGCGTTTTTCGCGGGCGTGCTTTAAAAGGCTATAGGCCTTGTAAAGCGGTTTAATGACGGGGGTTAGTAGCGGTTCTGTGGTGTCATCAGGGTTTCCCCGGTGCGCGTCTTCCACCTGTTCATAGGTCAGGCGGGCGGCTGATTTCATTAGCCCCCTGAAAAATTTGTAACCGATCAGCTTTGCGTTTTTATCAATCCGCATTTGCACAGCCATGCAAGCGCGTGGCACGTTGGGGCGGAGCGAGCATAGATCGTTCGAGAGTTTTTCCGGCAGCATGGGCACGACGCGGTCTGCAAAATATGTGGAATTGCCGCGTTCATAGGCAGCTTTATCCAGCGCTGACCCCGGCGTGACGTAGTGTGAAACATCGGCAATGGCAACGGTTAAAACCCAGCCGCCTTCGTTTTTGGGGTGCGTATCCAGCGCGGCATGGACGGCATCGTCAAAATCCCGTGCATCTTCGCCATCAATGGTGACAAGGGGGATATCGCGGATATCTGCGCGCGTTTTTGAAACGGGCGGCACCTCCATTGCATCTGTTTCCTTCAGCGCAGCCTTGGGCCATTGCGTTGGGATGCCGTGACTGTGGATGGCGATCAGGCTAATCAGCGCGGGATCATCTTTTTTGCCCAGCTTTTCTGCAATGCGTGCCGGGTTTTTTGACCGTGGGTATTTCGATGATGTGGGAATGCGCTCCACGGTCACAAGATCGCCTGCCTCCAGCCCTTCGCAGTATTCAGGGGGAATGGTAAAATCGTGTTTTATTTTTTTGTCGGTCGGGTAGACGTATCCGCCGCCTTTATAGGGCTTGAAAACGCCGACAGTGCGTTCCTCGTCTTCGCTTCGTTCCTTGATAATGCGGGCTTCGTATTCTTTTTTTCCTGTACGTTTTAATTTTGCTAAAACCTTGTCCCCTTCAACGGGGGCGCGGCCGCCGCGTTTTCTGTCGTATACGTAGATGACGGGCGCAGGGCCTTTGCCGTGCCATGCAACGGGCTTGGCGCGGAGTTCGCCATCGCCATCCAGCCCCTCGATTTCGATCAAGGTGGTGCTGGGCAAGGCATCGGGCGCTTCATAGCTGCGGGATGCGTTCTTGACGATAGCGCCCTCTTTTTCCAGCTCGCGCAACAAAACGCGCAGTGCTGTGCGGTCTTGCCCCTTTAAATGAAAAGCGCGGGCAATCTCGCGTTTGTTGACGGGGGTGGGGCTGTCGTGCACAAAGGCGCGCACGGCTTCCTTGTCTGGGAAAGGTGCGCCGTCGTCAGTGCCTTTTTTGGGGCTCAAGGCTTATCCGCTTTCTTTTTGCGCGTGGTTTTTTTCTTTGCAGCGGGTTTTTTCTTTTTGGGTGTCGTTTTCTTTTTCGCCAAAAGCTCCAGCGCTATTTCCAGCGTGACGGTTTCGGGCACCATGTCCTTTGGCAGCGTGGCATTGGTTTTGTCATGTTTGACATAGGGGCCGTAACGTCCGCTGTTCAGCGTAATGGGTTTTTTGTCGTCCGGATGCGGGCCGAATTCTTTTAAGATCGTGACACCACCCCGGCCTTTTGCGGGTTGGGCTAAAATATCGACGGCGCGGTTGATGCCAATGGTCAAAACACCGTCCGGATCGTCCGCCGGAATGGATTTGAATTTTTTCTGGTGTACCAGAAACGGCCCAAAGCGGCCAATGCCGGCCTTGATTTCTTCACCCGTTTCGGGGTGATAGCCGACAAGGCGCGGCAGCGTCAAAAGCTGAAGCGCCGTATCAAGGTCGATATCGTCAGGGCTCATGTTTTTTGGCACAGGTGCGCGTTTTGGTTTGGGCGCTTTGGGTTTTTTGGCCTTTTTCGGTTTGCCTGTCTTGGTGAACTCTTGCTTGGGTTCAGGTTGTTCTTCTTGTGGCTGCGGGTCAAGCTGGATATAGGGCCCATATGGACCGCGCCGCAATGTAACGGACATATGCGTTTCCGGGTGCTTGCCCAGTTCCTTGGGCGCGAAGTCGCTGCCGTCTTGGTCGTCGCCCCCGCCTGTGAGGACGGGTTTTGTAAAGCGGCAGTCAGGATAGTTCGAGCAGCCAATAAAAGCGCCGAATTTCCCTAGTTTCAGGCTGATTTTCCCATCTTCGCATTGCGGACATTTGCGGCTTTTAAATTCGCCCTGGAACAGGTATTGCTGCAAATCGTTTTCAAGCGCGTCAATGACGTTGGTGATCGTCAGGTCCTTGGTTTCGCCGATGGCGGCGGAAAAGGCTGTCCAGAAATCGGACAAAACATTTTTCCACTGCATGTCGCCACTGGAAATTTCATCAAGCTGTTCTTCCAGTCGCGCGGTGAAATCATATTCAACATACCGCTGGAAAAAGTTCATCAGGAATGTGGTGACGATACGGCCCCGCGATTCAGGAATGAATCGGCGCTGGTCTAGACGCACGTAATCCCTGTCTTGTAAAACCTGCAGGATCGAGGCATAGGTCGAAGGACGGCCAATGCCGAGCTCTTCCATTTTCTTGACCAGCGAAGCTTCTGTATAACGCGGCGGCGGTTGCGTGAAGTGCTGTGTTGCCGTGACATCGTCCAGCTTCAGGGCGTCGCCCTCTTTTAAAGGGGGCAGACGGCGCTCTTCATCGTTATCGGCGCTGTCGTCTTTGTCCTCCATATCCTCGCGGTAGAGCTTTAAAAAGCCGTCAAAGGCAACAATGGAGCCTGTTGCCCGCAAAACGACCTTGCCATCGCTGTTCTTGATGTCGACGGCAACCTGATCCATGACGGCGCTTTCCATCTGGCAGGCAACGGTGCGCTTCCAAATCAGCTCGTACAGGCTCAGCTCTTCGCCTGTCAGGAATTTGGCCACGCTCTCTGGCGTGCGGTGGACGTCCGTTGGGCGAATGGCTTCGTGCGCTTCCTGCGCGTTTTTGGCTTTTGATTTATAGGCGCGTGGACTGTCCGGCAGGTATTTATCGCCAAATTTGTTCTCAATCAGCTTGCGTGCTGCGGCAATGGCTTCACCTGACAATGTGACGCCGTCCGTACGCATATAGGTGATAAGGCCTACAGTCTCCCCGCCGATATCAACGCCTTCATACAGCTTTTGTGCGGTGCGCATGGTTTTGGTGGCCGAGAACCGCAGCTTGCGCGCAGCTTCCTGCTGCAACGTCGAGGTGATAAAGGGCGCATAGGGGTGGCGCCGTACCTGTTTCTTTTCGATGGTGCCGACAGTGAAGCCTTGCCCTTTGATGCGGGCGAGCGCCGTATCGGCGGCAGCTTTGTTGCCCAGCGTCATTTTTTCGATTCTATCGCCATCAATACTGTAAAGGCGTGCCGTAAACCCTTTGCCTGCCTGTGTGGCAAGAGCCGCTTCGATCGACCAGTATTCTTCTGGATTAAAGGCTTCGATTTCCGTTTCGCGTTCGCAGACAAGGCGCAACGCAACAGACTGAACGCGTCCGGCAGAGCGTGACCCCGGCAGCTTGCGCCACAAAACGGGGGACAGCGTGAAGCCGACAAGGTAATCAAGCGCGCGGCGTGCAAGATAGGCATCGACCAGATCGCCGTTAATCTCCCGCGCATTTTCAAAAGCGGCCTTTACAGCGTTTTTTGTGATCTCGTTAAACGTGACGCGGCGAATGTTTATTTTGTCCGCAACTTTCTTTTCTTTTAAGAATTCCTGCACGTGCCATGAAATGGCTTCCCCTTCTCTATCCGGGTCAGTCGCGAGATAGACGGTGTCGACTTTTTTGGCGCGGGAGAGAATATCGCTTAGGTGTTTTTTCGAGCGTTCACCCGTTTCCCACAGCATTTTAAAACCGTTTTCAGGATCGACAGATCCATTCTTGGCGGGCAGGTCGCGTACGTGGCCAAAGCTGGCGACAACGGTATAATCGGGCCCAAGGTATTTATTGATAGTTTTGGCCTTGGCCGGGGACTCAACGATAACAAGATTAGAAGCGGACATTTTTCCTCGCACTATATATATAGTGTCTGTTGCGAATCATTTATTCAGATGTACCCGATTTTGAGGGGTGCATTCAACAACCACGATAAAAAATAGCTCCTGCCCCTAAAAGCGCAGACCTTTTTCATCGATACGTTTTTTAAGTTTTTTAGCGACATGCGGGCTGACATATTCCTTAACGCTTTTGCCGCTAAAGCGTTCCAACTCGCGGGCAAGGGTGGAGGAAATGATTTGCAGGTGTGGGTCTGTGGTACACAGGAAAACGGGCGTGAACTTGTTGTATTCCTTGTGATTTGCGACCAGCGTGGGGTACTCAGCATCAAATTCCGTGCCCAGACGCAAGCCCCGGATCAAAAAGGGCGCGTTTTGCGCTTCCATAAAGGCGACGGTCAGGCCGGAATGCTTGGCAACCTTGATATCGCAGGCAATACCTTCTTTTTCTAACTGGGGCTTTACGGCGGTTTCGATTTCATGGCGGATCATGTCGACCCGTTCATCCGGCGTAAATAGCCCCCCGCTTTTTAAGGGATTTACGCCCACAACGACGTGGAGTTTGGGTAGTAACCGGGCGGCTTGCAAAATAATATCAGTATGCCCGCGTGTAATCGGGTCAAAAGAGCCTGCGTAAACGCCGGCTTTTGGGGGCGGTGATTGTGTCTTTTTCTGTGTCATGCGCTTTTTTGTATACGGAAAAAACAAAATTAGCAATACGGGAAATAAAATTTCTTGCAAATAAACAATTATCATAATAATTTAAGGAGCTTGTGCGCTACACTTGCGAACAGGCGTGATCTCCTTGTAAAATAAATATATTGGGGCGCATCACAGCGCTCTGGGGGTTTATGTATGGGTACGGGGCGTCCGCCGCAATCGCGGCGCAATGTCGGCAGTGTTTTTACGGTTCTTCTTGCAGGTGTCGCGCTTGTGGGGTCTGTGACCTATGGTGTTTATCAAACAATGTCCGGCCCTGTGGCTACGATGTCGCGTGTCACGCAAAAAGACCGCGCCGATACGCAGCTTATGTCACTGTCAAAAAGCGTGATTGTCGCCGCCGTCAATGATATTCCGGATGCGAATGGTGATAGCGGGGATTGTGACGGTGACGGTCTTGTCGAGCCGTCAGAAAATGCGAATCCGGGGGCGTCGTCTATTTTCCCATCTGGTGGTGGCTGGGTGCCTGCGGATATTGGCGTGCCGCAAAATGATCCATGGGGCACGCCATACGGTTATTGCGTGTGGGATGTAGGAACATACAACGATCCCGCAACAGATAACGGTTGCGGCGCATCAACGCGCCGTCTGGCCGGATCGACCGATCCGACACTGGGCATTGCCGGCAGCCAGACCGTTATTGCGATTGTTTCTGCAGGCCCGGACAGGCAATTCCAAACGCAATGTAACGCCTACACGAATACGACGACAGATGTCTTGACGTATTCAGCAGCGCAGCATGATGATGTTATTGTGCGTTATACCTATGGCCAGGCCGCGCAGGCGGTATCGGGCCTGTGGGCGCTTGTTGCGGGCACACCGTCTTCTGCGGTGACGCCGAAGGCGACTTTGGAAGTGGGCGATGTTGCTGATTTTAACCAGACAACGGGCGTTGTAAATGCGCTATCCGTCACGACAGCGACACCGGGCGCGGCGGGCGAAGGGGTGGTGAATGCGGGCGGCGGCGCGCAATTGGCGGATGAAACGGGCGCCGTGGCAACGGATTGCGACAATGCTGCCGAAACAGGATCACTGCGTTACAATAGTGCCGGTTTTATCGAGTTTTGCGATGGCGCGTCCTGGGGGTCAATGAGCGGGTCATCTGGCGCGATCAATGATTTGTCGGATGGCTTCACGGATTATACAGATCATAATCTTGGATTAGGGCAGGAGGCGATGGTTGCGCCATCCATCACCGGTGTGAACAATCTGGCGGCAGGCGAAGATGCGATCACGTCACTGACAAGTGGCAGTAATAACACGGCTTTAGGTGATGAAGCTGGTAGCAGTCTGACGACAGGAAGCGATAGCACGGCTTTAGGTGTTGAAGCGTTGGAGAATGCCACAATTGCAAATGATAATACAGTTATCGGGGCGCAGGCGGGGCAAAGTAATATTGCTTCGCCTGAAAATGTGGCCATTGGTAACTTTGCTCTGTGGGCATCACAGGAAGACCGTGATAGGTGGAATGTAGCGGTAGGAATAGACACGCTACGGGCGAGCGGTGGCGCGCCGGATGGTTTTTATGATGATGTGAATGTGGCGGTGGGAGCCTATGCCCTTGAAAATGATACGCACAGTGCAGCCTGCACGGCGGTGGGGCGGGAGGCGCTCGATCAGACGAACTTTTGTTGGCGCAGTACGGCGGTGGGGTATCAGGCGGGGCGGTATGGTAATTTGATAACGGCTATAGGGTCGCTCGCGTTGTCGTCTAGTCCGCAGGCCGGCTATAACGTAGCCGTAGGGCATGAAGCTTTACGGCAGAATACGAGTGGTAACCGCAATACAGCTTTTGGTGCGGAAGCTTTAACGGACAACAGAACCGGAAGCTATAGCGTGGCAATGGGAGAGAGCGCCCTGCGTTTAAACCGGGCATCATGGTTGACGGCGGCTGGATATTCTGCGTTGGGCAATAATTCGACAGGTGCGCGCAATACGGCGATTGGCGGGTTAGCCTTAAATGACAATACCACAGGTGCCGATAATACGGCGTTGGGTATGGAAAGCTTAAGAAGCACAGGAACGGGCGCTACGGTGGGCGACCGCAATACGGCGGTTGGTTTCCAAGCGCTTTTCAGCACAACTTCCGGGGACGATAACACTGGCGCAGGATTTCGGGCGCTGTACACAAATACAACAGGCAATAACAATACGGCCGTTGGGGCGGATGCATTGTATGCAAACATTGGCGGGATACGTAATACGGCGGTAGGGTATGAGGCTCTGGAAGCGAATACGGGCGGTGGTGAAAATACGGCGGTGGGGTATTGGGCGTTGGCAAGCAACAGTTCAAACGGCGGTGCTGACTATGGTACACACAATACGGCGGCGGGCGCAGAAGCGCTTCGGCGCAATACATATGGTGATCGCAATACGGCGGTGGGTGCTTTCGCGTTGGATCACAATACAACAGGCAGTGACAACACGGCCATAGGCTGGGATGCCTTGTCCGTCGTGACGACGACAAACGGATCAACGGCGGTGGGGTATCAGGCACTACGTAATAATACGGCTGCGAATAGTACAGCGTTGGGGCATGCGGCTCTGTATTCAAACGCGGGTGGTATAGGCAATACGGCGGCGGGTGCAGGGGCGCTCTATAGCAATACCAGTGGTAATTACAACACAGCGGCGGGGGAAGATGCCCTGACTGCTGTCAGCACCGGCGCAAACAACACGGCGGCTGGTGCCAGTGCTTTATCGGGTTACAATACGTCAGGGAATACGGCGGTGGGCGCATACGCCATGCAGGATGGCGCAGTGGATGAAAATACGGCGATTGGCTATGCCGCTATGCTGGCTGTGGACAATGTTGGCAATACGGCGGTGGGGTGGCAATCGCAATATTCGCTGGATGGCGGCGCCAATAACACAACAATTGGCAGCAATACGCTTTGGGATAATGCGGATGGCGATAATAACACAGCGGTGGGCGCACAGGCCGCAAATAATACGACAGGGGATGGGAATACGGGCATTGGGTATCAAGCGCTGGTTAACAACACGAGCGGATCAAACAATACGGCGGTGGGTACGCAAGCAGGCCCCACGTCAGGTGCGCTGTCAAATACGATTGCGGTGGGGTATAACGCGCAGGTGTCCTCAAGCAATTATATTCGCCTGGGGGATACGAACATCACGGCGCTGGGTGGCACAGTGGCTTATTCAGGCACGTCAGATCGGCGTTTAAAGAAGGATATCGTGGACAGCGATTTGGGGCTCGATTTTATCATGGCGTTGCGCCCTGTTTCGTATAAACGCGTGAAGGGCAATGGCAAGCTTGATTACGGTTTTATCGCGCAAGAGGTAGAGGCCGCGCTGGGGGGCCGAAAGACGGCCATGGTTATTCGCGATAATGATGACGATAAAACATACATGCTCCGCAGCAATGATCTTTTGGCACCTTTGGTTAAGGCCGTGCAGGCGCAGGATAAAGATGCGCAGCGCCTCGATCATGATATCGACACGATAAAAGAAACCTTGCAACGTTTAAGGCAGGCGGAGAAAGGGGGGGCGCCGTGATGAACCGAGGTGGACAGCGCGGCAACGTTTTCACCGTTCTTTTGGGCGGCATTGTCTTGACGGGCACGCTGGGTATTGCCTTGACGCAGATTATGGGCGGCACGGCTGTATCGACCGTGCGTATTGCCAAGCAAACGGCGGCCGAGGCGCAGGCGCGCATGACGGCCCGGCGGTTGATTGCCGATGCGGCAAACCAAACCACGCCAGATTGTGATAATGATAGCCATATTGAGCCACGGCCATGGCGCGGCACGGCGGGCGCGCCGCTGAATGGCGGTTACGTGCCGCAAGAAGCGGGCGCGACCTTGACAGATCCGTGGGGCACGGATTTTGGGTATTGCGTATGGGATGTCGGTCCGCAAAATGATCCTGTAACGGATAATGGCTGTGGCGCCGGCGTCAATCGCTTTGCAGGGTCTCCATCGCCTCTGGGTGGGGATGCCGTGACGCAGACGGTCTTGCTCGTGGTCTCTGCGGGGCCGGATAAAACGTTTCAGACGCAATGTGCGGCCTATACGGATACAACGACGGATGTCGTGAGTTATTCCGCCAGTCCAAACGATGACATTGTTATGCGCTATACCTATGTCGAGGCCGGGCAGGAAACAGCATCCCTTTGGCAATTGAAAACGGGCGCGCCGGATACGGCGATCATCGATAAAAATATACAGGTGGGTGACAATTCAACATCCGGCGCCGTTTCGGCCCTGTCCGTCACGACAAAGGCCAAGGTTGTGGCGGGCGGTGCGGTTGTTTTAGGGGATGAAACCGACGTTTCCATGGCGTGCTCTGCCGTTTATGCAGGCATGGTGCGTTACAATACGACCGGGCCTGTCGTGCAGTTTTGTAACGGCACGGCCTGGACCTCGGTTGTCGGTGGTGGTTCGCCCCCTGCCGATATTGATGCCCTTAGCGATGGTATCGCGGATTATACGGATGATAACATAGGATTGGGCCTGAATTCTGTTGACAGCACGACGAGCGGCACAAAAAATCTGGGCATAGGTCAAAACACGCTTACAAATGTTACAGACGGTTTTTCAAATGTGGCTCTTGGCGTGCAGGCTGCAGAAACAGGGCTGGGCATAGATTCAAATGTCGCAATTGGATACGAAACGATGCGCGGCCATTTTAGCGGCGGTGGTGCGGACGGATATAATTCTACAGCTGTAGGTTATAAGGCGATGGCTTATACGAGCACGCCGTTTGGTTTTGTTGCAGTAGGTGCTGGCAATTTGATGGACGGGTCTGGGGCTACGCCAGAGACAGCGGTGGGCTACCATGCAATGCGCCATTCTTATAGCACAGGAAACACGGCTGCTGGCGCCTTTGCCTTGAAGGCGGGTGGCGGTGCGCGGAGCACGGCAGTAGGCTTTAAAGCCCTGATGAACCTGAAAACAGGCGTTGACAATACGGCAGCGGGGTTTGAAGCCTTGATGACGAATGTGCAGGGCGATGGCAATACGGCGGTAGGGTATCAAGCGCTGCGTAATACGATTGCTGACGATAATACAGGCGTGGGATACCAAGCCCTTTCGAACAACTTTACAGGAAGTAGTAATGCGGCGATGGGGTATCAGGCGCTGATGGGAGGTGGTGTCAATAACACGGCGATGGGATATCAGGCCATGATGGGCGGTGGGGGTGACCACAATACAGCCATTGGGTACTCAGCGATGTCCGCAAAAACAAGCGGTGCGGATAACACAGCAGTGGGATACGCAGCGCTTTCTGTCGGAACGACAATGGAACAAAATACAGTTGCCGGTTACGAAGCCGGAATGAACATTAATAATGGTGATTCCCATACGGTGGTGGGGTATCAGGCATTGAGAGCGCATAATACATCCAGCAGGGCGCGTAACACGGCAATCGGTATGAATGCGCTGGATGCTTGCACGGATTGTGAAAATCAGGTGGCTGTCGGTAACAATGCGCTGGGCGCAGCCACATCAAGCACGAACAACACGGCAGTAGGTGCGGAGGCTTTGGCTGCAAACTTGAGTGGCGGCACAGACAATACGGCAGTGGGCTGGGATGCGCTTGATAGCAATACGACGGGCGATTATAACACGGCGATCGGGGCGCGGGCTTTGGCGGCGAACGTTACGCATTCAGCCAGCGTTGCGGTTGGCACCGATGCTGCGGCAGCGGGTACCCGCGACAGCACGGTAGCTGTTGGTGTTGGCGCATTGCAATCCAGCACAACGGGATGGCAGAATAATGCGGTGGGGTATCAGGCGCTTTACTCGACGGTTGACGGGTCGTTTAATACGGCCTTGGGCGCATTGGCGCTGTATACAAATGTGAGTGGTGGCGGCAATACGGCGATTGGTTATACGGCCCTTCAAAGCTCCACAGGAGACGAAAACACGGCGATTGGAACCTCGGCGCTCAACGCGACAACCGGGGATGAAAATACGGCGATTGGTGAAGGTGCGCTCGCAAGCGTGACCAACCATAGTTATAATACGGCTGTCGGCCGCAGCGCGTTGAACCTTACCGATACGGATTACAACACGGCGATTGGCGCTGAAGCTGCGCCTGTCAATGTTGATTTAGCCGAAATCACGGCGGTGGGGTATCAGGCTTTATTGGCCTTAACAGGAGATGGTGATTACGGCTACGTGACCGCAGTGGGTAGTGGCGCGCTTGATAGCGCGACAACCGGTGCGGAGAGCGCAACAGCACTGGGCGCATCTGCCATGACGAATGTATCCACGGGCGGAGATTTGAACGTTGGTGTCGGTTATAACGTATTGGCAACCGACCAGACAGGAGGAACCTTGACAGGCATTGGCAGCGGCGCTGATGTGAATGCCAGTAACTTAACGAACGCGACGGCAATTGGTTATGGCGCAACGGCAACGGCGAGCAATTCCGTGTATATTGGTAACGGCAGCGTCACGACAATCGCCGCCCAGCCCGCCAGTTTCA
>JAPPOU010000079.1 GCA_028817795.1 Alphaproteobacteria bacterium
AATCCGTCATCTGCAGCGCAGTGATGTGAGGGAGGCGGAAGAGTACTTCTCACCGGGTCAAAAAGGCTCGTCCGCCATGCCGCATAAGCGTAACCCGGTATTGTCTGAAAACCTGACGGGGCAGGCGCGGCTGATCCGTGCATCTGTCATTCCCGCCATGGAAAACGTAGCGCTGTGGCACGAACGTGATATCTCGCACTCATCTGTCGAGAGGGTTGCCGCACCGGATGCAACCATTTTGGCTGATTTTGCCCTGAACCGTCTTGCGGGCATTATCGAGAACCTGATTGTTTATCCCGCCCGGATGAAAGAAAACATGGAAAGTCTGAAGGGGCTGACCTTTTCCCAATCGGTTTTATTGGAGCTGGCGCAAAAGGGGATGAGCCGGGAAGACGCCTATAAAATCGTCCAGCACCACGCCATGCGTGTTTGGGAGGGGGAAGGAAGCTTCCAAGAACTCCTTGAAAAAGATAAGGATTTGGTGGCAGTCCTGCCTGCCGATGAGTTGCAAGCCATCTTTAATTACAACCGATTCGTGCAACGGGTCGGGGATATCATAGATTCTGCCCTGTATTAAAATCATTAAATATCAAATATTTAAAATATTTATTTGACAGAATGTTAATATTTAGTTAACATAAAACATGCATTGTAATATATGCGGAAATGAATTTTGACAGGCAGGGAGAGCTAGAGATGAAATTCGTAAATGACAAAATGACAGGCATTATTGCGGCTTTTATGGCGGCGAATGCTATCGGCTGTGCAGGTGCCAGCCAGAATGTGGCAACGACCACGCCAACAACACCGTCGTCCGGTGAAGAAACGGCAGCAACGCCAGAGCATTGCGATGGTACCGTACCATTTAACGCCTATTCCGGCGATCTAACGGGTGTACAGTACTATGGCCCCGTGTCCAACCGTGAAGATGGTTGTATCCGCACAGTTGATGAACTTATGGACGAGCCTGTGGATCGCTCCGGTGAACCGAAAGGTTATCCAAGGCCAAAGCTTTCGGCGCAGGATCAGGCGTATGTAGATCAATACGGCCCTAAATAAAAGCCCCGATAGAACTGGATAAAAAACAGCCCCGTTAAATAACGGGGCTGTTTTATTTGATAACCGGATCAGAATTTGAAAAAAAACTGTCATCCCATTGCGGTATAATCGCGTTTCACACGATTATACCGCAGGGACGACGACCATTTTTAAATGTCTATTGGTCTTAGTCAAAATCGTAAGGGTTATCGAACAACGATGCTGAATCAACATCGTATTTTGCAATACCAAGGCTACCGTCATTTTGCTGGTTCAGCTCTTGTTGAATCATGCGCTCTGGAACAATTTCAACACTGCTAAAAGCGCTACCAAGGCTGCCGCTGCCTGCCTCAAAAATTGAATCTGCTGTTGTTTTCTTTTGTTTTGCCATTTTGTGCCATCCTTTCCTGTTGAATGGATATATTACACATAATATATAATTATGTCAATATGCTTTATCATATATTTTTCAGTCAGCAAATCCAGCCAAAATTGTTATAAAACAGCATGATTGAATGGCAAGATCAGGCAGTTGTGCTGTCCGTACGTGGACATGGGGAAACAGGGGGGATCGCATCTCTCCTGACCCGTCAGCATGGCCGGGCGGCAGGCTATGTTTATGGGGCTGTATCAAACCGTATGCGCGGGGTTTTAGAGCCAGGGAACATCGTTTCCGTGACATGGCGGGCCAAGGGCGAGGGGCAACTGGGCAATTTTACGCTGGAGCTTGAAAAAAGCCATGCCGCCGTGGTGATGGATGATCCATTAAAGTTAACGGCCCTGCAATCGGCCTGTACCCTTGTCGATAAAACCCTGCCGGAAGGGGAAAAGCACGAAGGGGTCTACGAAGGTTTTTGCGCCCTGCTGGCTGCTTTTGAAAACGATATCTGGGCACCTGCCTATATTTACTGGGAACTAGGGCTGTTAAAGGAACTGGGTTTTGGGCTTGATCTGGGGCAATGCGCGGCAACGGGAACGACAGAAGACCTGATATACGTCAGCCCTAAATCGGGCCGCGCCGTGTCAGGGCCAGCCGGTTTTATATACAAGGAAAAGATGTTGGCCATGCCTGCCTTCTTGCGTGGGGAGGCGGCTTTTGAACCTGCTGATATTCTGGACGGCCTTAAGCTGACCGGGCATTTCTTTTTGCACCGTGTCTTTGCCGTGCACACGCACTCCAACCTGCCGGATGCCCGGCTACGGTTAGAGGCGAAGTTTTTGCAAAAGTGTGCGTAGTGGTATAGCCACTTGTATTAAGAATCCAACTTTCCGGTCCTCGTCACCCCGCCGTAGGGCGGCATGGCGGGAGAGTGTGAATTCTTATCGTGGAGCGTTTTTCTTATCGATCGCGCAGTGCTTTGGTGCCTGGAATTCGCGGCCCGTGTCTTGCTCTGTAATGAGCGTGAATTCTTCTGTCGGCCAGACTTTGGCGTTGTGGAATTCTTTTTGCAGCGACCCGCCGCCTTGTGGATTCATGCAGGTGACTTCTACGGTGTCATAGACCTCGTTGGCTTTTTTAACACCGGCGCCCACACCGATAATAGCCGCGCCTCCAACAGCGCAGGTACCAAGGCCAGCAATCGCAGCAAACGCCAGAACAAGTGTGGGCATGCCTTTGCGTTTCTTGGGCTGTGGAGCAACAGCCATTGTTGCTTTCTGGGGAGTATTTGAAGAATTTTGCTTATCCATTTTTATTATATCCTCTATTGCGGCACGGTTTTCAGAATAGTTGGTTTATAGCTTAAGGTTATGATTATGGTCAATTAAAAAATGTACGATCTTGCCAACCCCCTGAAAACCCGCTAAAAACCCCGCATGGCACGCAAGAAATCAAGTAAAAAGTCAGCAAATTCAAACGTTGTAGCTGCGGATATCCAAAACCG
>JAPPOU010000035.1 GCA_028817795.1 Alphaproteobacteria bacterium
CTGGCCAGTCTCCGCTTCCACCGGGGGTGTAATTTCAGAGGAATCTGATTTTTCTGTATTGACCGCAACTTTTAATTGATCGGTTTCCTCTTCCACTTTTCCCTTGACGCCAGAGTGGATCACTTGCACCGTCTTGACCGTTACCTTCAAGGCTCTTTCACTTTTGTTGGTAACCGTTATATTCTCAATCGGCTTTTTATCAGGCGCAAAGTTAACAATCACTTTGTCAAGATGCAGACCATCAGCCAACGCTGGTGCCGCAGCCACAAGCACAAAAAATGTGCCGCAAAGTAGAATAAGTTTTTTCATGTGTCTCCCCCTGAAAATCTCTGTTTTCGAGAATAGCATACTCAAGGTTGCATGACCAGCGTCACGGTCGCCGTATACGTGCCGCTGGGGGCAGCAGCCAATGCCGAACTGCTAATCTGTACGCGAATATTAGCTGTATTCGGATCAGGCTGGTCCCGACACCGCCTGTCTGTTGTATTGGCACCGGAAGCTGCCGACGCGACACCATCTGATAAAACAATTGTACCGGGCGCAGGCGTATTGCTCCACAGCAATGAATATGGTATCTCCGCCGTGGCCGCAGCATTCTGCAAATAAAACCCTCCGGGCGTTATTGTGGAATCGTCTGTCGCTGTAATAAAATAAGAGTCAATGCCGTCATCGCGATAAGCGCAAGCAGGGTCATTATCATCTACATTGCCAATCAGCCACGTGCCTAAATTAAACGTATTCTTAACGCGTGATAACTTAACACGTGTCACAGGCTGCGCGATGACAACGTAAGGCAAAATACAAAAAACAAAAATAAGGACAAGAAAACGAAACGCTTTTTTCTGGGTCATGGCTCAATCACAATGGTAAGAGTTGTAAAATAAGTTCCCCCCGGTGCCGCTTGCAAATTAGCGCGCGTAAAACGCACCAAAAGGTTGGCCGTGTTACCGCCAATTGAGCAATCAACAGATTGTGTATTTGCACCCGTAAAGTTCTTGGCATTGTTGAAGTTCAAACGTGTATTACCGCTGGTACCCGTTACATCGTTCCAACGAACGACGTAGGGAACATCTGCCGTCGCTGAGGGGTTTTGCGCAGAAAAACCTGTTGGTGACAATGCGGAGTTATCAATAGCATAGGCCCTGTAACTGCCTGGGCCATTTGTATAAACGCAAAGATCATAATTCGATTCCAGATTCCCGCTACCTGAATATTCGCCAAAAACAATATCCTGCATACCACTGATCCGATACTCATCAGGTACCGTTATGGTGATATCAAAAGTTAAATCAGAAATAGGGCCATATGGCCCTGCCGCCGCATATAGGAACAGCGGAAGAGCCAATAAGCTCAAAAAGGCAATAGCCGTAGATAATGATTTTTCGTTCACAAATGATTCCCTTCTCCTTGTGCCCAGACTAAGCATGGGCAAAAGACAGGAAAAGGTTAAAAACACCACATATCTACAAAATTATCAGATTTAAGAGATATTTTTCCGTGCACGCGGTCTATTGCATTTTGCATGCCTTACATATTTAAGTTACAATCCCGCTATAAATTTTTCGTAATGTTGTCAAGGTAAGGAATACAGCTTGAAGTATAATGTTCGTTTCATCTCTCACCTTCTCTTGCTTTTCATCATAAGCTTTTTAAGCACATTACTGCTGAATCCTCGCAAAGCTGTCTCTGCAACAGACGGTATTCTTGGCACCCTCTCCTCTGCAACAGCACAAGTCAGCCTGAATATTGCTGAACAATTTCGAATAAGCAATGCGAAGACATACCTAGATCTTAATGCCTACAACAACGTAGATAACCTGCGTGGCCATACGGACCTGTGTATCTATAGCAATGGCGATGGAGGCTATCAGGTACGCATTACCGACAACTCTTCTTCTAACACCAGTTTCGCATTAGAAAATACAGACCAGACTGCAAGCCTTATCATGAAAGTAACATGGAGCGATACACCGGGAACAGCGGGCGCACAAACTGTTCCCTATGGCAGCCCACTAGCTATGTCATTCGCTAATACCACGAGTTCTGATTGCAGCACTGGCGGAATGAACGCCAATATTGGCGTAGAGGTTTTGGGCAGCAATATGAAGATGGCACAATCGGGGAATTACAGATCTACACTTGCAGTCATCATAGAACCGAACTAGAGGCAGGAGGCATTCTTCGTGCTGCAATTATAAGCCAATCTTATATTTATCACCGGGAAGGCGACAAACAAGAACCGCAGTACTGGTATATTTACCGGTTATAGCCTCTGTTCCAACCTTTGCAACGTAAGACGCTTCCGCGTCCATGTCAGCGCATTTTTTGGGAATATCCGCTTGCTCAACAGCTTCTGTATCGACTTGAACAACCATTCCGGCTTCTTTTGCGGTTGTGCCATGTTTTAAAGCTACCGTAAACTCGGAAGAAGCATTACCGTTATTTCTGGATATCCAGTCTGCTTTATCACCGTAAATGTCCTCTACGGCAACTTTCATGACATCTTCTTGCTGTTGTCTATCCAAGTGCGACAGATAAACTGGCGTACCTGCGACAGCAAGAGGGATAATTGGCCACGAATATCTTTGCAACCCTCGTTTTATCCTGCCTGCAACTCTTCCAAAACCTGAACTTAATTTTCTTTTCTCGTAACGCGGCCCCATGTCTTTCATGATATAAATTCTCCTTAAGGAATAACTATGTATTTATCGCCCGGCAGGCGACACACAAGCGTCTTTGTATTGCTGCGCTCGCTGATATAATGTGTTTCAACATCTACCAGATAGGATTCTTCGGCCTCTTTGTCAGCGCAGGGCTTTGGAATCCCCTCTTGATTAGTAAGCTCTGCATCTACCCCAATAACTGT
>JAPPOU010000141.1 GCA_028817795.1 Alphaproteobacteria bacterium
ATATGTATATAAAATACATGCGCTAAGGAAATGAACTGCCACCAAACTTAAACACACAAGGTAAAGAATTATGGAAAATACAGGGAACAATATCCGCCTACTGCTCACCAAAAATGAAAATGTTCAGGTCGCACTTCCAATTAATGACTCAATTAATATCTACTCCGGTTTCTGTGAAAACACTGTGAATGCTGATCTCGCTGATGCCATAGAAGACGCACGTGACGAAATGGAACAAACCACATCCATCTGCACACTACAAAATGCTTTTAATGAAAAATACTTTGTCGCTATGAGCATCAAAGAACTGTTTCAGAAAATTGCAGAAGCATCCAAAAAAGGCGAAAATCTGGTGGACCTAGCACAGCAAAGCGGTGAGACTGCCCTTATCAAAAAAGCAAAGGAACTTGCCTCTCCAAAACACGGCTAAAACTAACGCTAGAGTACTGAGAAAAACCAAATAAAAACCGCCTCGGCCCAAAAGCCTGAGACGGTTTTTACTTTAGTCGCTAATAGTCGCTAAAAACAGGATTAGCTGTTTACAGCTTCTTTCAGTTCTTTGCCCGGCGTGAATTTCACGCGGTTCGTCGCCGGAATTTTGATGGTTTCGCCGGTGCGCGGGTTGCGGCCTTCGGTCGCTTCGCGGCGCGTGACTTTCAATGTACCAAAGCCTGTCCAGCGGAAATCACCGCCTTCGCTCAGCGAGCCTGTAATGCCTTGGAATGCCAGGTCCAGAATTTCGCTGACAACTGTTTTTGGCACGTCTGCACTGACTTTATCTGCGATGTAATCAACCAATTCGCTCTTGTTCACGGGGATCCCCCTTTTGTTAGCGTTAATAATACACGTGCACACAAACACGCCCAAAGGCACACCTTGAAACGGTGTTGCAAAACAAGCTGCTGTGTGACGCTTTCCAAGGCATGATGCGCAGTTTGGAGAAGAATAGCAACAAAAATGAGGATTTCTGCGGGTTTTGTGTATATGAAAATGGAGCGGGTGATGGGATTCGAACCCACGGCATTCAGCTTGGGAAGCTGACGCTCTACCCCTGAGCTACACCCGCCAAGGATGGCGGAATATACCGTAACAACACAAAGCAGCAAACCGAATTTTTCATGACACAGCAGAATATGTCATAAGATCAGACTATCTCCCCTCTCCGCCCAGAAAAAGCCTTTACAACCAAGACCAAGTGCGGGTAAGTACAAGGTGCCTGTCATTTCGTATCTGGCTTTCAGCGGCATATCACGGCGTTGCGTGTTTTGTCATGTAGGGTTTTTAACCCAAAGCCTTCCGCGCATATGGCAGCGAACCGTATGAATATGCATTGATGCTTTCAATCTCAAGGAGTTGCTCTAGATGAAACTGGTCAACAAAATCGCGGCGCTTGCCGCCATCGTTCTGGTTGCTGCCTGCGGCATTCGCAGTAGTTCAACCGTCGAGGCCCTGAACAACGCGCAGGCCGTTGGCGCGCCGTTCACAAAAAATCTGGCCGCAGAATATCGTGATTTCGCCAATTACGCGCAAAACGAAGCCATGGATTTCGCAGATGCCCTGCACTTCGCGCGCAAGGGTCTTGCCTCTGCCAGCGGCGTTGTCGTGATGCCCGAAACACTGGATGACTGGGATCTGGGCGATGCAAACCTGATCGAAATGACCACGGCGCGTAACGACCTTGTTGATGCGCTGGAAAACGGTGGCCGCGAAACGGCACCGGAAAAAGCCGCCATCGCGCAAGCCCGCTTTGACTGCTGGGCCGAGCAACAAGAAGAGGACTGGAAAGCGAACGTGCCCTGCAAAGGCCTGTTCCATGATGCTTTGAAAGACCTGCAATCTGTTGTTGGCGCGCAGCCAGAACCGGAGCCGGAACCCGCGCCTGTGGCCGAGGAATTCCCAGCGCCTGTCACGGAAATGCCCAAGGGCGAGCCTGCCCCTGTCGAGCAAGCGATGTTTATCGTCTTCTTTGACTGGGACAAGTTCAACCTGTCGTCCAGCGCGAACGAAGTTCTTGATGCTGTGGCACAAGAACTGCGCAAGCGGACAGACGTCAACGGCGTTGTGATCGCAGGTCACACCGATACATCGGGTGCCTCCGCATACAACCAAAAACTTTCCATGAAGCGCGCAGGCGCAGTGCGTGACGCACTGATCGCACGCGGCGTCGAGAAAGCAACGGTTCGTGTTGAAGCGCATGGCGAGAACGACCTTTTGGTCAAAACCGCCGACGACGTGCGTGAGCCGGCAAACCGCCGTGCACAAATCACGCTGGAATAGTTGTAGCCACAAACTAAAAAAAACGGCGGGTTTCTTTCCCGCCGTTTTTTTGTTTGCTCCCTTTTCTTGTCATTTCGGCGCAGGCCGGAATCCAACGGCACGAATCTCTATTCATAAGCTAAGCCCTCCTACATGGGCCCCGGCCTACGCCGGGGTGACGAAACTTACAGCACGTACGCGCCTCTCCCGCCACGCCAGCCTTCCATCAGCTTGCCGATTGATGTACAATGGAAAAATCATCAAACACACCAGCACAGGCCTGCACCCGCATGTACAGTTCCAAGACCAGTAACGTCACCGTTTCCGTCGAGCCTATTTATCTGGACACAGAATCTGCGCCTGATAAAGGCATGTATGTCTGGGCCTATAAGGTTCGCATCCAGAACGAAAGCAAGGAAACAGTACAACTAAAAACCCGCTACTGGAAAATTACAGATGCCATGGGGCGCGTGCAGGAAGTTCATGGCCCCGGCGTTGTGGGGGAGCAACCTGTCCTGAAACCCGGTGACAGCTTTGAATACACCAGCGGCACCCCCTTGCCCACCGCCAGCGGATTCATGACGGGCAGCTATTCCATGCAGGC
>JAPPOU010000081.1 GCA_028817795.1 Alphaproteobacteria bacterium
GGTTGTGCGAAACCCAAATCGGGCACGATGAATTTGGCAAGGAAGTGCACGGTTATTCCCCCGCCTTCACGGAAAAAGACGTAAACGAGCTGCTGCCACTGGCCACACATTTCTACTTTAATTCAGAAGCGCAGTTGCGCGCATTTATGCCGCTAGTCAAAAGTGCGGGCAAAAAAATCGCGATCCGCGTGAACCCCGGCTATTCCAAGGCAACGCTGGGCGGCAATTTATATGACCCTTGCGCACCCAATTCCCGCTTTGGCGTGACGCAGGACAAGCTGGATACGCTGCCGTGGGACGATATCGACATTTTGCACTGCCATGCGCTATGCGAAGCTGACCACAACGGCTCCAAAAACCTGATTGCGCATGTTGCCGGCACGCTTTCCCCCTATATTGCACAGGTTGAAACGGTCAATTTTGGCGGCGGGCACTTTATCAACGATAAAGACTATGACACAGATGTTCTGATTGCGGCCATCAAAAGCTTTAAAGAAACCTTCCCCCATGTTTCCGTCACGCTGGAGCCGGGCGGAGGGATTGTGCGCGATACAGGATATTACGCAACACGCATCATGGATATCGTCGATAACGGGCAATATAAAATCGCCGTCATTGACGGCTCCGTCTGTAACCATATGCCCGACGTGCTGGAGGTGCCTTATGTGCCGGAGATTATTGGCACGACCGGCGGGCCGCATAAATATATCATTGGCGGCAATACCTGCATGACAGGCGATTTGATCCAAAGGGTAGAAGACGACGGCAAAATCATTGCCCCCTATGGCTTTGACGCGCCGCTAAAACCCGGCGACATGCTTGTCATGACCGACATGATGCAGTATTCCTTTATCAAAATGAACAGCTTTAACGGCATCCGCCTGCCCGATCTGGGCATGCTGCATGAAGACGGGCGGTACGAAATGATAAAATCATTTGGATACGATGCCTTTCGCGGAAATTTGGGATAACCATGGCACTCAACTGGTCCTTAACAACCTTTGATGATCTGACACCCGCGCAACTCTACGATATTTTGCGCCTGCGCATTGATGTGTTCATGCTGGAACAAAACGTCCCCTTCAGCGAAACCGACGGCAAGGATGCGGGCGCCCTTCACCTCACCGGGTATGACGGCACCGCGCTTGCCTGTTACACCCGGATTTTCCCGCCCGGCCATAAATATGATGGCCACATCTGCGCCGCCGCACGCATTGGCCGTGTCGTCACCTGCAAAAATTATCGCGGCAAAGGGCTGGGGCATGTGCTGATAAAAGAGGCCATAAGAACCATCGAAGAAAAATGCGGCGCAACCGCCATCACCCTGAACGGGCAGGAACATCTGCAAGACTTTTATGCCGCGCACGGCTTTGTTACAGAGGGTGATATATTTATTGAAGACGATATCCCGCACGTAAAAATGACCAGAAAGGCCGCGTCATGAACTTTTACCCTGCCGAAGAATCTTTCCTTGACCTCACCGAAGAAAATTATATCGCGCCGGAAAAAGCAAAAGCCATTATCATCCCCTTCGGCCTCGAAGCCTCCGTATCCTACGGCGGCGGCACGGCAAATGGCCCTGCGGCCATGATCGCCGCCAGCCGCGAGGTGGAATTGTTTGACGATGAATTCTGGTGTGAAGCCTTTGAAAAATACGGCGTTGTCACGGCAAAGCCTGTCGACATTTCAAAAGACATCCCGACAGCCTTGACCCAGCTGGAAAACGAGGTCGAAAAAGTGCTGGAAATGGGCAAATTCCCAATGGTTTTCGGGGGTGAGCATTCCATTACCGCTGGCAGCATTCGCCCCTTTGCCAAGCGGTTCGAAAATCTGGCTGTATTGCATTTTGATGCCCATGCCGACCTGCGTGATGGCTATGACGGCGAGCATTATTCCCACGCTGCCGCCCTCCGCCGTGTGCTGGATCATGACAACGTGACAACATTGTGCTCGTTTGGTATCCGCAATATTTCAAAAACAGAAATTCCGTATCTGGAGGCCAATACGGACCGTGTCAAAATCTACTGGGCACGCGAAAAAGCGACATGGGATTTAAAAGAAATCCAAAACCATTTCAAAGGCCGTAATGTTTACGTGACGTTTGATCTGGATGGCTTTGATGCCAGCCTGATGCCCGCCACCGGCACGCCGGAGCCGGGCGGGCTGTTCTGGGATGAAACCATGGATATCATTCGCGCCGTTGCCGAAGTGTCCACCTTTGTCGGTGCCGATGTGAACGAGCTTGCGCCCAAGCCAAACCTGCACGGCTGCGATTTTCTGGCTGCAAAGCTTGCTTATAAAATCATGAGCTATGCGTTTTTGGTGAGTGGAAAACAGTAGAAAACCATTATTAACCAATCAGTTCCGCTCGCACAGGCCGGACTGAAGACTTTTTTGTTTTAAATTCACCCTCGCAATCCCCTCCGGCAGCAATATATCCCCTGAAAACATAGCTTAAACTTTCATTGCACGGCGTACACGACCAGTAATACTCTGCATTTCTAAAGAGTGTTTCTCTTTGCCATGTGCGGACCAAGCCACGTACATTACGCAATGCCTTGAAGTTGTGCATGTGTTGTGCCTCATCAAAGCAGTTTCGGCCATCTATAATATCCCGCGTCGGGATAAACCATCCGCCGTTATATTTTTCGCTGTGTATTGCATCATACAAATCAACCTCATCTTCATATTGGCCGCCATCATGGCCATTCCACCCCTTCAGTGCAGCCACGGCTGTTACGGCTTCCGGGTATGTAAAGGTTTTCTTTTCCCGCTTTTTGCCTTCTATCTTTACACGCAAATCCTGTGGCGCCGCGAACAAATTAAATGCTTTGCCAAGCGACATACCTTCACGCGTGCGCGGCTTCCAAACACCGCAATAAATACCTTTGCCTTTCACCACTTCGCCCAAACGATATGCCGGGGCGAAATCAGGCTCTCTGTCTTCTTTTTTATCCGCTCTGGCCGCAGGCGACATACTTTCTATTTTTTGCTGATACAGCCTTAAATCCGTAAGCCCTGCCGCGCCATCTTTAGCACCATAAAGTACGGTATGCAGCTCTTCTAACGGTAAAGAAACCGTGGCCCGCATGCCGTTTTTCAAACATATCGCCGATGTTTTTTCTGTTTCACCGACAAGAACATCCACACGGTCTTGCGTAAAAACAACAGGTTGCAACCCCTGGTCCTTTGCAGCTAAAGCGCAAAAAGTTGCAACGCCACGAACCTTAGAAACTCCCTTAATAACAGGCCTTTTTTTACTATCCTCCATAAAATCACCCCACCGCAAAGCCACGTGGAACGGCGCGAAACAACCGTATACTCAGATTTTGACTCTTATCGTCATACAACGCACGCTTTTCAAAAAAATTAACGTTCCACGCATCATTTGTAGAACCGTCATCCGTAGAGGTCCAGTACCAACGCTCGGTCAACGTCCCCTTTACGGCAGTACTGCTGTAAAAATCATCCAAAATGCGAGAACCGTTTTCATTGGATTCCAGAAGCGCCATCGGTGGTATGAACCATTCCCCATCATACCCACCGTTATTCATGTCAACACAAAGTTCTTTATCATTCATGTAAGAAGAGCCATCATATCCCCAGAAATCTTTTACTTTCCCGACGTGTATGGCCGCCACTGAAAATTCAAGGTTAAGCCCCTTATAGTCAGGGGTTTTTAAATCTTCTGGCGCTGCAAAAACATTAAATACCCTGCCCAGACAACAATCCGGGGTCCACGTGCCCATATAAACCCCCTCACCCTCTACATAGGCACCAATATCCCGTTCGGTGAGATAGGGCATGGGCTGTTTCTTGCGGGCACTTCCACCGCTGATCGCGGTTAGGTCCAGCACAGAATCCACCATCATATCCGGCGCGTAAATAGCGGCTTCTAGTTCCAGATGCGGCATTGCGACTTCAACCCTGTCCCCTGTTTTGAGAAAAATATGCGACATACCCTCGGAAATGCCCGTAATCATATCAACACTGGATTGCGGAAAAGACACGGGCTTTTCTCCGCGCCATTTCTCACTGCGCACCATGGCACGAACAAGCCTTTCTTCTGAAAAGCGCTTGATAGATTTGAGGACCGGTTTCACTGTCATGTGACAATAAATAGGTTATTTTCATTGTTATGTCAATAAATAAGCCTGTTTTACCCCAGATTTGCTTGTTAACTCACTGTTAATACTATAGAATTCTTGTTGGGGAGGATTAGTTTGGGTTTTGGGTTTATGCATCCCGCATTGACTCCGCTCAGACTCGCACGCGCCGTAAGGAACGCGTGCGTGATCCTGTGTGTGAGCTTAATACTGAACGCTGTTACAGCACAGGCTGTTTCGGCGCAGGATGAGTGTTGCCAAGATCAACCGCCCCCCGTACCCGTCAAAAGCGTTGTCAGCAGTCCCCTTGACCCAACCCTCTCCCATGAAGAAGAGGCTGCAGACGCGCTTTTTGACGACTTTTCATCAAGTGAAAGCGCTGGCATTGACGATGCGGAACGCGCACGCCAAAGCGCGGGCACAGGACCGCCCGGCACTGTCGTTTACGCGGAACGATCAGAAGACAGTGAAATATTCCTTGAGCTGCTGCTTGACGACCGGGAAACCGTTCTGACCAGCGGCCTGCATGCCTATTTGCTTGATGAAGAAACACTGGTGCCTTTAAGCGCCCTTACCGAACTTGTCGACTTCCCCATCACTGTCGATACGTCGAGAGGTACGGCGACCGGATGGTTCCTTGAGGAAGACAACACTTTCTCGCTGACCTATCCGTTCAAGCATGTCACGATCGCCGGCAAAAAAATTCCGATACGCGAACATACGGCGGAAGTCCATCTGGATGATATCTATGTCAGCACGGCACTGATCTCGACATGGTTTCCCATGCAGCTCACCATGAACTTTAACGAGCTGCGCCTGTACTTAAAACCGCTTGAAGAATTGCCGTTCCAAGCCCGCGCGCAACGGCGGTCGCGTTGGGGGCAGGCCAAGCAAAAGAACACGCAGCCCGGCGTTGCCTATGACCCGGACAAAGCCATAGAACTGCCCTATCGCATGTTCTCTGCGCCATCTGTCACGGTTACGCAGGCGTTTTCGCACAACGCGCCCGGCAGTGCGAAACGCAGCTCAAACCTCAACCATTCCTTTAACGCCCAGAACGATCTTTTGGGCATGAGCGCGCGATCAAGCCTGACCCATCAGCTTGGCACAGGCAGTACACCGGACTTTGACAACTTCCGCCTCACGCTGTCAAAAGACGACCTGCAGGCAAAACTACTCGGCCCCCTGCGCGCCACGCATTTCGAGCTTGGCGACGTCAACGGCACCCCCTTCCCCATGACCGGCACACCCAGCGGGCGCGGCTTTACCATCGACAACGAGCCCTATAACTTCGTTCGTGACGCAACGCAGTTCCGGATCGAGGGCTTTGGCCCTGCCGGGTGGGACGTCGAAGTCTTTCAGGATTTGGAGTTGCTCGACTTCCAAACGATTGCAGCCGACGGACGCTACAGCTTCACAGCACTACCGCTGTCAGAGGGGTTCAACCTGTTCAAGATTGTTCTGTACGGCCCCAACGGAGAGAAAGAAGAAAGATTCGAACGGTTCTACCTTGGTCAAAACATGATCGAAGAAGGCAAGTTCGTTTACAGCGCGGCCATGATTCAATCATCATCGCCGTTACTGAACGTCAGCAAGACAGATATCGCAAAAACAGACCCGACAATCTCTCTCCTGGGTGAATACGGCCTGACAAAATACCTGTCTGTTGGCGGCGGGTATTACAAAAGCCCACTGAATACAACGCAGGAACTGGACGGGTTCAATTTTGGCCTGCGGGCATCGGGCGGTAATAGCTATGCGCAAATGAATACCTTCTTTGACAAAACAGGCGGGCAATCCAGCAGCGTTCTGATTGCAGGCAACCTGACCCCCAAAACAACCTTTAACCTGCAGCACCGCATGAATCGCGGGTACGATCCCGGCGTTTACGCCACCATACGCTCTATGTCGGCGCAAATATCGCGCCTGTTCGAATTCAAGAACGATATCCTGCCCGGTATCAACAGCACCATGGGCGTCTCGAAAGAAGAATCGGACACAGGACTGAAGACAACCACCTTCTCAAGCCGCACGGCGGCAAACTTCCTGGGCATGAGCCTGTCGAACGAAATGAAACGCACCATACACAGCGACGGCACGCAAGACCTGCATGATGGCCGCTTAAGCCTGCGGCGGCGCTCCCCGTTTGGCACGCTGCGCGCCAGCGCCAGCTATACCTTCCACGACCCCGCAAAACTGACCCTTGCATCGCTGGACTATCAAAAAGACCTCAGTGAAAGCGTCGGTGTTTCAGCCAGCCTGTCGCGGGCCTTTGATGCCACGCGCCTTGTCACACTCAGATCAACGCTGGACTGGCAACTCGAAAAAGTCCGGCTGGGCTTCACCGGAAGCTACAATAGCGAAAATGACAAGCAAATCGGCATGACGATGACATACACGCTGCTGCCACGCAGTCTGTATGGCGACTATGAAGTCACCAGTCGTGCCGAAGACATCAGTAGCGGACGCCTGTTGCTACGGCCGTTTATTGACGAAAACCAAAATGGCAAATGGGATGAGGGCGAGAGAATTGTAGAAGACCTACGCTTTAAAAACCTGCTGCGCGGCTCCAGAAGTACAGTCGGCGCAAATGGCATGCCGCTGGTCACAGGGCTGACCCCTGCCCTTGCAAACCGGATCGTGCTGGAACCAAAGAGCATCAAGGATATTTATCTTATCAGCAAAGAAAAAGAAATCCTGGTCATGGGTAAAAACGGCGTGAACGGCCCGCTTGACTTCCCGTTCATCAAACTGGGCTATATAAGCGGTAGCCTTGTTACGCGCAACGAAGATGGGGAAGATATCAACCTTGAAAACGTGCACATCGTTCTTTTGGATCAGGACGGAAAACAAGCTGCCGAAACATGGTCGGAGTATGACGGCTACTTTATTTTCGACGCCCTGCCGACGGGAACATACGAAATGTTCTTCCCTGCCTCTGCCCCACTGCGGCCACATTACGCAGGGTCCGGGGAAGGCCCCGTCCTGAAAACCACCTTCGCCGAGCCTGCGCTGGATGACATTGTTATCAGAATCGAGCCGGATGACTTTATCATCGACAATGCCGAAGAGCTGGAAGGGTTCATTGAAGAGCCGTCCGCATCAGGCCCTGCCCCCACGCTTCCACGCGAATCACGGGCCCCCTTGCCCAGATTGCCCGTTTTTGCCATGAACCTGTCCCCCATCGCCCATGGTCATGCACAATAATATGCGGTTTTCACGATATATGGTTTATGCCCACAACACACGCCGGGCACAGGAAAATGCAGGGGGGAGTCATATAGTATGTTGAAAACATTGTGTATTTTTTCGGCTCAGGCATTACATGCCTCTTTTGTATACATAGGAGTGTTTATAATTTTACATAAAACTCTAGACTTTAACGGGTTGTAAAGATTCTTCTGGTCAAATGGGAATATGGGAGTAGGCACCATCCGTCTGGATGTGCCCGTTACTATGGAGAGCAGCCATTTCGGTTGCACTTTTGAGAAAATGACGAGAGAAACCAAATGTGGGGAGATAGAAACATGAAAAGCTTCAAACGCATCGATAAAAAATTTCTGATGCTGGCGACAGCAGCTGTAGTGGCCTTTCCGGTCACGGTAGTGACAGCCGCAACAACCAACATCGACGCAACCGCCAACTTCCGCGCAGCGATTACGCTGTCCGGCACAGCTATGGATTTCGATGAAATCGAATATTCTGCCGTACCTGCCGCACCGGCAGATACCGTTGATCTGGGGACAGATGCTTCCATTGCATACAACGGTGTCTTTTCTGCTGGTACGGGCGCAACACCTGTTGCCGGTGACGTGACAGTTACAGCTGGCGCGAACGGCGCAACGCTGGAGGTTCGTTGCGATGCAACAGCCACGATGGAAAACGCTTCCGGTAACGCAATAGATGTTATTGCCATCGAAGTTGCCGCTGAAAACGCAACCGGTGCCTTCGGTACGACCAACGCCTGCAACGGTATCGGTGGTGCTGCTGCAACAACACTGGTCTTGAACCTGGGTACACTCGACAGCTTTAAGTTCGGTGGGCAGATCGACGGCGATTCACAGGCCGGCGGTACGTTCGGCGGTGCCTACAGCACGGCGACCGGCGGTGGCGATGACATCGCTGTTGCAGTAACCTACCAGTAATCGGTAGCGCAAAACGAACTCCACAAGGTTTCCGCACTTGATCCATCCCGCCACGGCGCGGGATGGATCGGGCGGCGGGCTTCCACGTGGAGAAACATCAAGGATACACATGTTTCGAATTGTTAAAAAATCTTTTCTGGCCGCTACGGTCGCCACGGTGGGTATGGGACTCCTCATCTCCCACACCATGGCAGAAGCGCCACCTGTCGAAACATCACTTGACACCCAGCTTCAGATAGAAGCAAAAGCAAAATTTAAGGCAGTGGGATACATCATGGTAGAGCACGAATCCATGAAGTTCTCGAAATTTGCGCCTGCGTCCAAACGTAGCTTTACACGTCAGGCCTATGTCAGCGTCAAAGGTCTTCCCGGTGAAACGCTGGTGATGACATGTGGTGTTATCAAACAAACGCAATTGCGCCACCCTGGCGCCAACAACACACGTGACTGCTCTGGCGGAAGCACGGTAATCGCACACAATATCGTTTCAGGGCGCCGTGTTGACAGCAGCATCATGCTCACGCCGGATATGATACCGAATGCAGGCGGCAACCACAGCGCCGTTTCCATTGAAGTCAGCTACATCTAAAATACAGGCCACCAATCCACGCAAAACTCCATCCTTCTTGCAGCGTAGCGTTCTGTTATATGCATGTATGAAGGCAAAAAAAAACCCGGCATCCTGCCGGGCCTTTTTTACTCTTTTGTGGGCAAGTCATAAACGGGAAAGAATGTACTGCTGCTTGATCTGGGTACCAACTCTTCCCATTAAAACCTGATAGTTAAGTCGTTTCCCTTCCTCGACGCCTTGCTTTGAACGCTTATTCTCATTATATATTAACATAAAATTTTATCTATATGCAAGCCCAAAAACGCCCGCATATGCCTACACCTCAAAAATATGATTAAATATCATGCAGTTATAAAGCCCCCCCTGCACAACAGGTGCATGCTACGACGATGCGGCCTTCTTCTGCTCCCCATCACCACCGGCAGCGCTGTCGGGCATGTCTTCCAACTTCACCTGCGTTGACTCGATAAGCTCGTCCACGATCATTTCCGTCACGGCCCCTACAGAAGCCTTATCTGTTTCATTGCGGTCAGAGAAATGCGCGATGCGGCGGCGAATTTCGGAACGCGCCGAACCGCCGGGGAAGTTCGCTGCCAGCAAACGCCTTGCCTGCTGCGCACCCAGCCGCGCATACAGGCGGTTACGAATGGAAACATCCTCGGCAGAGGTTGAGAACGCCCAAAGTTCGATCGGGCCTAGCGTGTTAATCAAATGTTGTTCGTAACGGCCATCCGTCGTTCCCAAAACCAAAAGCGCCGGAGCACCACTGGATTTCGGACCCGTCAATTTATGCCGCATGATAGAACGCGCAGTCGCACTGAGACCAAATGTTTTTTGCGTGTCATCAACAGCCGCATCAGAAATAGCCGCGCCCAAAATCCAGACGCCGGTCGCCAGATCCACCATGTCTTCATCGAAATCGTCCAGCATCTGCGATGCAAGAATAATCTGGATGCCGCGTTTACGCCCCTCACGCACATCGCGCACAATCTGCGCCCGCACAGATTTTGTGCGGCTGGTACGGTGGAACTCATCATAGCAAAGACGTTTCGGTGTTTCGGCAAAATCGCGCAGGCGCTGCTCGTGATAGAAACGGTATTTCGCATCCATCTGCGCCAGTGCTTCTTCGTTAATCCACCACGGCGTGACCAGCGCATGACGCGCCAACATGTACATGACGGCCGTTTGCCTGTCAGCCGTCGCATCGCCCTGCGGACATACGTCAGCCAAATCAAGCGCGCAAATACGGTTGCCCGCCAGCGAAAACTTTGTCACCGTCGACAAAATCGGGAATTCACGCACAGCAGAGGTAATCATGCGCTCAAAGGCATGGATCACGCCCTCGCTGGAAGAGCCGATTGACGTTTCTTCCAAAAGATTTCTGATCTGCGGGCGGCGGGCGGCAGCAATCGCGTCACCCAAGGTCGGCATCGCATAGCGCTGCGCAAGACCCGCTTCGTAAAACGCGCCCTTGTCAAACAAGGCATCAACCACATCCCACCAATACGCGCCCTGTGGCAATGAAATCTCATACCTGCTAATAAGCTCATCAACGTCCGCATCGATACGGGGCAGATAAGGGCGTGGCTCGGCATTCGCTGCCTTGTCATCGCGCCAACGATACATTTCATCGACCACCATACCGGCCAACTGGGCAATGCCATCGTAAGGCTCCGCCTGTCCGGGCGGCGTACACAGCAACGTTAAAAGCTCGATCAGGAAGCTGCGCTCCGTAACCTGCGGATAACGCATGCCCAGCTTGGTATCATAAGGGTTGATCGCGTATTCCTGGCTCATTTGCAGGCGGAAAGACACGGCCTCCTGCCGTCTGTTCGGCGGCAAGGCATCCTTAATCAAGGAAATCAGCCCTGCAGACGACGGGCCAATATCGATCACCGCGATAAACGGCAGGCTCGCAACCCCCGCCGTCAAGCAGGTTCCCAAATTCAGCGTATTCATCAAAACAGATTTACCGCCACCGGGTTGCGCAAAAACAAGGTCAAACCACGTGGTCGTCACGTTCGTTCCCGTCTGGTATGGCCAAACGCGCCCATCCGGCGTACGGAACATAATGGAGCCTTTTTCAAACGGGCTGCTGGCACGCTGCCATGGCATCAAGCGCATCATTTCCGCCATGGGCGCAACAGCAGGCGGCGCTGTGCTGGAAAGATGAATGCCCATGGCCGACGACATCACCTGGTCCACAGGATCGCCCGAAATATAAGAAACCTGACAATAGCCCCAACTCTCAATAGCTTGCGTCAAGGCCGACAGCCGATCCTCCAAAAGCTCCAAATCCCCCTTCGGTGCCCAGGTAGCAAAAGATATGCGCAGTTTCACAACAGGCTCGCTACGCGCCAAAACAGACAAGGCATCAAGCGAGTTTTCAATTTGCTTGTTCGTCGCGTTTGTCACGGCGAAAATAGACGCAAGGAATGACTGCATCGCCATGCCCTGCACGCCGCCACCTTCCAGCAGATAGGAAATACGAAACGGCACTTTTTCTTCGGATAAACGCGCCAAAAGCTGCGGAAACGGTACAGATTCCATTGGCCCCAGCGTCATATCGACACCTGTCCAATAATAACGCCCCATCTCAATCACGTGGTCATTCACCATGCGGGCGCTGGCGTGCGTTAGCTGTTGTGCCAAGGGCGGCCACAAAATATCAGACACGTCGCGCTTGCTTTTGGGGGCGCGCGCCGGAATGGGATCACCCGGCAAACACGGCTTCCACGTGCTATCAAGCGCCACCTGCAACATATTGGCACGCACCGCGCGCAGCGCATCGTGCACTTCCATCTCTTGCGCCTGAATACCCATTTCATGAAGGGCCGTCAGTGTACCACCCACATAACTTTTATGCCGCGTGCGCAACGCTTCCACTGCAGCATAGGGATATTGCGCATCCTCTGCCTTCACCCACTGGCGTTTACGGGCGCGTTCATTCTCCCGCGCCATGTCTGTTTTTGACAAAATCGAAGGGCGTGTCCACAGGACGAAATAAATCTCTTCCCACGCCAGATAGTGGCTGAGGTGCCGCGCACGCTCTTCAAAAATATCATCAATCTCAAGACCAATATTGCGCGCCGCCACCATACCGGGGCGCAGCAATGCGCGAATTTCATCTTTAATGCGTTCAGGGTTGCGGCTGAAATAAACCTGCAGCGCATGCCCGGGCTTGTCAAACTTTGTCCCCAGCTTAACGACGGAATCGGAAATAATAGCCTCGTATTCTTCCGGGCCGATAATCTGGCGGGAACCATCAACGCGCAAAATACTGACCAGCGAGCCATCATTCGTCGCCAGCGTCACCTCGTCATCCGAAGTTTCAAGCGTCACAAAAGAATCCAGCGTTACACGAAATGATTTCGTGAGCGCACGTAAAATTGGATCAAAAAGTCCCATAGCAGCTTCCCTAAAGTTCGCAGCCTGCAACCCCCTCATGTGCAGACACACCTGTGAATATCATTATACGCAATGATATCGCTGCAAAAAACAGGCTTTTGCACAACAGGCGTTTTTTTTAACAAACACGCACGATTGTTTTATTTATTCTGGGAACTGTCGGTGGGCGTCTCACCCTGAAGGGCAGCCCGTGTCTCGTAAAACATTTTAATCCATGTGCGCGGCGGGTGCGCGCCGAAAGGCCCGTCTTTAGAGCGCCAATATGCCAATATTTGTGGAAACTGGTTAAACTCAAGATCACCCTCTCGAATGATCCGCCGATCAAGCGGTAAAATACGAAAGCCTTTCAGCCGTCCGGCACGATTTTTGTATTCTTTGCCCTCAAAGAAATCTTGCAATACCGTTGCAAGAATACGCGCACTGTCTGTGCCCAAACGGCTGCGCGCCTCTTCTTTTCTGGCAAGCAGCGTTTCAAGCGCATCTCGCGCCGCGTCAGCCATGGGGCCTTGGGAAATACGCGCTACATATATGGCCCTGCAAATATGGCTCAAAGCGGCTTGTCCAATTTCCGGCAGCCAAATCACAGCACCGGACTGCATGCGATCAACGCGATCAAGCTGGAAACATTGCACACAGAATATGCATGCTGTTGCGCAACCCTCTGCAGAAACTTTTGCATCTGCCTTTCCGGTAAAGTGAACTTCTTGGTACTTACGAGACAAAAAACCGCAATACCGGCACGTGTATTTATCACGTTCCAGCACGCTATCGCGCAAAGAATCAGGAAGGTCGCTCTTACCCGCAGATAAGACACGCCCGGTATCAGATAAGGTGCTGACACCGGGCGTGATCTTTAAATAGGCCATTACTTACCCTTCGAATGATAACCTCGAAAAGGCCACAATGACATTAACCAGCCTGAGTCGAGAACTGGTCCAGTTTCTGAATGGTCAACTGGGTGTTCACACCGTTAGAGATGGACCCCTGCATCGCACGCGTCATAAACGGCAGCGCCAAAAGCGCACCGCCCGCGCCCAGACGAATCAAGCCGTCTTTCATTGGGTGCTGAGCTGGCTGGTCAACGTGCTGCTTCAGCTTGAAAATACCTGCAACAGCAAGACCGGAACCACCGATATAACCAACGAAGGAAATCAGGTTCTGGAACTGGTCAGATGCCGTCAAGACGTTGTTCGTCAAGCTTTGGAAGTCTGCGTTACCACCAGCAAAAGCCTCTGTGCTAGAACCGGCAATAGCACCAACCGTCATGGCTGCTGCAAGTCTGTGAGAAATTTTGAATCTTTTCATGGCTAAGCTCCTTAAGTTGTACAAATACACACTCTTTTATTA
>JAPPOU010000157.1 GCA_028817795.1 Alphaproteobacteria bacterium
TTCCACTATTATGTATTTACAAAAGGCTCTGACCGTGGATGAATTAATGGCAACATTGGCAGCTTATGAACCAAGCATTGTGATTGCCTGTGTTTCTATGGTGGTTGCCTTAGTAACAGCACTTTTCACTGCCTATCAGGCCTTCCTATCCCGTTGTCACAACCGTCTGTCTGTTCGGCCTGCTTTGACGCTTTGGACAGATGAATATGAACAGGATTTTGTAAACCATAAAACGGGCCGGGCCGATAAATACTATATGCTGCGTTGTGATCTTTTAAACAATGGCATTGGGCCAGCCATTCTCAAGGATTATTCTGTTTCCTTTGATGGCGAGAAAATTGGAAGCAGCCATGATCGCCGGGCTTTGGAGGCAGCTATCCAGGACAAAATTGATACGGAAGGCGGGATACTAAAAAACAGTGTTTCTGTCTTTGGTCTGGAATATCCTTTTCCTGCGGGCGATAAAAAGACCCTCATAGAAATAGGCGCACCTATGCACTTTGATTTTGATAAAAAGAAGTATCAGGATTTTCTGGACAAGTTTGATGCGGATCTGTCGTACGAATGTATGTACGGCAAGAGATTCAAGCACAGCACAAAAGATACGAGGAGAAACGCCGGGTGAACGCAGTTGAAATTGAAGAGGCGATCACTCAGCTGGCCGATCAGCCCTTTGATGCGGCCGAGTTCCCCTATGCCTTTCTGGAGGCCTTCGGGAACAAGGAAATGGCGATAAAACGCCTGAAAAACGGCTCCACAAATGCGTCTGACATTGAAAACGGCGTTCTGCAGCGCAATCACATCCACATGCTGGTTTGCGGCGAAGGGCAGGCGACACAGGCTTTACAGTCTTTGAAGGACAGCCGGGCCACACAAAAAGCTAGGGCAAAATTTATTCTGGCAACGGATGGCGTGGAGTTTCAGGCCGAGGATCTGATTTCCGGTGAAACGGTGGCCTGTAACTATGCCGACTTCCCCGATCATTTTGGTTTCTTCCTGCCTTTGGCTGGCATTACGACAGTCAAGGAGGTGCGGGAAAGTTCATTCGATATCAAGGCAACTGGCCGCCTGAACAAGCTGTATATTGAGCTGCTGAAAAACAATCCAGAATGGGGAACGGAAGAGCGCCGGCATGATATGAACCATTTCATGGCGCGGCTGATTTTCTGCTTTTTTGCCGAGGATACGGATATTTTCAACGGCGAAAACCTGTTCACCCAAACAGTCGAAAAAATGAGTGCGCGGGATGCCTCCGATACGCATGAAGTTATCAGCGAAATGTTCCGCGCGATGAACACGGAAGTGAAAGACCGCGCCGCCGCAAAAATAAAACGCTGGGCCAACGATTTCCCATACGTGAATGGTGGTTTGTTTTCTGGAAGCATGGAAGTGCCGCGCTTTACAAAAATGGCCCGGATATTTCTCTTGCATGTGGGATCACTGGATTGGACAAAGATTAACCCCGATATTTTCGGCTCCATGATCCAGGCGGTTGCGGATGAAGAGGAGCGGGGCGCTCTGGGGATGCATTATACCTCCGTGCCGAATATCCTGAAGGTTTTAAACCCGTTATTCCTGAATGATTTGCGCGCGCAACTGGAAGAAGCGGATGACAATGCGCGCAAGCTTTTGAACCTGCGCAAGCGCATGGCGCGTATCCGTGTTTTTGATCCTGCTTGCGGTAGCGGAAACTTTCTGGTGATCGCCTATAAGCAAATGCGGGAGATTGAAGTGGAGATTAATAGGCGGCGCGGCGAAGCAGACAGGCCCACAGAGATTCCGCTTACAAATTTCCGGGGTATTGAACTGCGGGACTTTTCGGCAGAGATTGCACGGCTGGCGCTTATTATTGCTGAGTATCAATGCGATGTCCTCTATCGCGGGCAGAAACTAGCCCTAGCAGAGTTTCTACCATTGGACGCACGGAACTGGATTACGCAAGGTAATGCACTTCGGTTGAATTGGTTCTCCATTTGCCCCCCCACCGGTACAGCTGTAAAGCTGCAAGGCGATGATTTGTTCAGTACACCTTTGGAGCAGATACAGATAGATTTTGAGAATGAAGGGGGGGAAACATACATTTGCGGCAATCCCCAATATTTTGTAGGTGGTTATGGTACGCAAAGTCAACAAGACGATATGGACTTTATTTTTTCACCTTATACCAATAACTATAAAGATTTAGACTATGTTTCTTGTTGGTATGTCAAAGCAGCACAGTATGGGGAAGCCACTAAATCAAGTTGTGCTTTTGTGGCCACGAAGTCCATTTGTCAGGGTGAACAGGTGGCAATGCTTTGGCCTGTAATATTTAATTTAGGTGTAACGATACAATTTGCTCATCGTCCCTTTCATTGGTCAAACTTAGCAGCTTCTAATGCTGGAGTGACATGTATAATTGTGGGGATAAGCCATGCGGATTCTTCTCAGAAGCTAATTTTTGAAGATGGTACATCTAAAATAGCAAAAAATATTGGCCCATATTTATTGGATATACCCGACATCATAATTGAGAAGTCGTCTGCTCCAATACATAGCCTTCCAAAAATGGACTACGGTAATAAGCCTACTGACGGCGGCAATTTAATTTTAGATAAAGGGGAGGTTGAGAATCTTATAAAAAAGTATCCACGATGTAAAAGATTAATAAAAAAATATGTGGGATCACAAGAATTAATACGTTCAGTAATCCGGTACTGTCTGTGGATTGAAGATGAAGATTTGCCATTAGCAAATGAAGTTCCAGAAATTAAAAAGAGATTGCAGAATATTAGGAAGTTGAGGAAGGAGAGTAAAGGGTCGCAGGC
>JAPPOU010000126.1 GCA_028817795.1 Alphaproteobacteria bacterium
CGCCATCTTTGAATTCTTGTTTACAAAAATCTTTCAGTGCGCGTTCAAAGAGGCTGCGTTTGTTTGCAGATGAATTAAAGCTTTCGTTGCGCCTCTTTTTGTTATTCATAACACCAGCCTTTCGGCTCAACTATAATTTGACGTAAACGACATGTCTAGTTTTTTTACGTCAATGATTAAGTATATGAAAATATTTGGGTGCTATCTTTTTGATTCTTAATTCGGTGCCAGTTTGGATTTCCTGACAATCCGGCGAGGACTTGTTGTGCCTTTTGTCGCAGCTTTGGCGAAGCTTTGTGCTGTTTGTCTTTTCCAGGCAGCTTCCATCATATCTGCAATGCCGTTTGATTTGGCCTTCTCGCTCATGAAATCAAAGGCGGTGTTGCCGTGTTTGTTTTTGATATTGGTATCAGCCCCGCGTTCGAGCAAGAGCTTCACGGTGTCTGCATTATCATAGTGAATGGCAAGTATCAGGGCTGTATTACCGCTTGAGAGATTGGCAGCATCAATACTGGCCCCGGCATCTAAGAGGGATTGGATTGTTGCTGTGTTATTTGTTTTTCGTGCCGCGATGTGCAAAAGGGACTCACCGCTTGCGTTTTTTTCATTCACATCCATGCCGTATTGGTGGAGCTGTGTGATGACTTTAGGGCTATGGCTTTCCACGGCGATTTGCATCAGACTTTTGCCATCATCGTCTTTTTCCTGCAGGGATACGCCATGTTCATGGAAAGCGCGCACGACACCTGTGTGACCGTACATACAAGCATTGGCAAGAGGGGTTATATTGTAAGCATCCCTGATATCGGTGCGAGCGCCTCTTTCCAAAAGAAGTTTGGCGATGTCGGCCTGTCCATTTCTTGCAGCGATGTTGATGGGGGATGAAAACTGTCCTTCGACGCCGTCGATTTGAGCGCCTGCATCCAGAAGTTTTTGAGCGCAGTCTATATCCCCGCGGTGTGCAGTGGATGTGAGTGGGGTGTGGCCTTCTTTGCTGACGTTATCCACGTTAGCGTTGTGTTTAATCAGAATTTCAATGGATGGTGCACAACCAGATATAGCCGCCATCATGAGTGGCGTATTATTTTTTCCATCGTGCCCTTCTATATCGGCGCCATTATTTATAAGTATTTCCATCCCGTGGGTGTTACCCATAGTCGCCGCCAGACAGAGTGCTGTACCGGAAAAGTCGTCGGCGTGATTTACATTTGCGCCTTTTTCAATCAAGGCAAGCAAGACTGTATTGCGGCGAAAGGTTGCGGCCACAGCCAATAATTCATCCTTGGCGTTTTGGTCTAGGCGGTCGTATTTTTCTTCCGTGTTCAGGAACGATAAAGTTTGACTTTCGTCCTCGTTATCAATGAGCGCTTTGCGTAATTCATGTGTGTTCATGATGGCCCCTTGTCTTTTGTGCCGGTTTTGGGGGCGGGTCTTATAATGCGGCGGCGGCGCGGCGTTCCGGCAAGGGCGAGGGGGGTGAAAATAGCGCGAATACGGCGCTCTTCCTCGTAACGGATCATGTCTGCGATGTCTTTGTATCCTTTTTGGTCGGCGATATCTGCCGCTGTTTGCGGTTTAAACCCGCTTGTTTTGTGTATATCAAAGGTTGCTAAGTGGATATCAGCGCCACGGTCAAGCAAGAACCTGACAAGGTCTTTATCTTTACATCTGGCGGCAATCATAAGGGCTGTTATGCCTGCTATATTTTGGTGATCTATGTTGGCGCCTTTGTCGAGCATAAATCCGATGGTTTCAAACGAGCACCCTGAGGGCACAACGCTTTTTTGTAATGGTGTTTGTTTTCTATGCGGGCTGTCTTCCTCGTTCACATCCACGCCTTTTTCGATGAGCGCCCTGACAACACGGTCATGGCCACGTGCTGTAGCCAGAAAGATGGGTTTGTCCAGAAGGTGGTCTATATGATAATGAATGTCTGCCCCATCTGCGATAAGTTGCAGGCATTTATCCTCATCGCATTTGACACATTGAAGTTCATCGCAGAGCCTTGCGCCCAGTTCGGTGGGGGATAGCTTTTTCATGGTGTGTTCTTCTGCGGTTTTATGCGGTGGATACGGCGCGGTTTTGTTGTGCCGGCGCGGGCGGCTGTTTTAAAAGCGGTAATAGTTCGGGTGCGTTCCGTGTCCTCGATCAGTGTGGCGATGTCATCATGCCCTCTTTTTCTGGCAACGTCTGCTGCTGTTTCCCCATCGCTGTTGCGTGAATCCGTTTTTGCGCCGCGCTTTAGTAAAAGCTGTACATTTGCTTTGTGGCCTTCATGTGCGGCTTCGGACAGGGCGGTATGGCCGTTGTTGCTTTGGTGATCTATGTCAGCGCCCTTATCAAGCAGTATGCGAAGTCCATCAGTTTTTTTTATGGTGGCGGCTGATCGTAAAAGCGCTGTTGCGCCGTATTTATCCTGACTGTGGATGTCTGCCCCATGCTTCAAAAGAATTTCTGCCATATAGGGGTTTCCATGTTGCGCGGCTAAAATAAGGGGGGTGGCTTTTTGAGAGCTTGTCTTTGCTTCCAGTTCAGCGCCGTGCTGTAACAGCAACTTGGCAAGGTTAAGGTCGCCATTCATGGCATTGCAATGCAATGGCGTGTATCCATCGTGGGACTCTTTGTTGACATCAGCCCCATGTTTGATAAGAAGCGCGGCTGTGCTGTATTTCTTTCCGTCCACCGCATGGAATAAAGCTGTATTACAGGACAACTCTCAAATATCAGTATTTGCCACCGCGCCCAGAAGCATTTTTAGAAGAGGCTCGTGCTTG
>JAPPOU010000119.1 GCA_028817795.1 Alphaproteobacteria bacterium
TCGCAGGCTAATCAGAATGAAGCGACACCGCATCGATTTGTTTTTGCTCCGCACAAACCTGGCCGTGCCATAGTGGTGCCAAGAGTCTCGTCTGAAAACAGACCGTATTTGCCCGCAGGATTTGTTTATGATGATACTATTGTATCAGATGGGGCGGCCGTAGTATATGAAAGCCCTGTGTGGCTTTTCTCAGTTTTAACAAGCAGACTACATCAACAGTGGATAGCAAACGTATGCTCCAGAATGAGAATGGACTATAGATACTCAAATACCCTTGGTTGGAATACCTTTCCCGGACCAAGATTAACCGAGAAGAATAAAGAAGATCTGACCAAATGTGCAGAAGATATTTTATTGGTAAGGGAATCCCATTTTCCCGCTACGATTGCCGATCTTTATGACCCTGAAAAAATGCCGGAAGATTTACGTAGAGCACATGATCGCAATGATGAGATTTTGGAGCGCATTTACATTGGCCGCCGCTTCAAAAACGACACCGAACGCCTCGAAAAACTCTTCGAACTGTACACAAAGATGACCAGTGTAAAGGGGGCGGCATGAGTGAAGCAAATTTAACTTTGATTTTTGATGGTTTCGGGGTTGAAAACGGTGAGATTGATGTACAGGATTTAGCGCCTGCACTGCTTTCTATGGGGGAGTTGATACAGGCTGCTAATCACGAAATTAATGGCAATAAAGCGCAGATTGCGGTGAAGGTCAGAGCAACCGCAGAGGGATCTTTTGAGGTTGATCTAACACTCATACAATCTCTTGTTGAAAACACAAAAGCGCTTATTTCTTTTGCTGAAGAACATAAGGAGGGCATCGCGGCAGCAAATGAGCTGGCTGACCTTTTATTTAAAGTTACTGGTGTAGTGATTGGCGGTATTACTACAGTGGGTGGCGGCCTGTTTGCACTAATCAAATTCTTAAAAGGTCGTAAGCCGGATAAAATTGAAAAGGTGGGAACTGAGATTCATGTACATATCGGGGATAATTATTTTGTAGCAAATCCGCGAACTATCAAGTTAGCAGAAAGTATTCCCGTCCGTGAACAGGCGAAAAAAGCCATATCTACTCTTTCCAGAAACGGAATTGATGTAATTAAAGTAAGGCGTTCAGCTGCTGATGATTTAGAGGTTTCCAAGGGGGAAGTTGGCTATTTTGACTTTGAAGAAGTAGAGGAGGAGTTAGTTGATGAGACTCGTCCTATGACCTTACAAATTATCAGCTTAAGTTTTAAAGAGGATAATAAGTGGCGTGTAACAGATGGGGGAGATCCATTTAGCGCAACTATCGAGGATGTTGTCTTTCTGAATAAAATAGCGAATGATGAAGTCGCTTTCTCTAAGGGAGATTATTTAGTATGTGATGTTCGTGAAAGGCAGTTCAACACATCAAAGGGGCTAAAGAAAGAGCGATCTATTATTAAAGTTAAAACACACAAACCTGCTGCTCAACAATTGAGGCTTTTATAAGGTAATGACCAATGGCTGAGACAAGAAAAATTCCATCCGTATCCGTGAACTATGCCGCCAATGGCAGCTCGACCAAATCAAATGAGCTGGGTATGCGCGCCATGCAGGAACGCGCCTATGAAAAGCGTGGGGAGCAATATTTGCTGATTAAATCCCCTCCGGCTTCGGGGAAGAGCAGGGCGCTTATGTTCATCGCCCTTGATAAGCTTGAGAACCAGGGGATCAGGCAGGCGATTATTGCCGTGCCTGAAAAGTCCATTGGCGCCAGTTTTAATGATGAGCCGTTGAGTGATTTTGGATTTTGGGCGGATTGGCATGTAGAGCCAAAATGGAATCTCTGCAATGCACCGGGTACGGATGATGGTAAGGTGAACGCCGTGAAAACCTTCCTGGAAAGCGATGACAGGGTTTTGGTATGTACGCACGCGACATTCCGGTTCGCGGTGGATCGTTTTGGGGTGGAGGCTTTTGATGAGCGTCTTGTCGCCATAGATGAATTTCACCATGTCAGCGCCAGTGAAGACAGTCGCCTGGGCGTGCAGCTCAAGCAGTTTATTGCCCGTGACAAGGTGCATATTGTGGCTATGACGGGCTCGTATTTTCGCGGGGATGCCGTGCCGGTGTTGATGCCGGAAGATGAAGCCAGATTCGATACGGTCACATATACCTACTATGAGCAATTAAACGGCTATAAATATCTCAAGACTCTTAATCTGGGATATTATTTTTATAGCGGATCTTATGTTGACGATATCCTGAAGGTTCTGGATTCGCGTGAAAAAACCATCATCCATATCCCCAATGTGAATGCCCGTGAAGGGACGGGGGATAAATTCGGGGAAGTGAATGATATTCTTCATGCATTGGGAGAATGGCAGGATACTGATCCGGAGACAGGGTTTTATCTTATCAAAACCGAGGATGGCCGTATCATAAAAGTCGCTGACCTTGTTGATGATGATGTGAAGCGCAACAAGGTTGTTGTGTCCCTTAAAGACCCGGCGGCCAAGGATAACCGCGACCATGTAGATATCATTATCGCCTTGGGGATGGCTAAAGAGGGATTTGACTGGATCTGGTGCGAACATGCCCTGACGGTTGGATATCGTTCTAGCCTGACGGAAATTGTACAGATTATTGGCCGCGCCACGCGTGACGCTCCTGGAAAGACACATGCGCGTTTTACCAATTTGATCGCAGAGCCAGATGCTTCGGAAGAAGCTGTCACGGATGCGGTAAATGACACGCTAAAGGCCATCGCCGCCAGTTTGTTGATGGAGCAGGTCTTGGCGCCGAAGTTCAATTTTACCCCCAAAAATCCGCAGAGTGGCCCCATTGAAGGCTTTGATTACGGGGAAGGGGGGTATAATCCAGATAAGTGCAATATCGGATTTAATGGTACAACGGGCCAGTTCCAAATAGAGATCAATGGACTTGTTCCCCCTAAAAGCAATGATGCACAGCGGATCTGCAAGGAAGACCTTAATGAGGTGATAGCGGCCTTTGTGCAGGATAAAACAGCTCTTGAGCGTGGTCTTTTTGATGAAGAGACCTTGCCGCAGGAACTTACGCAGATACGTATGGGGAAAATCATAAAGGACAAATACCCTGATCTGGATGAAGAAGATCAGGAGGCTGTACGTCAACACGCCATTGCAGCCCTGAACCTGACACAGCAGGCAAAGGAAGTGTTGAATGAAGGGAATAGCGGTCCATCCGGCAGCAATACCGCACTGATTGATGGTGTGCGTAAGTTTGCAATGGATGTCAGGGAGTTGGATATTGACCTTATCGACAGCATTAATCCTTTTGAGGAAGCTTATGCGATTTTGTCCAAGGCCATGACGGAAGCCAGCCTAAAACAGGTGGCGGCGGCTATTGCCGCCAAGCGTACCAGTTTGACCTATGAAGAGGCGCGCGACCTGGCTGAGCGTGCGCTTAAGTTTAAGCAGGAGCGCGGCCGCTTGCCGGATATCAAGTCATCTGACCCTTGGGAACAGCGTATGGCGGAAGGCATTGCTTTCCTGCAGCGTAAGCAGGCGGAGGTCGCCAATGGCTAATATGTCAGACCGGGAGCTGCTTGATGCTCTTGGCGTAGAAAGCAAGGTTAAGAAAAAGGCTGCCTATACCCCCAAGGAAGAACGGATTATTGCCGGATTTGAAGAAATACAGAAATTCGTGGAAGAGCATGGCCGCGCCCCTCAGCATGGGGAAGACAATGATATATTTGAAAGACTGTATGCCGTCAGGCTGGATCAAATACGCAAGAAGAAGGAGTGCAGGGAGCTGCTAAAGGATATGGACACACAAGGGTTGTTAGGCGAGAGCACCGTGACGCAGGAAGTGGTCGTTGATGATCTGGAGGATGATGAACTTCTTGCCCAGTTGGGTGTTGATGCTGCCGATGAAGATTCTATTACCAATCTCAAGCATGTGAAACCACGCGCCGAAATTCGGGCAGCGGAAGAGATTGCAAATCGTGTGCCTTGTAATGATTTTGAAAAATTCAAGCCCCTATTTGAAGCTGCCCAAAAAGAGCTGGATAGTGGAATTAGAATTTCCCGCGTTATACGCAAAGATGCCGGATTTCTTAAAACAGACATTAAGCAGGGAGAATTTTTTATCCTGGGAGGGCAAACCATATATATAGCGAAGGTTGGTGAAACTATAAAAGCCCCCAACGGCCAGACCGATGCACGGCTACGGGTTATATACTCCAACGGCACTGAAAATGACTTGCTACTTCGCTCTCTTCAACGCGCAATCTATAAAGATGAAACCAGTAGGCACATTACCAATCCTACCGCCGGGCCTTTGTTCTCAGGTGAGAGTGGGGATGATGACATTCAAAGCGGCACTATATACGTTTTGCGGAGTAAGTCCGATCATCCGATCGTAAAGGAGAACCGTGATGTTGTTCACAAAATAGGCGTAACCGGAGGTGATATAAAGAAGCGCATTGCCAATGCCAAAGATGATCCTACGTTCCTATTGGACGATGTGGAGGTTGTTGCGACCTATGAACTCTATAATATTAATAGCACTAAGCTGGAGGGCATCATCCATAAATTCTTTTCTCCTGCAAAGCTTGATATTCAGATCAAAGACCGCTTTGGAAAGCCCGTCACCGCACGCGAGTGGTTTTTAGTTCCTTTGTTTATTATTGATGAAGCGGTTGAGAAAATCAGGGAGGGAAGTATTGGTGATTATTTTTATGATCTAGAAACCGCAGCGGTCAAGCAGCGCTCTGAGTAAAAATTTATATTTTTAATCCTCGAAACGCTCATTTTCCCGGCTGCTGCGCCTGCCTTCCCATTCGCGTTCATAGGCTATGGATTCTGCCAGCCGTGCCTTTTCTTTCTGGATACAGATAATAAACGCCGGGTTTTGGAACTCTCCCAGGGCGTTCAGCAGGTTGCCGTTTTCTTCTATAATCGTGGCCCTGCTACCACTCCATCCCGTTGGTGCAAAACGATGGGTAAAACTTTTCAGGACCTGTTCAGGGTTAGGAGATTTTCTCAGCAACGTAAGGGCCGTATCTGTCCATTGCAGGGGCATTTTTTCACCTGCACGTTCAGAGAACGTGATAAATGAAGCGACCAGAGGGTATCTAATTGCAGCGTCTTTTTCGCACCATTCAATCAGGGTTTCTTTTTTGAGCTTGTTCATGGGGTGGCGGCGGGCCATACCAAGCCGGTCAAAAAAACGAATGCCTTTTTCTCTATCCTCTGCGTTTCCTGTAAAAAAACCGTCCAGTGTTGCGAGAGGATGAGCGTCCAGCAAGCCATTGATAAGGTCATCGTGGTTATGAGGGGTGAGTGTGCGATCTTCCATGCCTCTTTTCAGTTTGCGGCATATTTCGTGCACAATCTTTTTTGCCTCTTTCCCGACCAGGCAAAAACGCGCGATACGGCCTAGCTCGCGATCTTCGCGGTCATTGCCCTTTACCTTGTCGATCATATCAAGAAGATCTCTGCCGCATTGCAGTATTGCAGGATCGTTCGGCGTATTTCCGTTCCGGCTGTCGGTAAAAAGGCGCATATCCAGAATTTGTAGCGCCACGTCAAAACCGTCCTGTTTTTCCGCTATTGTGAGCAGCAACTGGCGGAATTTTTCTCCAGAAATGGAATCAGAGGCCTGCCCGTAGGCAAGACTGTTATACATGCCTATATTGGCTTTCCCCATATCAAGGGCGCGCAGAAGCCGGTCCACACCGGCATCGTTGACCGGACCGGCAGTTTGGAGCCAAGGGTATATTTTTTCCAGCAGCGGATCGACCATTGCAGCTTCAAGGATTTCCTCTGCAAGATCCGGCTCTCTTTCATGAAGACCTTTAAGGAAGGCGAAGAAAATAAGATTGTCACGTTTTTGATCTGGCGTATTTTTATACTGCGCCAAAATTTTTTCCCATGCCGCTTTTGGATTTTCGACATGCTCAGCAAGGGCGGAGCCAAACAGCGTGGTTTGCATTTTCATGGAAACCATATCCGGCAGGATTTCATCAAAGACTTGGGTGTTTTCAGCAACGTCTTGTCCCAGGCCTTTTACCAGAGCTTCCCATTGCTCCCTTTGTCTGCGTATTCTTTCCTCTGTCGTGTCGTCATCAACGCCATCCCCAAAGTATTCGTAGTCCTCAAGGTTTAACCCTGTGGACCGTGGTGCAAAGACGATTGCACGGACTTGTTCCGCCAGGCTTTCAGGTTTTAGTAGCTCTGCCAGTGCCATTAAGCGCTGCGCGGGTTCATCCGGCATGCGTTTTTTTGCGTCAAAATACAGTGTTTGGCGAACAGCGATCCAGCCTTCGCGCCAAAACTGTTTGGTGGCGACGGCATGGCATATTTTTTCCAAGTGGTCATAGACTTGCGCCTGGGTCCAGAGTGCGCGGAAACCTCTTGCCAGTGCCTCTAGCATCAAGGGGGCGTATTCTTCTTCGTTTGTGAAGGCCCGGCCTATTTCATCCAGAATAGTGCCAAACCAATGTGCAATATCGCCGGAGTTTTTTGGCTGATACCCGTAATCGCGTGACCTGGCCCCAAACTCGAAGCTGTGCATAGATGTGAAGTGCCATGCCTCCAGCAGCGCATCGAGGGCCATAGCTCCAATTTTTCTCTGCCTTTCATCCTGTGATGACAGCAGTTTTTTTACGACTTGCAGCCGCTGTTCCACGGTTGCGTGTGTGCCGGACAAATATATGAAGAAAAGAGAAACAAAAGCGTCAAGTGCTTCATTTCTATTTGTGTCCTCTGGTTTTGCCTCTGCAAATTTCAAAAGCAGGGCGGCGCTGCGCTCAAAAAGCGCAGGATCATATGCCAGGGAGCGCAGAAGCCGTATATAGCTTTCGTATCCCCATATTTCATCCGGGCTCAGCTCGCCCAGTGTGCGTTCAAGTGCGGCCAGTGTTGCTTCAGGATCAATGGGGGCAATATTTTTAAATACGGCCTTTTCAAGGTCAGTAAATGCAGCCATGTTTGAAAGCAGGCCGCCTTCTCCAAGCCAGTTTTGCACGATTTTTTGTGCCTCTGGGCTATCATGCAGATATCCCAGACGGCGGGAAAAGGATTTCAGCAAGCGGGGCGGTGCATTTTTGATGATGCAATCGTGTATGACCGCATAAGGAATGTTTTTAAGAGCCAGGGCGGCCAGCCGGTTGGCAATGGCATGTGGTAAAATGGCCCGCCAGATACTGCGCTCCTGCACAAGATCGCGGGTTCGCAAGGCTGCTACGCCGCGATAGACTTCCTTTGCGCTTTTGTCCACCATTGCGCCCAGACGGCTCTATTAGGCTTCCTCGCAATACGAGATTTCCTCTCCCTGAAAGGAAGAAAACAGAGCACATGCCTGGGCGATCAGGAAAAGAGAATCGTCTTCGGTATTTTTTTGATGGAATAAGCGGAGGAAAAGATCGGTATCTCCCAGGCCGGATAGCGTTTCATTTTTTCCGACTGTTTCAGCCAGGGCAATGGCTATCCGCGCGTTTCCGCCTGAGAACTCGGATATGGTCTGAATATCCACACCAGATATTTGCGGATACCGGCGGCGGATCAGCTGCTCAATTAGCTCCCCGGAGGAAGGTTTGAGCACATAGACATCGGTTCCTTCCGGCTCATCATCACGGATATCATATTCAACGGTAATGACGCTGACGAAACTGGCGTTGGACCGGCATATATTTGTTAAGCGCCGGTGCAAATCAGGGGAACAGTTATCAACAACAAGTATGGCGCGTGTGCCGGTGGCGACAAGATCAGAGGCGAGACTTTCTGGCTGAGGGTTTGGCCCGCTGTTTATATCCGTGTAATAGGCCAGGGTCGGGTTCAGGCTGTCTCCGTTTTCGCCTGCACGGGAATCAAAAAGCGCCTGTACAAGCCTTGTTTTGCCGACCCCGGATAAGCCCACCAGACGGACAGAAGATTTTGGCTGTCGCAGGGTGTTTCGGATAGCTGTAATGCCGGAGATAGCGTCCATCCCCGTTTCTTTTGTTTTGGTGTTTTCGATTCTGACTTGTTTATCTGTCAGATATTCATTTTCGGTCCCGTTGGGATCATAAGACCATGCACCGTAGGGCTGCCAGCCAAGGACGGCCTGGCCAATTTTTCTTTTTACCCACAGTGTCAAGCCAGCGTGGTCCCGTACCCATGTCGCCAGACGATCCCTGTCTATAAAGTCAAGAGTAAGGTTGTCTTTGTTTGGAATGTCATCAACGGCTTCTTTCATGGCATTGATGCGGTTTTTATATTTTATATCCGTTAAGGATGTTCCTGTGCTGACTATAATGTAAGCACCGCCTTGGTCGGCCAGCTCGCGGATAGAGGGCCGCAACGCGCCATCAGGTCGCATTTCTTCCAGAATCTCTGTACGTGCCATATTCGGCTTTTTGACCTGGAATCCAGTCGCTGAGCGCGGAATAAAGCCGTCGATTTCTGTTTGATCTGGCAAGGCGACCCGTGCATCTATACCGCCGTCAGCGGCATCCTGGTCTCCGCCTCCTGTGACGGCAGATACGGGCAGACCACGTCGCCGCATTTCGGATTCGCACAAAAGCACGACCAGGGCGCGTGTGTCTTTGTCGCTTAAAAGCGCGATATCTTCTGCCGTAATGTCGAACATGATATTGTCTAGTGTTGCTTTGAATTATTGCAAAAGTTTGATTAGTTTAATATATGTGCGCTTACATTAGGGCACAATCTCAAGTTCTTATTTTCATAAATTATATTATCACTTAATTGGTTCCGGGCGGGGTGGTGTCTAGAATGAAGCGCGATTTCGTGCCCTATTGCGGGGTTTTCAACGCGGCAGCGGCGTGAATCTGGGCCTTGCTGCTGACGGACACCGATTTCAGCGCAAGGCTCTCCACCGGTGCCATTTTCTTTTTATGTGCGTCCAGGCCGGGGGTTTCAGAGCCACCAATACATACACGCTCTACGCCAGCATCCTGCAGCGCGCGGCAGCGTTCAAGCTGTTGCAACTCGGACAGGCCTTTTGATGGGCCGTGCGCAAGCATCATGGCGGAGCTGGCCGGGCGGCTTTTATCCACGGGCATCTCCCATATGGAGAAAGACACACAGGCATCGTCCATGTATATGACCGTTCCGCGCATATCGAGGCCGCTTTTGCGCGCCATGCGCAGAATGTGGAGATTAGGCTCGAACATATCCTTGACGGTGTATTGTCCGTCCGCTCGGTCACGGGCCCATTTCATAGACAGGGACAAAAGATCAAAATAATGCTTGTCGATATCCAGTTCTTCAACGCGAATGCGGGACTGATCGACCTGATACAGACGCCCGCGAAAGGCATTGAAGGCGCCGCCCTTATGCTCTGTGACCTTTTTTGTGGACAGAGTGTGCACGGGGTAAAGCCAGTCCAGAAACAGCTCGTCCATGACTTCAAAATGATACCCCTGCGTTATCCACGACAGGCGCGTGACAGCTTCCTCTGCATCCCATGGGGTCAGACGGGCCAGCTGTAAGTCGTCTTCCGGCGTAAAATAGTTTTGCAAGAGGTTTTTAGTCAGGTCTATCCCTTGCGGGTTGACGGAGGGGAAGATCAAGGTTTTGTCAGGTATATTTGGATGGCGGCAAAACAGGATAAACCCCTTCCCTTCCTCTTCATATGTCCAAAGCCCGTTGCGGCCGGTAAAACCGTAGTAAGCTGCGGACACAAGGTAGGGATCTTCGCTGTTGCAGCTTGCGAGGCGCGCGGCCAGCACCGGGAGGTCACGCATACTTATCTTTGTCACGATGCCGGAAGGTTTCTGTCGCGCGGGACGGGTTTTCAGGAGAATGCTCATGCTTTTTTTCCCTTAACTGGAACATCGGGTATGGTGGAATGTTCCCAGGCAAAATTAAACAAGGCGCGGTAGCTGTCCGCAATCAGGGGATTTGAAATAACGATAATTTTTTGTGGAGATCCCGGCGACACGATAGCCAGCTTATCGCCGTACAGATGGTACTTAACCGCGCTGAAATGTTTTTTGGGTATCCAGCGATACCACTGGATCGGCGCGATAAAGTTTGCATCCCCTTCTTCCAGCAGTAGGCGTTCGGTAATTCCTGCTTTGCGCAAGCGTTCAAGGTGACGTTCAACGGTTTTGCGTTTTTCCTTGTCCTCTACCGGCGTTTCCCGCAGACCGCCGATCAGGATTTCTTCGCCCGGCCGGTTGTGCAGGGTCTTGAAAACGTCTTCCAGAAGTTTTTCGTGGGCAGCCTCCCCTTCCAGCACCAGGACGGAGTCATCGCGCATGCGCACGCCATCGCCCGGCAGGAACTCAACGCCGTAATTCTCAAAGGACTCCTGCAGCGCGCCGGCCGTGTTGCCGCGGGGAATGCTTTTCCCCTGCTCGATGTTATTGACCGATTTGAGCGTAATGCCGGATTTGCCCGCCAGGTCTTCCTGTGACCATTCCAAAAGAGCCCTTGCTGCCCGGATTTGCCGTGTCGAAATCATGATGTTTTGTACTAAACTTCTATTTTTGTGTCAATATCATAATATATCATAAAAATAGAATTATTAATTCTAAAAAATGGTAGTTTTATGTTGACACCTATTGTTTTTTCATATAAAAATCCATACTACGGAAAAATTAGGGGGCTAATAATGACGCATAAGACAAAAAATGCTTTAAAAGCAATGGCATATGAGTTGATCTGTCCTGCGGATTCCACAGGACGCCCTCCGCGCGCTATTAAAATGGGAGGACAGGAAGTGCCTGCGGCGAATGACACCCTCTATGATGAATTGGAAGCCCGCTACGGGGGTGGATTTGCACAATGGGTCGTGGACCGTGTGGCGCATTCGACTGCCAGGGAAAAGGCCAAGTAATATCGAAATTTCTTGACACGGGGGCCATCTTTGACCTAAACTGGTCAAACTGGCAATAGGCGCAGGAATACAGTATCTGCGCTTCGTTCTCACCGCCCCGAAGGGCGGTTTTTTTGTGCCTGAAAATCACGCGGGGAGGCTGTGATTGGATCACGCACGACACAAGTGACTGATTAAACCAAGGAACCCCTGACATGAAATCCCCAGCCAAACGGCCGGGCGCCGCCGCGCGTCCGGCTTTTTCTTTTATTGACCTTTTTGCCGGCATTGGCGGCCTGCGCCTCGGGTTTGAGGCCGCCGGTGGACAATGCGTCTTTACCAGTGAATGGGACAGGTTCGCGCGCGAAACTTACCGTGCGAATTTTGACTGTTCCGGCCACGCGCTCGCCGGTGATATTACTCAGGTGCCAGCCGATGCTATCCCCCCACATGATGTGCTGCTTGCTGGCTTTCCCTGCCAGCCTTTTTCTCTTGCGGGATTAGGGCATAAAAACAAGAAGGGAGAAAAACACGGCTTTGCAGATAAAACACAAGGCACATTGTTTTTTGATATCGCGCGCATTATTGCACATCATCGCCCGGCGGCTTTCTTTCTGGAGAACGTACGTAACCTTGTGCATCATGACAAAGGGCGGACGTTCAAGACTATCGTGGATACGCTGCAAAAAGATCTTGGGTATCATGTTCAATATCGTGTCATTAATGCCAAAGGCCTTGTGCCGCAAAGCCGCCCCCGTGTTTACATCATGGGCTTTCGGGAAGATTGCGGGTTCAGGTTTGATGATTTTGCGCCCAAACTCCCCTCCCATCTCCCTATTCTGAAAGACATTTTGCTGCCAACACGGGAGATCGGTCCGGAACTGACTTTGAGCGACAAGATGATGGCATGGGTAGAGCGTCAGGCGGCACGTAATAAATCTAAGGGTAACGGATTCCGTACCCGCTATCTTGGCCCAAAAGATACCATCCCTGCCCTGATTGCTAGTTATGGCTGCGATCGTGAGTTTTTCATTAAGCAGCGCAGAAAAAACCCGCGGCGTCTGGCGGCGCGTGAATGCGCGCGCGCAATGGGGTTTCCAGACAGTTTTGATATCCCCGTTTCACGATCACAAGCCTACAGGCAATTCGGCAATTCCGTTGTGGTGCCGTTAATCGCCCAAATTGCTAGAGCGATGATTCCCTTCATCATGGAAATAGCCGGAAAAACAGCGTATATTAAGCGACATGATCGCCCACGTCCAAAAAATCGCCGTATGTCTGCTCCTGCTATGCCAGTTCGGAGTCATGCCCGCAAAGGCCTATCTTCCAGAGTTTAACTGGCAAAGAGCGATGGAGAATCGCGCCCAGGGCGTGGCCATGAAAACGATCAGCGTGTCTGAAATCGACCCTACCCGTTCCAATAAACATTCGTTCCACGGCGTTATACCCTTTAGAAAGCTTCTGGGAGAACGGCGTATCACATTCCACGCCAAATTTGTCTATGCAGCAGACGATCATGAAGTCATTTCTGAGAGTTTTGTAACATGGTACGATGACTGTGAAGGCAATCCCAATCCGAAGTGTGAAAATCACTGGCGGCTTTATTATCCCGATACGCTGGCAATCGCATATGCCCGTGCTGGTGACAGGTTGCTGGTTGCCCGGCTTGAAAATGAAGATCTTCTTCTGGTCATGACCCCTCAGGGCAGTAACATTGAAGCGCAGTTGCGGGAAAAATATGCCGCCGACCCGCGTTTGGAAACAGTCACCCCTCCCCAATCAGATGATTTCCCCCAGGTTGGCTTGCCGCAATCCTTTACACAGGCAAAAAAGCTTCTTGTCAAAGATATATATGCCCGCGATGAAGACCGGCAAACCTTTTACTGCGGATGCAACTATTCAAAATCCGGGAAAATTGACCCTGTTTCCTGCGGATACAAACCGCGCAGGAAGGGAAGCAAGCGCGCACAACGCCTGGAATGGGAACATATTGTGCCAGCTTCTTATATAGGGAACGGCCGCGCTTGCTGGTCTGAAGGACATCAGGATTGTATGACCCGCAATGGAAATGCATTCAAGGGTAGGCGTTGCTGTGAAAAAGTGGATGAACAATTTCGTGGCATCATGGCCGACCCCAATAATCTTGTGCCTGAAATCGGGGAATTGAACGCGGACAGAAGCAACTATCCACACAGGGAAATCGAGGGCGAAGAACGCGCTTATGGCGCTTGCGACTTTGAAGTGGATTTCAAGGCGCGCAAAGCAGAGCCGGCTATCCCTCTACGCGGCTTTATCGGCCGCACATGGCTTTACATGCACAAAGTACATGGTGTACGAATCACGGAAGAGGACAAACGGGTCTATACCGCTTGGGCCCAGGCCTTCCCTGCCCAAAAGTGGGAGATTGGTCGTCAAAATCGTATCTGGCAGACTCTCGAGAGTAAACAAGGCCGATAGTTATGGCACACGAATAAAAAGTTTATACGATTTTACTGGGGGAATATTGATGCTGAAAATAATGGGGATATCCCCTGTATATAAATA
>JAPPOU010000104.1 GCA_028817795.1 Alphaproteobacteria bacterium
TTATTTTTGTGTTTTGGCTGTAAATATCCCCGATCCTGCACTACAGTGAGGCGAATGAGCAGTTTGCGCTGAAGTTAGGAAATTACGCATTTTGAGAAAACTTTTCACACTAATGCCGTTGATATTTCTTCTGGTTCTTGCGGCATGGTCGCTCCCCGCCTTTGCGCAGAATTTACCGCCATCGCAGTACAAAGATGATTCTGTATATAAGAAACTGGATGGACTTGCCCCACAGGGGTTTGCGGTTGTATCGGATGAAGTAGAAGACCTTCTTGCACGTCAAAATAACCAAAAAACAAATGCAGCTATTCTTGAATGGCTACGCGACAACACCCTCTATCACCACATCTTGAAGAAAGATCAGCAGACATTCGATACATTGTACTTTGCCATGTATTCAGACCTTTTATATAAATTGGCCCGATCTTATCGGGCAGCAAATCATGAAAAGGAATACATGGCACTTTCCAAATCTGCTTTGATGCCTCTGTACGTGTTCAATGCTCTTGCCGTTATGGATGCCAAACGCTGTAAAGACAAATCTGTGATGGGGCCTGTCATGCAAATGATGAGGTTTAGATATGATGCTCTGAAAGATGTTATAACCTCTATGAAACAGGAGGAAGTCGCAGAAATATATTGGCGCATAGCACACAAAGTTGAAGATCAATTAAAAGACCGTCCCCCCAACAAAGCTATATGCTCAAGTGGTATGGCAAAGACCGTTGACCTTCTCAACCAATCTGGCGTGGAAAAGAGAGTGATAGAAGATCCATCTTATATAGGTGGAAAGAAGACAGAATTGATAGCGCCAGAAGGATACGAATACCAACCTAAATATATTGATAAAAAAGAGTGGGCATCCTTGCGCAATGAAACCCATGCCAGCCAGCGACTGGGCTGGGAAAAACATTACGATCATCTAAAAAATCCTAAGAAGTAGTAAACTGTTCCGAACCTATTTGGAGGATACTGGCTTACGGTTAAGAGGATGAATCAAGGCTATTGTTTATCACATCTCATTAATTTTCTGTTCAAGACTTCTCAAAGTATCCATGATTTCCTCAAAATCCGGCGTATCTCCAAAGATCATGCTTTGCATGGCTTTATAGTCTTCGGCCAAGAATTTTTGCTGCGCGGGAGAAGGAACAAGTCGAAACGTGCCGCGCCGGGCTGTTGGATACCAATCCCATGTCTCAAAGAAATATACTCTCTTGTTCTCGACAATCGCGGTGAGCAGGTCAGTGTCTGAAACTGTCCGCGCAACCAGGTCCGCATCCTGTGTCAGATGGTAAACATCGTAATAGTGCCGCGAAAAACGTTCGCGTGGCGGCTTGTCTTCCGGCCGGCAGCAGACGGAATGCAGGATTGTGGCCTTTTCCCAAAAGGTGCGTTCGATGCCCAGCACGTTCAGGGAAACGGGGTTCTTACTTCCAAAGACATCCGGGAAGCTTTCCTCGATATAGGATTTGACCGTTTTTTGTGTTTGCGGCGAACGGTCGCCCCTGGCGCCCAGCTCCAACCGGACGAAGGGCTGGATGTAAATGTCTTCCGGCGTATCGGGATTCCGGGGATAAACGAACGACAGGTTCAGGGGATCGCTTTCATCGAAAAGCAGGGCCGGTGCTGTGCCCCCTTCCCCGCCCGTCAGTTTTTCCTCAATAGCTGTTTCGAGCCAGGGCGTGAACTCATCGCGGATAAATTCCGTTACGCTGCTGTCAAAAGCCTTGCTTCGTTTGGTGCGCTGCGCGCGGCCAAGATCAGGCGCTTCCAGTGACTTTTCAGGGTTGAGATCAATCAGTCCGCGGTCAATGGTCAGGTCCACGTCTTCCGAGAAACGATCAATGACCTTGTAGGCCTTTGAAAGCGATGTACCGCCCTTGAAGGTCAGCTGGTCCGTATATGGCCCGGAGAACAGGAGTTCCAGCAGCCAGACGACCCAGAAATCCTTTTCGATGATATTGTACGTGCGGCCTGTTTTGACTACCGCTTCGTCTATGAAAGTGCCGAGTTTTGTTGTGTCAAAATCCGTCATATCTCACTCTTCACGTTGAAAGCTGGCGCGCGACATCTGTCAGCCAGGTGCTTCGAATATAGCGCAGATTTTGCTGGATGTCTTTCTTGTCATCCGGCCGCAGGTGTTTTGCGCATTTGTCGATCATGCCCTGATCGACGTAATCCGGGCCGATATTATCAAGAGCCAGCAACGCCATCCATGCCAGATCATGCGTGATGGTTTTCGGCAGGATAGCCTTGCGGAGCTGAATTTTGAATCCGCCATCAGAGAAGACAATATCCTTGGGCTTGCCGGTTGTGACATAAGCTGTTTTGGCCGGAACCTGCGTGGTCAGGCCCATGCGGTTAGCAGCATCGGCACCCGTCATGTAAATCCTGTCGCCTGTGGCGCGCGCAACGGCATTGGCGACCTGTTTGACATCGGGCACCCTGATCCCAAGATTGGGATGATGGCGCGGATAATCGTACACGCCGCGGCTGACCTGCCGGATAAAGCCCTGTTTTGTCAGGCGGTGGAGGATCTGGCCGACATTGTTCCGTGGGCCCAGATCAACAAAGTCCCTGGGCGTGAAGGCCCAGCCCCGGCCCTTCCCTTTGATGCGGTTTTTGATCTTTTGCGCGATAGAGGTCATTTTTCTTATCCTTATATATAACATTATATACTATATTTTTGTTACATTCAATGGCTATTTTTGGCGCGTAAAAAACAATATAAATCAGTGTTTTAGATCTGAATATCGTCCC
>JAPPOU010000046.1 GCA_028817795.1 Alphaproteobacteria bacterium
TTCTACACGATATTATAGGCCGCGATGTGCAAGGGCGTCATGCCGTTCTGGTCCTTTGCATTCACATCCGCCCCCGCCTTGATAAGCGCATGGATCAAGCTTGTGCGGCTATCCCGCACGGCAAAATGCAAAGGCGTCCACCCATCGTGGTCGCGCACATTCACATCTGCGCCCTTTTCAACCAGTTGCAGACCTTGGGACTTCCACCCGGCCACAGCCAAATCATCCAGCAATTTATGTCCCAGCGTTTTTGCACTTTCGGTCATGTTATGCCTCCTTTTGGCAAAACGGTCTTCCGCGCCAATTGCCTGTGGGGCTGGAATGCAACAACATCCCGGTCTCCGCCTGCCGCGACAAAGGCCTCTGCTGCCGCCTTCACGGCGGCGGGGCTCATGGCATCCATATCGCTGCCGCTCACCGCTTCCTGACCTGTTTCAAGGTTGCGCAGCATCACCGTGCATTGACGGCTCTGAAAGTTAAACAACGTCGTAATCCGGCATGACAGGTCCGGCAACGTTTCCACTTGCGCGATAGAGGCTGCACCCTGTTTTTTCCAAACTACTTCATGCACTTGTGTATCAATGACTTCATTTTCCGGTATATCTGGCTGTATATCTTTCGGCGGCGCTGTAACCGGGTGCGCAGATAACAGGTGCTGTATCTCGTAAGATTGTTTTCCCCTTGCCAGCATAGCGGCTGAGTGCATGCTCCGGTTTACTGCTGTGCGATCGGCCCCCGCCTCTAGCAAAAGCGCGACAATCTCTTTCCGTCCATGGTATGCAGCGTAATGCAGTGGCGTATTTCTCTCACCATCGGCTACATTCACGTCTACCCCGGCCTTTATCATGCTCTTCACCAGCGAAACATATCCTTTTTTAATCGCCAGATGAAACGCGGTTTGCCCACAGGAACCACGCACGGTATCTCCCCGCACGCCCGGCACCATCAATATCTTCAACGCATCTTCATTTGAGGAAAAGAACCTGTTTAATTCCTTAAACAGCTTTGCTTCAAGCGCCCCAACGTCAATCGTGGGTGCCTCAGCCTGCGCCGCCCTCTCCAGTTCAGCCGCCAGATCATAATGCTTGTTCAACCGCGCAATTTCTGCCGCCGTCAAACCACCTGACATTTTAATGCGGGCATCTGCGCCTGCCTTTATAAGCGCACGGGCGGCAGAAACGCTCCCCTCATCTGCTGTCTCGTGCAGGGGCGTCCAATTTTCATACGCCTTTTTATCAAACGTGCTTGCCTCCCCCCCCATCTTTATAACAGCATTGACATCCGCGCCCATGCTCACCAACGCCGATACCAGCTCTACACTGTTGTTATGCGCCGCCAAATGCAGCGGGGAGCCATTATACCCCCTGCACATACGTACATCCGCGCCCATATGAATGGCTTCAAGCGCAGCAGATGTATCATTACACTTCACGGCCTTTAAAAGCGCATCGTTCAATATCTCTTGCTTCGCTTTATCGTTTTTCACACCGCACCGCCTTTTGGCAAGGGGATCAATCTGGGCCGCAATACCGGCACATGTGGCGTAACAACGCCTTCATCTCCACCGTTGGCAATCAACATGTCCCCCGCCTCTTTAACCGCCTTCGCACCCATGGCGGAAAGGGCGGTGTTACAGACAGCCTCCTGCCCTGTTTCAAGGTTTTCTGTAATTGTCACACATTGCCCGACCGCAAAATTGAACAGCATCGTTACCTTGCGATTCAATTCCGGGCAATTTTCCACACAGGCCACGGCCTTATCGCCACGGCGGATCCATTGCGGGTTGATTTCATTTTCGGTTGTGCTTTTTACAACAGGGCGCACCGCAGGTTTTGGCTTAACAGGCTTGCGCCGCATTTTTGGCGGCACCCGCACCTGTGGCGCAGGCTTTGGCCTGCCTTCCGCTTTTGCCAAACGTTCTGAAATTTTTTTGTGCCCGGCAATGGCTGCTGTGATGCCAGGTGTATTGCCCCGCTTATCCGCAACACCGGGGTCTGCCCCCGCACGCAAAAGAAGGCTGACAACCCGGCCAAACCCGGCCCGCGCCGCATAATGCAGTGGCGTTTCTCCGTGGGTATCCACAACATTGACATCAGCCCCCCATTTAATAAGCTTTTTAACGGTACTAACTTTGCCGGTATAAACGTACTCACCACCCCACCTAGGTGAACACACTCTAGTATGACGCGCGGCAGCATGCAAAGGCGCTTGCCCATCATAGCGGGCATTCACATCCGCCCCAGCTTGCAACAGATATTCCACCGTGCCTGCCAAGGCACAGTCCGCAGCAGAAAACAATATCTCCCCATTGTAAGCATTGACATCCGCGCCACTATCTATCAACAGACGGGCGTGTTTTTCATCATGGCTTTCATCTACCGCCCTCAACAACTTTAAATTCAGTCTTTGCTGGCTTTCGCTTTTTTCCGTCATTCACACCCTCCCTTTGCGGGTAGGACATAGCGCATTTTTTTGACAGGCCGTATACTCCCGGCGTTTCCGCCTCTGTCAGCCAAGGCTTGCGCCGCTTCCTGTACCAGCCCTGCATTGTTGGCATCCATATCCCAGCCATAGGCCGATTCCTGTCCGGTCTTTAAATTCTCGGTCAATACCGTGCAGTGACGGCTTTGGAAATTGAATAATGACGTCACGCGGCGCTGAAGGGCCGGGTAGGTTTCAACCCGCGCTATCGCCGCATTGCCCTGCTTTTCCCATACGGCTTCAGCTTCACAGGCCAAAGGCGCCGTTTCGCAAACCACAGGAACATCATTTTTTTCTTCCTGCGGTGGCGGCTCTTTTTCCACGGGGCTTTCCTGACCCTGAGCCTTTATCTCTGCAGGCCTATCAACAACTTTGGCAACAACATCGCCAGATAGCTCGTAATCACGCAGCAGTTCTGCCACCTCTGTATGGCCACCCACAACGGCCTTATCTATTGGTCGCAAACCTTCCTTATCTTCAATGGTCCTGTCAGCACCCGCATCCAACAATATGCGGACAACATCAATATTATTGTTATGTGCTGCAAAATGAAGGGGCGTCCAGCCACCAGGCGTACCCGTGATGAGATAAGCGCGGGCATTCACATCCGCGCCCCTTTCAATAAGCGCCTTGACGACACGCCCCGAACCATTCCGCGCCGCATAATGCAAGACGGTCCATTTTCTACGCTTCACATGAACGTCCGCACCCGATTCAATCAAGCGCAACATCAAGTTCACATCTCTTTTATCCTTATCAACCAAGATACTGTCAAAAAGCTGGTTCCCTAGCGCTATCGCTCTTTTATCGCGTTTTGTCGGCCAAAGTTTCATACCGTCCCCCCTTTTGGCAGAACCCTCATCCGTGCACGGTTTGAGGACAGCATGGATTGAACCCTTTGCTTATCGCCGCCCAGCGTCACAAAGTTTTGCGCGGCCTGATTGCGGATTTGCGGCGCCATGTCAGCGATCGCCACACTGCAGACAGCATCTTGCCGCGCATCCGTTTTTTCCGTGACAATCGTGCACTGGCCTGTTTGGAAATTAAAAACAGAGGTAATACGCCGCGCCAGCGCGGAATAGGTTTCGGTCAGTGAAACTGAAACGGCATCATGCTTTATCCAGACACGTCCTGTTTCATCCTCTGTATGAGGAGCTTTCTCCGGCTCCACAGAAACTTGCGCATCTTTTTTATCGGGGGGAGGCTGCGCCGCTGACACTTTAACCGCCTTTAACGCATCTTCATTCGTTACAATACCGGCAATTTCCGTGCCGCAGCCCTCCAAAGCCAAATCCCGCACGGTGCGGCCATCCCATGTTTTGCGCATGACATCCACGCCTGCGACAATCATGGCTTTTAACAGGTCATCATGCCCGCCTCGCGCCGCATAATGCGCCGCCGTCATGCCCTGTCGATCATAAACACAGCCAATCGCGCCACTTCTCTCTATCAGCTTCATAATGATTGCATGGTCGATAAAAACGGCAGATTTGGACATTTCCTTTAAAAGCTGTTTTTCAGCACGCCATTTATGCGGCACAAGCAAGGTTCCAAAATCAGACCCTCTGAGCTGCGCATGATCCGCCGGCGTCAGGCCGGCTGATGTCTTGAGATCGGGGTCCGCTCCTGCCTCCAGCAAAACCTTAACAACATCAGCACCGCCATCAGAAGCCGCCAAATGCAATGGCGTCCATTTCTTCTGAACTTCCTTGCCCTCACCACCCCTGCAAATATCTGTGTGGGCCTTGCCCCGCGCATTCACATCCGCGCCCTTTGCAATCAAAGCTGCGGCAACTTCCGGCATGTCATAGCAGGCTGCAAAATGTAGCGCCGTCCACCAGCCGTTCTCATTACGTGCATTCACATCCGCGCCCATCTCGATCAGCTCCAGCGCTTTTTCTGCATCGTCCTTACCCAGTGCCGCAATCAGCGCTTTTCCCAGATTCTTTTCCTTCCTTCCCATCATGGCCCACTCTTTCTCGGCAAGGGCTTGAGATGCTGCACACGTGGAAACACAACACGCGCCGCCGCTACATCACCACCCTGCGCTGCCAGATTTTTTGCGGCATCCTGCACAACGGCCATGTTCATATCAGCCATATTCTCTGTACACACGGCTTCCTGCCCTGTCGCCAGATTTTCGGTGATAATCGTGCATTGCCCGCTTTCAAAATTAAAAACAGATGTGATGGAGCGGCGCATAGACGGGTAAACAGCAGAATGCGCAATCACGGCCCTTCCCTGCCTTTTCCACGACTGTTGTTCCAGCGTAATGGCAGGCACGCGCGCCGCGCTAGCCAATTGCTTGGCAACACCCTGCCTGCCCATGGCGACGGCAACATCTTCTGCCGTCAGACCCACAGACATTTTCAAATTTTTGTTTGCACCACCAGCCAGCAATTCTTTTACAACACTCTCGCTGCCCATATCGGCAGCTTCGTGCAACGGGGTCCATGCGCCGTATTTTATCATTTCAGAGCAGCCAAGCTTGCTATAGGCCTCAGCCATCGCATCAACATCTGCACCGCCTTTAATTAAAAGTGCTGCAATCACCCCCCTGTCCTTATGCGCCGCCTGATGGAGCGCTGTCCAATAAAGCTTACCTTCACGCACGTTCGGATCTGCCCCGCGCTGAAGCAGGGCTTCTACCTTTAGTGCATTCTCATCATGCACAGCCTGCCACAAAGCTTTATCCAATTCCCGTGGCTGTTTATACATGCGCAGGCCCTTTCTCTACCAAAAGCCGCAGGGGGTTTTTGCGTGGCATTATAAATTTATTCACCGCCGCCGCATCGCCGCCTTGTTCCAAAAGCTTTTCAGCCGCTGTGCGCACCACATCCGCGTTCATTGAAGCCATATCGGTCATGCACGCTGCTTCCTGTTTTGTTTTCAGGTTTTCAGTGATGACCATGCATTGTCCGCTTTCAAAATTGAAAACAGAGGTAATACCGCGCGAAAGATCGGGATAATGTTCGATATGGGCAATCACAGCCTCTTTTTGCTTGCGCCAGGGCCTAACCTCTGACCGAAAAAAGAGCCGCATCTCATCATGCCGCACCACATCTTCGGGGGTTTCCCCTTCATCGTTTTTGGCGTTTAGATCAGCCCCGGCCGCCAACAAAAGCTTGGCAACGCCCAACTTGTTATTATGAGCTGCCAAATGCAGGGGCGTCCATTTATCATTTTTTGCGGCATTCATTTCTGCCCCGGCAGATAGCAAAGCCTCTACAACCACCGTCAATTCATATTTGGCAGCATAATGCAGCGGCCTCCACCCTCCTTTACCCTTCAGATCAGGATTCGCCCCGCACTGTAAAGCTTCACACACGGCAACAGCATCCTTTCTTTCAAGCGCCGCTCGCAGCGCGCTATTTGCTTTTTCCTGATCGCTCACAATTTTTACCTTTTAGGTCTATAGAATGACCATAATATCTCTAGCACATCAAATTCCATATTGCAATTAATATCCATAAATAAAATAACCCGTTGACTCTGCCATAAAAACCCTTATATTCCAGCCGATTCCCGTAAAAGCGGGGCGGGCTCATGAATCCGCCGCCCTCCAACGATGGATAAGCGGGACAATATTAAAAAATGAGGAAAATCAAATGGCTAAACGCCCTCAAGCAAAATATAAAATCGACCGCCGCCTTGGCGTCAACCTGTGGGGCCGCGCAAAATCGCCGGTTAACAAACGTGAATACGGCCCCGGCCAGCACGGCCAGAACCGCAAAAAGCCTACAGATTACGCCATTCAGCTGCACGCCAAGCAAAAGCTGAAGGGCTATTACGCCAATATCGGCGAAAAACAGTTCCGCCGTTATTATCAGGAAGCCCGCCGCCGCAAGGGCGATAACGGCGTGAACCTGATCGAGCTTTTGGAGCGCCGTCTGGATGCCGTTGTTTACCGCATGAAATTCGTGCCGACCATGTTCGCCGCACGCCAGTTTGTAAACCACGGCCATGTGACCGTGAACGGCAAGCGCGTGACCATCCCCTCCCTTTCCGTCAGCGACGGTGATGTGATTGAAGTGCGCGAGAAATCACGCCAGATGGCTTTGGTTATCGGTGCCATCGAAAGCCCGGAGCGCGATGTGCCCGGTTATGTCGATGTGGACCACAAAACGTTCAAGGGCACGTTTGTGCGCGGCCCAAAACCTGAGGAAGTGCCCTACCCCGTCCGGATGGAGCCAAACCTCATCATCGAATTCTACTCCCGTTAAGCGGGACGAACATCCAGAAAAAACCCGCCGTACACCGGCGGGTTTTTTTGTGGTTGCATGCCTTTGTCAATTTATTTCCAGCGCATCAACGTACATGTAATACCCCGCCCCTGCGGCAACATCATTACACCCCGGCAGCAAAGCGTAATCCCGGTCATCCTTCACCGTATTGGCAGCGCTATAAGATCCATCGCGGCGGTACATTTCCCAGCGTCTGTTATTGCTTCCCGATGCTGTAGCAAGACCAATGGCGGTTGAACCTGTAAGACGGCGGTTAATCTCTTCACAAGCCTCTTGAATAAAAGGGCCGATAGCAATAACCGCATCATCCGTTACAGAACCAAGCTCTGCACCGCCGACAGTCACATGAACGTTCGGGTTATACTGCCACGAAAAATTGACCAAGATATCCTGGCTGGTATCCAAAAGAGACTCTGCCGGAAAAACGATGGGTATTCCCTCTGTAGGTGCAAACATTCCCATGGTTGTTCCTGTAGAGGGGTTGCCGCCTATAATGGGCCCGCTATTGTAAACAGAGCCGGACGTCGTATAGGCACTATCGTTCATGCGTAACTGCTCAACATAGCCTGTCACATACACACGCGTTGCAAGGTGCTTCATCAAGTTGACTTGGTCCATAAAGTTCGCGACATCCAAAATCATTTGCTCTTGGTCGACCCTGCCGCTTCCCCGGCCAGACTGCGTTACCGCATATGATAACGCTGCGAACAGGGCCACCGCGATTAAGATCAGAAAAAGGGCGTTACCTTGCATAGGCTGTCTTTGCGTATACCTGTTTACAAGCCCCATGCCTTCCCCCTTTCCTTTATGAGATCAGGCATGATTGTCTCATAAATATTCAGCCTTTTCAAAGGTATAGTCATACGATTTCCAAAACAGACGATCAAAAAACCGGGTATTGAGATATGGAATTTATATGCTATGCTCACTCCTTGATTTATTAGGAAAAAACATGGCGGCAACAGTCAAAGAGACCGAAAAAGCTGGCGAAACATTGGGCAAGATGCTTGTCCGCGCCGCACGGGAGGGCAACCGGCAAGGTATAGCCACGCTGATTGAAAAGGGAGCGCGGCTTGACTGCGCAGATATTGACCCCGATGCGTCGGCCCCATGCCTGAACACCGCACTGGAAACCGCCGTGCAAAAAGGGCACGCGCAAATTGTACGGCAACTACTAGACGCGGGGGCCAGCACACAAAATAACGACCACCAAAGCCCTCTCTATACCGCGATCAAAAACAACCATACAAAAATCGTACAATTACTTATCACGGCAGAGGCAGACGTAAATATTGAAACAGGTAATGGAAGCCTGTTGCATGAAGCCGTCGAAGTAAACAACAAAAAAATAGCGCGGCTTTTGATCGCCGCCGGCATCAACAAAAACCACATCCGCCCGCAAGACGGCCTGACCGCAGAAACCCTGGCCCTGACAAAAAACCACCGCAGCATGGCGCGGCTGATTGCAAAAACAGCCCCCACAGAAATTCACCCCGCAATCCCCAGAAAAGATAAGCTGGGCAAAAAACTGGCCAAGGCCGCCTTTTGGGACCCGGACAATACGCAACGTCTACACAGACTCGTCAAAGCCGGCGCACGACTTGATGCGCAATACGTATCTGGCACCGCCCTGCACAACGTTGCATGCTTTAGCAATAATGCTGCGGCAATTGCAATGCTTATTACGGCAGGGACAGATGTGAATGCCTGTGCCGTTCCCGGAAAAAGCACATCCCTGCATCTTGCCGCCCAAAACAATAAAGAAAAATCCGTCAATACGCTTTTGCAAGCAGGCGCAAATGTCAACGCACGCAACAGCAAAGGAGAAACCCCTTTGCATATGGCTGCAGAAAAGGGGCACGCCAATGTCGTCCTTGCACTTATAAAGGCAGGGGCGGATATTAACATGACAGATTACCTGTATCGGAGCACGCCGTTGCATTTAGCTGCAGGAAAAAGCCACACAAATGTTATCAAAGAACTTGTGCATGCCGGGGCCGATACTACAATAACAAACTGCCACGATAAAAAAGCTTCTGACAGTCGCAATATAAGCCGGGAAGCGTTGGAGTATATTCTTGCCGCCAAGCCGCCTGCACCGCCAAAAACAGAGCCAAGCCCCACGCCCTCTCCCCAAAACAACGCATGGCAAAAACAGGCAGACCACGTTATCGCCCATACCGAGGCCTATCCCGCGCTACAGCGCAAAATCACCGCACTGTTTAACTTTAAATCACAAGAGCGCAAAGAGATTAGCACCAACCTTGAAACCGGCGCGGAATCTATTGCCATTATCCCCTTTGCCCAGACGCCGCCTGCCTTGCTCAACGAAGCACGCAATGCCTTTATTGCCGCAGGGGGTAATCCTGCCATTGCTGTCATTCACCCCCCTACGAAAACCGTGTCCTTGCCCAAACCTATACCCTCAAAAAAACAAGGCTAATGCTTTGATTTATAAATGATACAGCCCAGCTATTGACATAATGTACCAATGGTTGTATACTGAATATGCTGTCTGTAAGCTGGGCCTGAAAGGGGAAACATGGCTGATAATCCGGATAACGCATTCGAAAAAGGATGCCAATTGCTGCGCGAAATTGAGCGGCAAAATACGGATGCCTGCCTGCGCCTGATTAAAGACGGCGCAGACGTTAACATTACCGACCACGCCGGATTTACCCCCCTCATGCTCGCAGCGCGCCAAGGCATCAACAGCCTTGTCACAGCGCTGCTGGACCAAGGCGCCAATGTCAATGAACGCGGCGGTCATGGCCATTGGGCTCCTTTAGTGCTGGCCACCCGCAATAACAACCCCGTTACAACCACAACACTTTTGGAGAGGGGCGCCAATGTCAATACCGCCGATGGCGATGGATTTACAGCGCTCATGGACATGGCCGTGCATAACCAAATCGGCGTTGTCAGCCTGATGATTGAAAAAGGCGTGAACTTAGATGCAAAATCAAAATCCGGCAAGACAGCCGAAGATATCGCCAAAGGAAACGGTCACAAAGAACTGGAAACCATGTTGGCCGGTGAACGTATCCGGCGCACCGTCGCAGCATTTCAAAAAGCGGCAGACGCCGGCACGCCAAAGGCACGACCCATACCGCAACGAAAACGTCCCTATATACCGAAATAAACGAAAAAAGCCGCCTTATACGGGCGGCTTTTTCATGCGGGCGGCGACCACGAAATTAGCGGCGCAGGCCCAAACTGTCGATCAGCGTTTCATAGCGCTTGGCATCGACTTTTTTCAAATAGTCCAAAAGCGAGCGGCGCTTGCTGACCATGGCCAAAAGACCACGGCGGCTGCCCATGTCTTTTTTATGCGTCTTCATGTGCTCTGTCAGGTGCTTGATCCGCTGCGTCAGGATTGCAACCTGCACTTCGGGCGAGCCGGTGTCGTTTTTAGCTGTTGCGTATTTCTTGATTGTCGCCGCTTTGGCGTCTTTTGTATTCGACATCGTTTTCTCCTTTATCAAAGGTTAAATAACCGGGCGGGGTTCAAGGCGGGGCCGTCTTTTTGCAAAAGCCCCACCGGCATGTCACCGTCGAGCGCCAGCACCGTATCTGTTTCCGCATCAATCCCCGCACCGTTCAAGCGCTGAAGGTCGGTGCGGGACAAAAGCCTGATGCCCTGACCGTGCCGTACCCGGCTGACCTCCTCTGCCGTCAGGACCAGAGCCGGGATGTCGTCCAGCACGGTTTCCAAAGGCAAAACAAGGTCTTCAGGGGGCGCAGATTGCAACATTTTCTCGAATTCGTCCAGTGGAATCGCGTCTTCTTCTGAAAAAACCCCCACTGTCGTGCGCCGAAGGGCCGAAATATGCCCGTAACAGCCCAGAATCCGCCCCATATCGCGGGCAATCGACCGGACATAGGTGCCCTTGCCGCACTGCATCTCGAAGATGGCCGAATCGGTATCTGTCTCCAAAAGCTGCAAATCATAGACCGTGACGATACGGGGCTGGACGGCCACCTCTTCCCCTTTGCGGGCCAGGGCATAGGCGCGCTGGCCATCAATTTTCACGGCGGAAAACTGGGGTGGCACCTGTTCAATATCACCGGTGAACTGCGGAATGATGGCGCGAATATCCTCTTCAACAGGGCGGGCATCTGCTGTCGCGGTGGTTTCGCCTTCGCAATCATCCGTATTGCGTTCATCGCCCCATGTAATCGTAAAACGATAAATTTTATCGGCATCCTGCGCATAGGGAATGGTTTTTGTGCCCTCTCCCAATGCAATGGGCAAAACACCTGTCGCCAACGGGTCGAGCGTACCGGCGTGCCCCAGTTTTTGCGCATTGGTCAAACGGCGCACACGGCCAATAACCTGCGTTGATGTCATGCCCATTGGCTTGTCAATATTCAGCCACCCATGCAGGGGGATGCCTTTTTTCTTGCGGCCCATTTTGATTATTCTTCTTCTTTTTTCTCGATATCGCGGCGCACACGCTCCTGCCCCAAAAGGTCTTCGATATGCGCGGCCTCGTCAAAGCTGTTATCAGGGCGGAAGGTGAGTTTTGGTGCGTAACGCAGCTCCAGCTCTTTTGCCAGCGTCTTCCTGAAATAACCTTCGGCGCGGTTCAGCGCGGCAACAATTTTTCCGGCATCACCGCCGCCCAGCGGCAAGACAAAAACATGCGCGTGCTTTAGGTCCGGCCCGCTATTCTCGCCCGTCACGGTAATCATTTCCGGATTTCCAAGATCAGGGTCATGAAGGCTGGATTCGCGCAATATCCCCGCCAGCAGGTGGCGAATACGTTCCGCCACGCGCAACTGGCGCTGACCGGGAGATGATTTTGACGGGCGGCGCATAAATATTACCCCGTCGTGCTTTCCAGCGTGCGGGTGGTCGATACCATTTCAAAGGCCTCGATGACATCGCCTTCTTTGATATCATCGTAATTCTCAAACGCCATACCGCATTCATAGCCTTTTTGCACTTCCTTCACCTCGTCCTTGAAGCGGCGGAGGGTTTTCAGCGTGCCTTCGTGAATCACGACGTTATCACGCAGCAGGCGCACTTTCGCGCCGCGCTTGACCATGCCCTCTGTCACAAAGCAGCCCGCAACCTTGCCAGCTTTGGGGATGCTGAATATCTGGCGCATTTCGGCGTAGCCGATGAACTTCTCCGACACTTCCGGTGACAAGAGGCCGGACAGCACCTGTTTCACCTCGTCGATCACCTGATAGATGATGGAGTAATAGCGGATTTCAACGCCGTCACGCTTGGCCATGTCACGCGCCTGCGCATTGGCACGCACGTTAAAGCCGATAATCAGCGCGCGGGAGGCATTGGCCAGCGTTACGTCCGATTCCGTGATCGCGCCGACACCTGTGTGCAACACGTTCACTTTCACTTCCTTGTTATCCTCGGTCAGCTTTTCCAGCGATGCCGCAATAGCCTCAACCGAGCCGTGCACGTCGCCCTTGATGACAACCGGCATGCCTTGCGCCGTGCCCGCCTGGATTTCCTCGATCATGCTATCAATGCTGCGGCCCGTTGATTTCGCATTTGCCAGCGCCCGTTTCTTGCGCAGGCGGAATTCGGAAACGTTGCGCGCACGGGATTCGTTTTCAACCACGACAAAGTCATCACCCGCATCCGGCGTGCCGTTCAGGCCCAAAACCTCGACAGGCTGGCCCGGAATGGATTCCTTCACGGCCTGGCCACGATCATTGTGCAAAAGACGCACGCGCCCCCATTCCGTACCGGTCACAAAAATATCGCCCTGACGCAATGTGCCCTTTCGGATCAACACGGTCGCAACGGAGCCTTTACCCAGCTCTTGCCGCGATTCAACGACAGAGCCGACAGCGGAACGGTCCGGATTGGCTTCAAGGTTCAAAACCTCGGCCTGCAGCAAAATCGCTTCCTCTAGCGCCTCAAGGTTCTGGCCTGTCTTGGCCGAAACCTCAACATATTGCACATCACCACCCATGTCTTCGGTGATAACTTCGTGCTGCAACAGCTCGGTGCGGACCTTTTGCGGGTTCGCCGCAGGCAGGTCGCATTTGTTAATAGCGACAATAATCGGCTTTTCCGCCGCTTTGGCATGGCTGATCGCCTCGATCGTTTGCGGCATGACGCTGTCATCTGCCGCCACGACCAGAATAACAATGTCAGTCACATCCGCACCGCGCGCGCGCATCTCGGTAAAGGCGGCGTGGCCGGGCGTATCGATAAAGGTAATTTTCTTTTTGCTCTTGGTCTGTATCTGGTACGCACCAATGTGCTGCGTAATACCGCCCGCTTCGCCCGATACAACATCGGCCTTGCGAATAGCGTCCAGAAGCGATGTTTTACCATGGTCGACGTGGCCCATAATGGTCACGACCGGCGGGCGCGGTTTTAAATCTTCCGCTTTGTCATCCTCACCATAGATACCTTCTTCAACATCAGATTCAGAAACCCGTTTCAACGTATGACCGAATTCATGCACTAAAAGCTCTGCCGTATCCGCATCAATCGACTGGTTTGCCGTTGCCATGATGCCAAGCTCCATCAGCTTTTTCACAACATCGCCGACACGTTCCGTCATGCGGTTTGCAAGTTCTTGCACCGTAATCACTTCCGGCACCGTCACTTCACGAACTTGTTTCACATGCTCTTGCTGCGTCATCGCCATACGGGCGCGATTGCGGGCGCGGGCGCGGCGCTGGGCGGCAAGACTGGGGGCGCGGGCGTCACGCTCGCCCCCATCGTTCAAAACCTGGTTCACCGTCATACGACCGCCCGAACGGCGGCGCGACTGGTTATAAGGCGACAAGCCGGGGCGCTTGCCCGGCGCGCCAAGACCGGCATTGTCACGCCCGTCGCCGCCATAACCGCTGCGGCGACCGCGACGGCCACCCGGCGCTTCGCTACTGGGCGGCGGCGCGTCATTATAAGAAGATTTCGTACTCCGGCGCGCATCATCCGTCCGCTTTTTGCGCTCGGCCTCTTCTGCGGCATTAATTTTACGCAGCTTGGCCAGCTCTTCTTCGCGGGCGCGCTCTTCGGCGCTCATTTCCTTCACGGCTTCCGCAGGCGCGTCTTCAACCGGTTCCGGTTCATCCTTGTCCGGATGCTTCACGACCAAACGCCCTTGTTGATAAGGAGAGGATTCTTCCGCCGGCGCGTTTTGGGCCTGCTGCAATGCGCGGATACGTGCCTCGCGCTCCGCATTCGTTAAATGGAGGTCATCGCCGCCGCCCCTACCGGCTTTGGGCGTGTCCGCCGCAGCACCGCGTTTTTTCCGCACCTCAACCGCAACTGTCCGCGCCTAACGGCTCACAGCCACGCCTGTTTTTGCGCCTCCGGCCTTTCCCTTCAGACTCAGCGTGCCCTTACCCGACAAAGTCAGCTTTTTTCCGCCGTCTTTGTCTTTTTTTGCTTTTTCTTTTTTATCGGTCATTCCTAGGCACCTGTCGTCTGTTATCGTTTACATCATTGCCGCGCACCTTTTAAGGGGGCGGACTTCACCACGCACGGCATTAACCGTTTGCGGCAGCATCTTCGGTCTCTCCGTTATCTTCTTCCTCTGGGAACCATCCGGCACGCGCGGCCATAATGATATTGTTCGCCTGCATTTCTGTCAGCTTGTCCTCGCCCACAATCTCGCGCAGCTCATCACCGGCAAGATCGCCCAGATCATCAACGGTTTTGACGCTGTTTTGCCCCAACGCCATCAACATATCCTGCGTCAACCCCTCGGTTGCGATCAGCTCATCCGTCAGACCCAGCTCTTTACAAGCTGTGGCGAATTTCGCATCACGCTCCTCGATAAAGCTGCGGGCGCGCGCTTTCAGCTCTTCCGTCACGTCCGCATCGAACCCTTCGATAGACGCAATCTCGTCATCCGGTGTTTCGACAATATCTTCAATCGAGGTAAAGCCCTCGACCACCAAAAGATGTGCGATCACCTCATCCACATCCAAGGCTTCCATGAACAGTGCAGAACGTGTCTTGAACTCATTCTGGCGGCGTTCAGATTCTTCGGCCTCGGTCATGATGTCGATATTCCAGCCGGAAATCTGCGTGGCAAGGCGCACGTTCTGGCCGCGACGGCCAATGGCCAACGACAATTGCTCCTCCGGCACAACCACATCAAGGCGGTTGCTGTCTTCATCCAGAACAACCTTGGTCACTTCAGCAGGGGCCAAGGCGTTCACGACAAAGCTGGCGATATCGCCCGTCCATGGAATAATGTCAATTTTCTCGCCCTGCAATTCACCAACAACGGCCTGCACACGGCTACCACGCATACCCACGCACGCGCCGACAGGGTCAATACCGCTATCATGAGAGATTACCGCGATTTTGGCGCGGCTGCCGGGGTCACGCGCAACGGCGCGAATTTCAATCACGCCATCATAAATTTCAGGCACTTCCTGCTTGAACAATTTCGCAAGGAAATCAGGGTGCGCGCGCGACAGGAAAATCTGCGGGCCACGCTGTTCGCGGCGGACTTCCGCAATATAGGCACGCACACGGTCGCCTGTTTTGAAGTGCTCACGCGGCAAGGCATCTTGGCGGCGCATATAACCCTCGCCACGGCCCAGATCAATGGTTACGTTGCCATACTCCACACGCTTCACGACACCGGAAACAATTTCGCCAGCGCGGTCTTTATATTCCTCGTACATGCGCTCGCGCTCGGCATCACGGACTTTTTGGAAGATCACCTGCTTTGCCGTCTGCGCCGCGATACGTCCGAAATCAAGCGGCGGCAGCTTGTCGATGATGAATTCGCCAATTTTGATCTCTTTTTCGATTTTCTTTGCATCTTTCAGCAAGATTTTCTTGGCCTCATCAACAATCACCTCTTCGCCCTCTTCGTTCATTTCAGGCACAAAGGCTTCAACAACCTCGCGATAACGGAACAGCTCAATATTGCCTGATTTACGGTCAATTTTCGCGCGAATATCATGGTCGTAACCGTATTTGCTGCGGCCAGCTTTTTGGATGGCCTCCTCCATCGCAACGATCACGACTTCACGATCGATGCCTTTTTCGCGGGCGACTGTATCTGCTACCTGGAGAAGTTCTTGCATGGCTGTTTATCCTGTTTTTCAATTAACCTGTTGTTTAAGTTGCGCTGATTTTAAAAGCTCATCCGTCAGCATCAGCTTGGCTTTCTGGATGTTTGTAAAGGGCAGGCTATGCACCATGCCGTCTTCGGTTTCAAGGCTGACCACGGCGCCCTTGTCTGTGCCATGTATCTTGCCCTTGAATTTCTTTTGCCCGTTGATGGGGGCATCCATTTCCACGCGGGCTTCAAAGCCAATGTGGTTTTCAAAATCGCGAAAGCGCGTCAGCGGGCGGTCAATACCGGGGCTGCTGACCTCCAGCGTGTATGCCCCGTCTATAATGTCTTCAACATCCAAAAGGGCGGACAGCGCCTTGCTCAGTTTTTCGCAATCCTCGATTTCCATCGTGCCGTCGGGCTGTTCGGCCATGACCTGCAACGTAGGTCGGCCACTGCCAATCAACAGCACACGCACAATGTCATAGCCCAAATCACTGGCTGTGGGCGTAATCGCGGCTTCGATCTTTTGTATCAATGGCGGTTTCTGCATATCCTGTTCCGTCTGGCCCCAAACAAAAGGGCGGGCTCTTTTAGGGCCCACCCTTTTTGTTTTTATTGGGATTTCAGGGGTTTTATATGACCAAAATAGCGATTCGGCAAGGTTTTTTTTGCAAAAACCGGCTTTTATGTTGACATAATTATATATACATAATATAAATACGGGGGTTTAAACAGCCAAAAGATTCGGAAAGACAGCAAATGCCGGGACAAAAAAGAAATTACTATGAGGTTTTGGGCGTTACCCCCTCAGCGGATGAACGCACCATCAAAACAGCCTACCGCAAGATAGCGCTGAAATATCACCCCGACCGCAACCCGAACAACCCCGCTGCCGAAGACATGTTTAAAGAGGCTGGAGAAGCCTTTTCTGTCCTGGGCGATAAAGAAAAACGCAAGCAATATGATATAGGCAACAACCCCTTCTCATTCGCCAGCATGTACCGCGAAATTATAAGCCTTGCCACAAGCGCCCTGCTGAATGTATGGCAAGTCGCTGGAGATGGTTGGGCACAGGTCAACAACACCCCGGAAGAACGCGAAAAGATGAAAAGCTTTGCGGAAGTTGGAAAAAAGACCTGGCAAAACATGATGGCCACGCCCATGCCTCCCTTATCCCGTCTGCAGCTTTATATGAAGATGCCCGGCGCTTACCTGCGCTATACCGCCGCACGCTTTAACAGCGAAACCGTAAAAAGCAAAACACAAGACACCTGCGCAATGAACAAACAGGTCTATGCCAACAAAGACGGCATGAATGCATTGCACCAATTCGTCTGGAATCTGGGGACGCAGACAGGAAACAGCGTACTATCAGAGGTTTTCAATGCCTGCCTGCGCCTTTCGTACGAAAAAGCCCACAGGGAAAGCCGGGATTACAGCACATTCGTACGTCATGCGAAAAAACAACGCGCATTACCCGAAACAACCATGTAATCCAAAACCATGCTTGTCGTGCAGCTAGGCCAGAGTCAACTCGCCCTTGTCCGGTAATACCGGTTACAGGCATCCATCAGGGCTTCGCGCAGTTCCTTGCCCTTGGCACCGCCATCGCCCTGAATTTTTCCGGCAATCACGGCATTGATGGACATTTTGTGTGCAACGACAAGGTCCAGAACGTCTTTATCAACACCTGTAACGGTTTCAAGGAAATTGACGAGGATATTGCTGATTTCCGTGACCAGCGGATAATGGAACATTGTGCCCTGCGCTTTCAGCTGCATGGCCGGATAAATCAGCGCTTCAACGGCTTTTTCTCCTGTATAAGCGCCCGACTTGGCGTTTTGTATCGCCTCGTTCAAAACATCCATCAACATTTCCGCGATGGGATGGAAATCGACCTTGTTATATTCCAAAAGCTCTTGCGCCTTGACGATCACGTTTTCGTCAATGCCGCCCTTGCCAACATTTTGCTTGATCGTGTTCGGCGGGCTAATCAGTTCCGCCCTGCGAACCTTGGGCTGGTTTTGAAACTGGTCTGTGTTTTCCATCGTGTTGTCCATCCTGCCTGTTTCTTATTTGTTGCGGCGTTATTGTTTATCTTCCTGACGTCCCTGTATATCCCTTGCAGTCTTTGATGGCGACACCGTAACCTGTCGCGGCTTGGGCTGAGCCATTGACCGTCTTTCCGGCCCTTTATAATCCACATCGCGTTTGCGCCGGCGATCAGGCCCGAAATACCCATCGCTCTTCACAAACAAGCGCGGCTTTTCAATGAGCTGTTCAATACGCTGATACAAAGCGCGTGCCGTAAAGGGCTTCACCAGAAATTCAGTAATCCCGGAATCCCGTGCCATCAAAACGCGTCGCTTTTGGCTATAGCCTGTCATTAATATAACGGGAACAAACGGGTTGGGGCTTTCGGGATGCGTGCGCAACGTCTTGGTCAGCTCCAGCCCGTTTTTGGGTTCTTCCAACCAGTCGGTAATGACAAGATCGGGGTTCAGCTTGCAGAACGTGCGAAAACCTTCTTCCGCGTTATAAGCGGAATAAATCTGGTTCACACCGAACGTCATCAAAACGTTCTTTGTCAAACTGAACATCGATTCAGAGCTTTCGACGATCAGAACTGTAATGTTTCTAAACTGATACGACATACGCCCCGCTGAATTCCAAAAACATACCCCAGACTCTCACACACTCCCTGACAGTTCCAGACTGTCTGAATCTATGTTATATCCCTATTGTAAAGGTCAAAACCTTACAATTCTTTAACGATTCAGATACAGGCGGAACCATGGCAGGCCACTCCCAGTTCAAGAACATCATGCACCGAAAAGGAGCGCAAGACAAGAAGCGCGCCAAGCTTTTCAATAAGTTAGGGCGTGAAATTACCGTTGCCGCCCGTCTGGGGATGCCTGATCCCGAGGCCAACCCCCGCCTGAGGAACGCCATTGCCGCCGCCCGGGCCGCTAATATGCCAAATGACCGCATCAAGCGGGCCGTTGATTCGGGGACCCCCGGCGCCGGCGATTCCTCGGATTATGAAGACATCCGCTATGAAGGCTATGGCCCCGGCGGCGTGGCCGTGATTGTCGAAGCCCTGACCGATAACCGCAACCGCACCGCCGCCGAAGTCCGCACCGCTTTTACTAAAAGCGGCGGCGCGCTGGGCGAAACAAATTCCGTTAGTTTCATGTTCGACAAGATCGGCTCCATCATATTTGCCGCCACCGTCGCCGATGCCGAAAAAATGTTCGAAGCCGCCGTTGAGGCTGGCGCAGAAAATGTCGAAAGCACAAAAGACGGCCACGACGTGACAACACAGCCCGAAGACTTCATTGCCGTCAAGGAAGCGCTGGAGAAAGTTTTTGGCGATGCGGAAAGCGCTGGCATCGTCTGGAAACCGCAAAACACAATCGCCATTGACGGTGAACAGGCCGAAGCCGTTTTCAAGCTGATCGAAACACTGGAAGACAGCGATGACGTGCAAAACGTTTTTTCCAACTTCGAAGTTGATGCCGCTGTCCTTGAAAAACTGGCCGTGTCATGAGGATTATCAGCCCATGAAAATTATCGGCATTGATCCTGGCTTAACGCGCACCGGCTGGGGCGTAATTGAGGCCAAGGGCAGTCACTTAAAACACCTTGCGCACGGCGTGATTACAACACCGGCAAAGGCAGATTTGCCGCACCGTCTTACGCATATTTATGATACACTCGTGCACACCATCACCACATGGCAGCCGGATACGGCGGCGGTCGAGGAAACGTTCGTCAACAACAACCAAGCCTCGGCCCTAAAACTCGGCTTTGCCCGTGGCGTTGCGCTTTTGGCCCCTGCAAAGGCGGGGCTGGAGGTGGGGGAATACCCCGCAACGCTTGTCAAAAAAGCCGTAACCGGTGCGGGCAGGGCCGACAAGGCGCAAATACAGGCCGTGATTAAAATGCTGCTGCCGGGCATTGATGCGCCACCTGACGCTGCAGACGCGCTGGCTGTCGCCATCTGCCATGCGCATCATGCGTCAACAAAAACGCTGCTGGGCGGTGTGATGGCCGGCGGCAAGAGGTAAACCCTTTATTTTGTTGATAGATTTCCAGCTTTTCTCTGCTGTGCGCGCCTGCGGATTTTACGCGTTTTTGTCGTGCCCTGCTTAGCCGCCTGCTGAAAACCCTTTGCAATATGCGCGCGGCGAATATCCGCCGCAGTATCGAAAATGTCCTTCATGTCCGGCGCATTTATAAAGCGTGGGTCACATACAGAAACATCCGCGCCATGCGCAATCAAAGCGCGGGCCAGCTTTGGCATGCTACCTCCATAAGATGTGCACATCAGAACCGCCAGCGCCGTCTTGCCGCTGCGCCGGTCTTTTGCATCTACATCCGCACCAGCCTCTACAAGCTTTATAAGAGCGTCTTCGTTTCTTTGTTCAATAATGCCATCTATCAACTGCGCCCCCAAAAGACCGGGCGTCGCATCTGTCGTGCCTGCAGAAAGGATATGATACTTTTCGCAATAATGCGGCTGATTGGGGGTTGTATCCAACATCTCTGTCGGCATCTGAATCCCTTTAATAGAAACGTCAGCGCCTTGTTCGACCATAACCCGCAGTAGATCAAGATCACCGACATAAGCCGCACCATGCAAAGGGGTTTCTCCATTAGGGTTGCGTGTACTCAACCCGCCACCGCTACGCGCCAGACGTAAGCACCAGTCCTTGCGGTACAGCTCAGCGATAAGGTTGGTGTATAGCTCAAACGCCACGCTTTCTGCCACAACGCCCTCTTGGTCGGGAAACAAGAACGGCTCTTTTGCAGCCGCCTTATGCGCCACTGCCGGGTCTTTTCGCCACTGCTTTAGCTTTTTAAAGCCATTTTTAATACGGCGCGGCGCGCGTGCCGCTTCTTTCAAACACGCCAAAGCACCGCGAGAGCCATAGAGCACAAACGGCACAAATGCCGCAGCCCCCGCCAAGGCCCCCAAAAAAACCGCGCCAGATGAAACAGAAAGCGCGCCTGCTATCGCAGCACTACTCTGAAGCCCGATAGACAGGGCTGTCATAGGCACCATAGACAAGCTGGCAACCCACAAAAAGCCCGCCATTTCAGAATTCCGCAGCCCCTTTGCCGCACGAAAGCGACGATGCGGGTTTCTGTACGCTTTGCGACGGCATATCTCGCGCATATCCTGCCACGCCCACCATACCGCTCCCATCACGCCACGCATCGGATCCATCACGGGCGCAAGAGCAGGGTGCTTTAACGTTTTTTTCGTTTTCTCCAGCATGCCCATTATATCTCTCGCTTCAGTGATGCAGGAGGCTGACGCCGACGGATACGGCGGGCTTTTGCAGTGCCGCGATCAGACGCTTCTTGAAATTTCTTCTTTATTGCTGCCGCTTTTATAGCGGGGGCATTGTTTAACAGCTTCAAAACTATCGGTCTGTCGTATGCATGATCTGCAGCACTGTATTTAAACCTGTCTTTTATCTCTGTATCCGCACCATGTTCGATTAATGCGCGGATAAGCTCTGGCGCATTATCTCCAAACCGCATGGCCATCATAAGAGGCGTTTCCTCGCTGGAAAAAGTGCGCAGGTTCACATTTGCGCCCTGACGAATAAGCGCCAAACTTTCTAATGTATGCCAGTTACCGGTCCCGCTTCTCATAAGGTCAATCAGTGCATACCCCATGCTATCCGGCGTTTTTTCTGTATTTTTCGTTTTAATAATATAAAGCGCCTCGTGCTGCATATCGTCACCGCGCCACACTGAATATATAGAAGACTTAAAAGCCCTGCCGCTCTTATCCGCTACATCCACGTCCGCGCCGCGCCGGATCATCGCCCGCAAGGTCGTGACATCACAATGCCTCTTCATAACAAAAACAGGTGTTTCCCCAAGATCGTTCCTCACAGATAAGTCGGCACCCTGTAGCACCAACGCCCGACCCCATGCCACCGCATCTTGTTTCCAATTCTGCAGAATGTCCATGCCCATGCATTGCGACAGCAGGCTTGTTTTGTGTACGGGCGGCTCTTCACCTTTGCGCAAGGCGTTTGCAACCTTTAGACCATGGCCAAACCCTTGTGCGGCCGCCACCGTCAAATGAAACATTGGCAGCACAGTGGCCTTTGCCAGTTTCCCACCCGCAACCAGGGTGCAGCCACCGATAAAACCAGCCAAATAACCCGAAATTCCACTGACCGCAGCCACACCGGACAAAAGGGCAAAACCCGTCCCAATTCCCGCCACAAGACCGCCCATCCCCATAAAAACAACACCCAGCCCCTCGCTCCACCGCGCCACCCTTCGCATCCGTTTATTGGGGATAGACAAAAAGCTTTTATAGCCCGGCCATTTTATGTTGCCGCGCCGATGCTCTTCTCTCCCCTTTTTGATCCACCACCACGCCCGCGCCATTTCACGCCCGGCATGGACCAAGGGCTGGACCACAAAGGGATGAGAGAGATATTTTTTTATGTTTTTCAACAGCTTATAAAAACCTCGTGCACGTATTTAAGGTGATAACAGTGTAACATTATGTGTATAATTTGTCAATATGTAAAATAATATACGTTTTTCCGCCCCAAATACGCCAAAACGTGCCATTTGCGCAGCCACCCGCTATAATGCCCCCCAGCTTCGGGATCCTTTCGAAACGGACACATATATATGATTGCAAAATTAACTGGCGTGATCGACGGCACGGGCACAGCCCATGTCATTATCGATGTCAACGGCGTGGGCTATCTGGTCCATGCCTCTGGCCGCACACTCTCACGCATTGGCGCGAACAAGGGGGCGGCTGTCAGCCTGCTCATCGAAACCATCGTGCGCGAAGACCAGTTCACGTTGTATGGCTTTGCCGATGCGGCGGAAAAGGAATGGTTCCAGATTCTCTGCACCGTGCAGGGCGTAGGCGCAAAGGCGGCGCTGGCAATTTTAAGCGCTGTTGCGCCCGAACAACTGCCCGTGGTGATTGCAGCGGGCGATAAATCAGCGCTGCGCCGCGCAGAGGGCGTGGGTGAAAAGTTGGCCGTGCGGATTGTGACGGAACTGAAAGACAAAGCCGGGAAAATCGCGCTGGGCCAGACTGCCACGCAAAAAGGCACACAGAAAAAGGGCACAGTCACCACTGCACCTGCCGCTGGCGGCATTGCGAACGATGCTGTTTCAGCCCTTATCAACCTTGGCTATGGCCGCGCAGAAGCTTTCGGCGTTGTCTCAAACATTGTCGGCACGAAAGGGGATGCCGTTGACCTTGGCGAACTGATCCGTGAAAGCTTAAAGGAGCTGAGCGCATGAACACAGATACACGCGCTATATCCGGTGATTACCAACCCGAAGCGGACGGCGGGGAAGGCTCGATCCGGCCCCTTACCCTTGCCGATTTTACGGGGCAAGACAAAGCACGGGAAAACCTTGCCGTTTTCATCACCGCCGCAAAGGAAAGGCAAGAGCCACTGGACCATGTTTTATTCTATGGCCCGCCCGGTCTTGGCAAAACAACGCTGGCGCAGATTGTGGCAAAAGAAATGGGCGTGAACTTCCGCGCCACGTCCGGCCCTGTTATTTCAAAGGCAGGCGATCTGGCCGCCATTTTAACGAACCTGCAACCCAACGATGTTTTGTTTATCGACGAAATCCACCGCCTGAACGCGGCGGTAGAGGAAATTTTGTACCCCGCGATGGAAGACAGGCACCTTGACCTGATTATCGGCGAAGGCCCGGCTGCGCGGTCGGTGCGCGTTGACCTGCCCCCTTTTACACTGGTCGCCGCCACAACGCGGTCAGGCATGGTGACGCGCCCCTTGCGCGAACGTTTCGGTATTCCGCTACGGCTGGAGTTTTACAAACCTACGGAACTCGTGCGCATCGTCACCCGCGCCGCAAAGCTTATGGACATGAAAATGACGGACGAAGGCGCGCTGGAAATTGCCAAGCGCTCGCGTGGCACGCCGCGTATTGCAGGCCGCCTGACCCGCCGCGTGCGTGACTTTGCCCTTGTCGGACAGCATAAAGTAATTGATGCCCGCGTCGCCGATGCCGCGCTGTTGCGCATGGAGGTCGATGGCGCAGGCCTCGATTCGATGGACCGCCGCTATATGGCTTGCATTGCTGAAAACTATGCAGGCGGACCTGTGGGCGTTGATACCGTCGCCGCGGCATTATCGGAACAGCGCGATGTGCTGGAAGACGTTGTGGAGCCATATCTAATGCAATGCGGCCTGATTTTGCGCACACCACGGGGGCGCATGATTTCGGATGCGGGGTATAAACATCTAGGCCTTGCCCCGCCTGCGAACACACACCAGCTCGACCTTATCAGCGGAGATGACGATACGCCATGACCAGGCACACCGAACATCATCTGCCTGTCCGCGTGTATTACGAGGACACGGACGCCGCCGGAATCGTCTACCACGCAAGCTATGTCCGCTTTGCCGAACGCGGCCGCACCGAAATGCTGCGTGATGCAGGATATGAACACGCCACGCTTTTAAAGGAACAGGGTATCGCATTTGCCGTTGTTTCCATGCAGATCGACTTTAAAGCGCCCGGCAAGCTGGATGAAGAATTAACGGTAGCATCCAAGGTGACAAAGCTGGGCGGCGCCAGCATGCACCTGCTGCAAACCGTGCGCCGGGGCACAGAAGACCTCTGCGCCATGAAAGTCGCGCTGGTCTGCATCGACAAGAACATGAAAGCCGTAAGGCTGCCGGATGAAGTGCGGGAGATTTTTAAGAATGTCTGACAAAAACCGCACATACCCACTATCTCACCCCGCCGCAGGGCGGGGTCTGGCCGCATGCAAAAATATATCTGGCGGCTTTGCCGCGCCGGATGCCGTCCTGCGGCGACATGGCATGAACAAGGAAACGAGGGGAAAACAATGAGCGCAGAAACCGCAATACAGGCCAGCGAACTGGCAGGCACCATCGCAGCGCACGATATGTCCATGTGGGGCTTATTCCTGCAGGCGGATATCGTCGTCAAGGCCGTGATGGCGCTTCTTTTATTTGCCTCGGTCTGGAGCTGGGCGATCATTTTCGACAAATGGGTTTCGTTCAAGGCACTGAATGGCCGCGCCCATAAATTTGAAAATGCGTTCTGGTCAGGCGAGGCTTTGGAAAAGCTTTACAAGCGCATCCAGCAAAAGCCGGGCGATCCCATGGCCCGTACCTTTTGCGCGGGCATGAACGAATGGAAACTAACCATCGAGAACCGGGGACAAGTAGGCGATGACCTGAAAGCCGGCCTGCAACAACGCATCGATCGCGCCATGGCCACATCCATCAACCGCGAAATCAGCGGTGTTGAGCGCCACATGACGTTTCTGGCCACTGTTGGCTCGACCGCGCCCTTTATCGGCCTGTTCGGCACGGTCTGGGGCATCATGAACAGCTTTGCCGCCATTGCAGGGTCGCAGAACACATCGCTGGCCGTCGTCGCGCCCGGTATTGCCGAGGCTTTGTTTGCAACGGCGATCGGCCTTGTCGCCGCCATTCCCGCCGTTGTCGCGTACAACAAGTTCTCCACCGATCTTGGCCGTTATCAGGACAGGCTGGATGCTTTTACAGCAGAGTTCAGCGCCATTCTGGGCCGTCACCTTGAGCAACAAGGGGGGAAAGCGTAATGGGCGCAAAACTGACAGGCCGCCAGCGGTCACGCCATGCACGCGGCATGATGTCTGAAATTAACGTCACCCCCATGGTCGACGTCATGCTGGTGCTTTTGGTGATTTTCATGGTCACGGCCCCCATGCTGACAGCCGGGGTCGAAGTAAACCTGCCCAAGGCCGGCGCAAAAGCCATGGCCCAGCCGGACAATGCGCCGCTGGAAATCTCTGTTGATAAAAAGGGCGTTATTTTCATTGGCGAGACAAAAACATCTGCAAGCGCACTGAAAGCACGGCTGGAAGCTATCGCCGCCGAAGTGCCGGACAGGCGTGTTTACATCAAGGCCGATGACGGCCTTGGCTACGGCAAGGTCATGGAGGTCATGGCCATCGTCAATACATCCGGACTGACAAAAATCGCGCTGGTTACTGACCCTGCGCGCGCAAAAAACTGAACAGGGAGGACTTTATGCGCATTTTCACGATCACGGCTTTATGCCTTACACTGCTATCCACGCCATCTTACACTGCGGACAGCATCAAAACGGAAAAAATCACAGATACCCTTTATGTTCTCTATAGCCCCAAGGGCGGGAATGTCGCGGCATCCATAGGGGATGACGGCACATTCTTGATTGACGACCAGCTCAAAGACCGCGCCGCCGCCGTTGAAGACGCTCTGGGCGGTATTGGTAGCCGCCGCATCAATTTTATCATGAATACGCACTATCACTTTGACCACACCGGCGGCAACGAAGCCTTTGGCAGCAGCGGCGCTATTTTGGTGGCGCACAACAATGTCCGCCAACGCCTGAGCACAAGCCAATTCATCACACACTTTAAAAAGCCCATGCCGCCGCTGGAAAAATCCGGCCTGCCTGTCGTGACCTTCACGCAAGACATGACACTGCACTATAACGGGGATGATGTGCATATCGTGCACATGCCGCAAGCCCATACAGATGGCGATGCCATTGCGCATTTTCCCAAAAACAACGTCATTGTTGCAGGCGATATTATCTTTAACGGGCTGTACCCCTTTATTGACGCTGAACACGGCGGCTCCGCGCAGGGCGTGATCGCGGCACTGGATCGCATGATCGACATGGGCAATGCCGATACGCGCTACATCCCCGGCCACGGCCCCGTAATGACACGCGACGACGTTAAAAAATACAAAGACATGCTCCATACAATCACGTCACGCATTGAAACCGCCATAAAAGACGGAAAAACACGCGACGAAACTATCGCAACAAAGCCAACGCAGGAATTCGACGCGCACATGCAAAAAGGCATTGTATCACCAGATGAGCTGACCGGCCTGATTTATGACGGCACAAAAAAGTAAAAGGTAGAAGCGGCACAACCACGCCAGATGTTGCATGCGGAATAAATCTGTCACCATATCCATCGTCCTTCACGCGGCTGTTTTTGCAGCCACGATGATAAGCTTGCCGTGGCTGAAACGCGATTTTGAAATTCCGCCCCCCATATCCGTAGAGCTGGTTGAAATCAGCAAGGTTACGCAAACTCCAAAACCCGTTTTAAAGCCAACGCCCAAGGAAGATGAAAAGAAAGAAGAACCCAAAGAAGACACCAAACCGCCACCCGCGCCCAAAAACACGGCTAGCGAGGCCGTAACGCCCGTCAAAAAAGAACCTGTTAAAGAAGAAAAGAAACCGGAAAAGAAAAAAGACACGGTGCTTGTCGACAAAAACGCCGCGCCTGAAAAAAAGAAAGCCCCGAAAGAGGAAAAGAAAAAGGAAGTCACAGAGAAAAAACCTGAACGCGATTTTTCATCTGTTTTAAAAAACCTTGAACAACAGCAGGACGACAAGCCGCAACCCAAAAAAGACGATCTTGACTTAAACCTTGATGAGCTTTTCAGCGCCAAGACAGGTGCCAATACCCCTATCGGCGCGCGCATGACGATGAGCGAGGAAGAAGCCCTGCGCCGTCAGCTCGAAAAGTGCTGGAACGTTCCCTTTGGCGCGAAAGATGCCGAAAACCTGCAAGTTGAGGTTTTTATGGTTATCAACACCGACCGCACATTGCGCGCCGCGCGCATCGTCGATCAGGCGCGCTACAACAAGGATTCATTCTTTCGCGCAGCAGCGGACAGCGCGATGCGCGCCGTGCGCAACCCTTTATGCTCGCCTTTTGAGTTGCCGCCTGATAAATATGATATCTGGAATACAACAATCGTTACATTCGATCCAAGCATGATGTTCTGAGGGTGAAAATGAAAAAAATATTGCTGTTGCTCGCACTGGCACTGACAGTCCTTGTCACAACACCGGCGCAGGCCGAGCTAAAGCTCGTTGTCGGGCAAGGGCAAGTCAACCCCATGCCGATTGCCATTACCGATTTTGGTGGCGCGACGCCGGATGACAACAGCATGGGCCGCAACATGACAGGGGTTATTACAGCGAACCTGAAACGTTCCGGCCTGTTCCGCCCACTGGACCCGCGCAGCTTTATTCAGGATGCGCCCACCGCCGCGCAGAACCCGGCTTTCGGATCATGGCGCACGATCAACGCGCAAGCCCTTGTCACCGGCGTTCTCAGCAAAACGGGCGATGGCCGCACGCGGGTTGAGTTTCGCCTGTGGGATGTTTTTGCAGAACAACAGATTATCGGCATGGCCTATATGACCACCCCTGCCAACTGGCGGCGCATCGCACATATTATTTCCGATGCCATTTACAAGCGCATTACAGGTGAGGAAGGATATTTCGACAGCCGTATCGTCTATATCTCGGAAACAGGCCCCGCTAATGCCCGCATCAAGCGCCTTGCGATCATGGATCAAGACGGCGAAAACCACCGCTTCCTGACTGACGGTCGCGCACTGGTGCTCACGCCACGTTTTTCACCGACGGCGCAGCAAATCACCTATATGGCCTATTACAACAACAAACCACGTGTGTACCTGTATGATATCGACAGCGGCAGGCAAGAAGTGTTGGGCGATTTCCCCGGCATGACCTTTGCGCCACGCTTTTCGCCCGATGGTAACAAGGTTGTTATGAGCCTTTCTAAAGACGGCAATAGCGATATTTACACGATGGACCTGCGCACACGCGGAATCGCGCAACTGACGCGGGATCGTTCGATCAACACCAGCCCTTCGTATTCGCCGGACGGCAAGCACATTGTGTTTGAATCCGACCGTGGCGGATCGCAACAGCTTTACGTGATGAACGCTGATGGTTCAGGACTGCGCCGCCTCACGTTTGGCGATGGCCGCTACGCCAACCCCGTCTGGTCGCCACGCGGTGACTTGATTGCCTTTACGCGCATGTACAAAGGACAGTTTTTCATTGGCGTTATTCATCCCGATGGTCGCGGTGAGCGCCTGATTACCAAAGCGTTTCATGTCGAAGGCCCCACATGGGCACCCAATGGACGCGTTCTGGCCTATTTCAAGGAAACACCGACAGGCGCACGTAATTCCGGCCGATCGGCACAGGTTTATACCATCGACCTGACGGGGTTTAGTGAAACACGCGTCAAAACGCCGCTGGATGGCTCCGATCCGGCATGGTCGCCGCTTAATCCCTAAGGCAAGACTCTGCCGCGTCCTGCACCAACTTATCACTAGCCTCTTCCAGCGCTGATTCAATTTGCGCCATAGCCTCCAGCGGTGGCAAGTCTGCGGGAATGGGCGGCAGAAATTCAAAAACCACAGTGCCGGGCTTTTTCAGGAACGCGTTGCGCCCCCAGAAAACGCCGGAATTGAGCGCCATCGGTACAATCGGCACACCTAAATCTTTGTAAATTTTCCCAAGCCCAGCTTTATACGGCGCGACAACGCCGGGGGCGACACGTGTCCCTTGCGGGAAAATCGCAACAGGGCGCCCGTCTTCAACCGCTTTTTTGCAGCCACGCGACATATCCCGCAACGCTTTTGTCCCTTTGGACCGGTCAATCGGCACCAACCCCATGCGCCACGGGTAAAGCCCCCAGACCGGCAAATACGACAGCTCTTTTTTTAAAATGATAACAGGATATTTCAAGCGACGCATAAACGGCAGCTTAAGTGTTTCATATGCAGACTGGTGCTTGGCGGCAATGATATACCTGCCATCATCCGGCAGATGTTCAAGCCCGCGCAATTCCAACCGCAAGCCCATAATCCACCGTTCGACAAATGAGATATAGCCGCCATAAACAGCAGACACGATGACAACACAGGCACGGCGCGGCAATACAAGCGCCCATAACAAAGCTACACTTAAAACAAAAGACCCCAATATATAGGCAACATTAAAAGCAATGGAACGCAGAACAATCATGACGCAAAGACTCCCGTAACGCCATGCCGTACCCGCGCCAACAAATATTTGGTATACTCACGCACAATCAGCCACCTGAAATCAGGATCATGCCACCAACTCTTCATATCAAGCTTGTCTGGCGCAACCGGAAACGGCGTCACTTTAAATCCGCCGCCAACATATTTAAATTCGGACAAAGCACGCTTCATATGATAATTCGATGTCACTAAATACGCAGATCGTAACCCCAGCTCGCGCATCCATGCTGCTGTCTCCTCTGCGTTCTCAATTGTATTTTGCGCGCTCCCCAAAACGATACAGCACTCCAGCTTTTTTTCGTCTTCATCCCGGACAAGGCGAACGAGCGTGCGCGCCTCAATGCCGCGATACACGCCGGAAATAAACAATTTCGCCCCCATGCCCTTGTCTAAAAGATCAAACCCCTGCTCCATCCGCTTGGTCCCGCCCGTCAAGACAATGACAGCGTCATGCGGGATCAAGGTGCCGGGCGGCTGCATATCATGCACCTGCCGCACAAACCAGAACAGGCCTGATAAAAAAAACGAAGCCAGTACCAGCGCCAGCAACGCCATCTTGATACGACGGGGAATACGGTTTTTCATCGTATCACGCCAAACTTTCCAGCTCCCTTGTCACAGCGCGTTGCGCTGTGACATGCGCAATAAAACACCCTGCAGCAAGGGGGGATACCAGTAAAACAATCCACTGCAGGGGCAGCATCTGTATTTGCGGCCATATGGTGCTGTTCAGCGTATGCGTCACCATGCCTGCCGCTATAAACACGCCCGCCATGGCCGCAACACCCAAAACCGCGCCCAAAAGAACGCCGCGCAACGTATGGTGCCGGAACTGCCTTGCAATATATTCATCCGATGCGCCAATCAAGTGAAGCGTTTCAACCTCTTGCCGGTGTATGGCGAACTTGGCGCGTACAATACCTGCAATCGACACAATCGCCAGCAACAAAACAGCACCCGACAGCGTTGAAACAAACCCGCGCACCACCTGCGCCACTGTCGTCACGCTCGATAAAGCTTCCGCATGGTCATCAATCACAGCCATAGGCGCAATCGCTGCAATATCACGCTTCACACGCGCCACAGAAGCGCCGTCAATCAACTGAACGTCCACAAGAACCGGCAAGGAAAAACCACCCACAGCCGCATCACCCAACCAAGGCGCAAGAAGGCCTTGCACTTCAGTCGCCGCAAGCACACGGGCGGAAGACACATCGGGGTGTTGCCCCTCCAACGCAGAAATTTTTTCGGCAACAGCCGGCGCGCCCGGCGCCAGCTCCACCGTCAAGCTTCCCGTTAAAGATTGCGTCCAGTTTTTCGTCACGGACGTCAGGGCAAAGCTCACGGCCAACGCCAGAGCAATAAAAAATACCATCAATCCCGATACCCACGTAACCAGATGCGGACTGACACCTTCGCTAAAGGCGATATCGTATTTATAAGCGCTAAATAAACGTTTCTTTTTCGTCATCGCTATGCCGCCTGTGCCGTCAGGGAGGGTTCTTCTTTAAGCGTGCCACCCTCCAGCCGCAATTGAGGGTGGCGAAAACGCTCTACAATCGCCTCATCGTGGGTTGCTACAACAACCGTCGTGCCGTGGCGGTTCAGTTCATCCAGCAAGTGCAAAATGCGAATGGCCGTATCGCGGTCAATATTACCTGTCGGCTCATCCGCGATCAAAAGGCGCGGGCGGCCAATGACGGCCCGCGCCGTTGCAACGCGCTGCTGCTCCCCGCCTGATAAAGTAACGGGACGCGCATGCATTTTATCACCCAGCCCCACCCATGTTAAAAGCTCACCCACGTTTTTTTGGATAACGGCTTCATCCGTACCCGCAATGCGCAAAGGCAGGGCAACATTGTCGAAAGCCGATAAATGATTCATCAACCTGAAATCTTGAAAGACAACACCGATTTGGCGGCGCAGGGCCGGCATGTCCCGGCGTGACACGCGCGCCATATCCTGCCCGAACAACGTAACAATACCGCGTGTCGGTTTTTGCCCCAGATGCAAAAGCTTTAACAATGATGTCTTTCCAGCGCCGCTGGGGCCTGTCAAAAAGTGAAACGAACCCGGCTGCAACGTGAAGGACACATCGTGCAGTATCTCCGGCCCTGTACTGTAACGCAGGCCCACATTGGAAAAAGTGACCAAAGCCATGCCCCGCCCCCGTATTCCGTTAAAGAGCACGCAAGAAAACGCGACGACTCTATATAGCTGAAAATTAACGATGGACATGCTATCCTTATTCAGGGTGCAAGGCCACCCATATTTGCAGCGCTATGTAAAAGGTGTTACGTGATTATCACATGCCCGGAATGTCAAACAAAATACAGGCTCGCGCCCCACGTGCTGGGTGATGAGGGGCGCGAGGTGCGCTGCACATCCTGCTTTCATATCTGGCATCAGGACAATACCGGGGAAAACGATACCGACGAGACTGAGGACGGCAACAGCGTTCCCGACCTTGTCTTTGAAGAACGCCTGCCCAAGGAAGAAGACTTTGCGGAGATGGAAGACGACATCCCCGAAGCCGTCATGCCCTTGCCGGTGGATGACATGCCCGACCAGGCCTATACCCCCACTTTTAGCATGAGCGCCCGGCAAAGCACCGTTCTAACCTTTTTATTCCTCACTTTTGTTTCGTTGATAAGCGTCTTCTTGTTCAAAAAAACGCTGGTCAACGCCATGCCGTCCATGACCGCCTTTTATGAAGGCATTGGCATGACAACAACGGCGCCGGGCGAAGGTTTGCGTCTGTCCGGCCTGTCCGCTGAATACACACTCTACAAAAATGAAAAGCCCCTTATCTTGCGCGCACAGCTTGAAAACATCACAGATGAAAAACGGCCTTACCCCGCATTAAAAGTCACATTGTACAATAGCTATGGGGCCGTTTTGAAAACATGGCGCGTGGCGGAAAAAGAAAACCCGCCCCTTGATGGCGGCAACGGCATGCCTATAGAATTACGCTTTGACGATGCGCCGGGCGATGGCGCGCGCGCCGTGCTGGAGGCCACCACCTGATGACCAAGCTGAATAACAACGACAACGAAAAATGGATTTTGGTTGCGGATGATGAACCCTCTGTCCGCGAGTTTGTTGAACGCGCCCTGAACTATGCAGGCTTTGGTGTCACCGCCGTGCCCGACGGCAACGCCGCGCTGGATGCACTTTCAAAACGCAAATACGATCTTTTGCTCACCGATATCGTGATGCCCGACCTTGACGGCATTGCCTTGTCATTAAAAGTCTCCAAGGACCACCCCGATACAAAAATATTAATGATGTCAGGCTATGCCAACCAGCGCCAACGCGCCCACAACCTTGATTTCCTTGTCCACGAGGTCATCACCAAACCGTTTTCACTGGAAGAAATCACGCAAAAGGTGCAGACGGCGCTGACAGCTTAAACAGCTTTGAAAACTGCACACCGGTATAATCAACCCATAAAATTACCATAATTATAAAATATATTTCATAATGCGGGCCTATGCCGGATTCTATTGACACGCAACCCCTGCGTTGCGTACCTTCCTTTTCGCATGCATAACCTTGATTTTTCTTGCAACCTGATTCTGTCTCAACAGGATGGAACGGGGCCGGAGGCATCGGATGGCAGACAATCCCGGAGATGATCTGGAGAGGAGAATAAAGGATGCGCGGGCACGGCACGCTTCGCCGCAAGACACGCATAAAAACCGGGACGATTCCGGCGCAATGTCTTCGGCCTTCCGCGCCGGAACCGATCTTGTCGCCGCAGTCATTGTCGGTGGTGGGTTGGGGTTCTGGGCAGATAAGGTGCTGGGCACGAAACCGCTTTTGATGATCCTAATGGTCTTTTGCGGTTTTGCGGCGGGTTTCCTCAATATCTACCGCAGGGAAACCGGCCAGGAATTCAAGATCGGGTTTAAAAACGACCGCGCAAGCGGCAACGATGAAAAAGAGGAATAGCGACAGTGTCCAAAGGCCACAGCCCCCTTGAGCAATTCGCGATCAAGCCCATATTCCCCCTGCAGGCGGGCGGCTTTGATATTTCTTTCACGCAATCCGCCCTGTTCATGATTTTGGCCGTTGTGGCCACCGCCGCGCTGATGACGCTGGGCGGCAAGCGCCGGGCCATGGTACCGGGCCGCTGGCAGAACGTTGCCGAAATGTTTTATGAATTCGTCTACGGCATGGCCGGTGACGCGCTGGGCCGCGAAGCCCGCAAGTTTTTCCCCTTTATCTTTTCGGTCTTCATGATCGTTTTGATGGGCAACCTTTTCGGCATGCTGCCCTATGCCTTTACCTATACCAGCCATATCGTCGTGACCGGCGCATTGGCGTTGATGGTCATTACGGTCGCAACGGCTGTTGGCATTGCTTATCACGGCCTGCACTTTTTCTCGCTCTTCCTGCCCAAGGGGCTGCCCTGGATGATTGCGCCGCTCGTCATTTTGATCGAGGTCATTTCATACCTGTCCCGCCCCCTCAGCTTGTCGGTGCGCTTGTTCGCCAATATGGTGGCCGGGCATACCATGCTGAAAGTCTTTGCAGGCTTCAGCGTGATGATGGGCGCGGTTTTCGGCATGCTGCCACTGGTCTTGAACATGGCGCTGATCGGCCTTGAGCTTATGATCGCCTTTATTCAGGCCTATGTTTTCGCCATTTTGACCTGCCTTTACTTAAAAGACGGTGTCGAGCTTCACTAACCACAAACCTTAAACCTAAAACTCAACTCAACGAAAAGGAAATAAACCATGGATCCAGTCGCAGCAAAAATGATCGGTGCCGCTATCGCCGTCCTGCCCCTCGCATGTGTTGGCCTTGCCCTTGGCAACCTGTTCTCTAGCGTTATCGAGTCCATCGGCCGCAACCCGTCCGTCACGGAAACAGTCAAAGGCTCGGTCCTTTTGTACTTCGCGCTGATTGAGGCGATCGCCCTCTTCGCGCTGTTGATCGCGCTGTTGATCCTGTTCGTCGTTTAAGACGCAAGATCAAAGGAAACGGTTCACGCCATGCGTATTGCACATATATTTCTGGCCGCGTTTGTCGCACTGTCTTTGACTGCCACACCGTTCTATGCGGCTTGGGCGTCAAAACCCGTTGCGGCAACAGGCCCTGATGTAGCTGCAGCGCACGGCGAACCTGCGGACGGTGGCGGCGGCTTTCCGCAACTGGACACGACAACCTATGCCAGCCAGATATTCTGGCTGGCGGTTGCCTTTGTCCTGATGTACCTCTTGATGTCGCGCACGGCCCTGCCCAGCGTTGAAGCTGTGCTGGACAAGCGCGACACACTCAAGAACGGTAACCTTGACGAAGCCGAGAAAATGGGCGCGGAAGCTGAAAAGCTACGGCATGGGTACGAAGAATCCCTTGCCCGCGCACACGACGATGCCCGTCAAGCACTATCGGACGCGGCAACAGATATCTCCGCAAAAATCGCACAAGAAACCCAGCGCTTTAGCGATGATGCCAGAAAGCGCCTTGCCGAAGCGGAAGCCCGTATCGACAAGGCGCGCGCAGAAGCCGCGAAATCTCTATCTGATGTCTCTGCCGATATCGCCGCCGATATGGTTGCGCGGATATGTGGCGCCAATATCAGCAAAGCCGACGCGCAAAAAGCTGTCGCCGCCGAGGAGGGCTGAAAACCATGACTCTCTTTGAAGATACATCATTCTGGGTTCTTTTAGCCGCCGTTGGCTTTGCTATTGTCTTTTGGAAGAAAGGCAGAGCGCCCGTTCTCAACATTATCGATGCGCGCGCGCAACGTATCAGCGATGCGCTGGATGAAGCAGAGCGGCTGAAAAACGAAGCGCAAAGCCTGTTGGCCGACAGCCAAAAGAAACATCACAATGCGCTGCAAACGGCTGAAAAAATTCTAGCCGACGCCAAGGACAGCGCGGACCGCCTGAGAACGGACGCCGAAAAGAAACTGGCGGAAGATATGGACCGCCGTGAAAAACAGCTTTTGGCCCGTATCGCACAGGCCGAACAAAAAGCCGTTGACGAGTTAAAAGCCAACGCTGCCCGCAAGGCCGCTGCCGCCGCAGAACAACTGCTGCGCGACCAGATGGACAAGCAAGATAAAAAACTTGTCGAACAAGCTGTCGAAAAAATAGGTACAGCGCGTTTAAGCGCCTAAGCCTTTTGGCCCTGCCTTTTTACTTTTAGCGATTTTCTTATCATAAGCCCGCGCATGTTTACGCGCTAGCACCGTTTTATGAGACAAATCGGCACCTTTTTTCGCCTTTTGGTTCCACCCGGCGCATAAATCACCTTTTTTCTTTGCTGCTGCACATTTATCCCAAAAGGCCTGCATGTTTTTGTCTTTCTTTGCCTCCCGAAACGCCCGGCGCAGCGGCTGGTAAATCTCTTTTTCCGCCTTACGGATCAGTTTTTCAGCCGCGCGCACCTGCATCATATTCAATGATGTAACAAAAGGCTCAATGCCTTCCGTTAACTTACGCACGGCGGTGCGGTCAATCACGATGGGCACGCCCTTGGGGAACAACGGCGTTTTAAAGGGGATCGCACCCAAGTTGGCTTCGTTACTGTCCCAGAAATTCACATCTGAATCCATCAAGATACGCTCTACAATCGCGGCCTGCATGGGATCGTCCACCAAGCCGCCGCCTGCGCAAACCTCGATCACGGCATCCCCCGCCTTGATGCTGGCTAGCGGCTTTTGCACCCAGGGGTTATTGTCAACACGGTCCCATTTATGACCGGAGTGTTTCTCATTCATCGCGCGCTCAATGCGCAAAACAACGCCATACTTGTTTGAAAACACCAACGCGCCTTCCGTACCTTCCAGATACTCATCCCGCGCTTCCGGCACAGGCAGGCTCAGGTTTTCAAAAGCGCGCAAAACTTTTTTCGCGCTGGTTTTGCCGAACATATGGACCATCCGGCGGCCAAAGGCGGTATTAAGTGTGTCGTTATTGTCTTTTGCTGTTTTTTTCACGGTCCTACCTTCATATGTTTCTTGATGTGCAAACCATAGTGTAGAGCTGCACGGGCTGCGGCGACTGTTTTGTCTGAAAAATTAACTTTTTGAATAATGGATCTGTCCTCATTCCACCCCGCTACCAAAGCACCGTCCTTTCTGGCCGTCGCGCAGGCCTGCCATGCTGCCTGCATATCTTTTTTGCGCCCCGTACACAGCGCCGTGTTAAAAAGCCTGCGTAATGGCGTGTAAATTTCTGCTTCCGCCTGTTGGCAGGCGGCACGGCCCTCACGGACAAAATCAGGATTAAGCCTCTGGCGCACGCTTTCCGTGCTGCGATGCAGGCGCGCAGCAGCCAGCCTGTCCACAATCATAAGCACTCCGTTGGGAAACAAAGGCGTACGCAACGGCAACCGCCCCAGATTGCGCGCGCCCTTATCCCAAAAATCAATTTGTTCCGTTTGTGCCAGAATATTTCCCAAAAGCTTGGAATGATTTTCTTGAGACTCATATTCAAGTCCCTGGCAGACTTCCACGCGCGCCTTTACAGCGGCCACGCTGACCAGCGGGCGGATAATCCAGTCGCTGTTATCAATACGCTCCCACTGCAACCCCATATCTTTATCAGGAAATTGCTGTTCAATCCTGACAACAACACCATGTGTATTGAGAAACAAAAGAAGGCCTTCCGCGCCATCAATAAATTCATCCTGCCGTTCCGGAATTGGCAGGTCCAGCTGCGTTAAAACATCTTTGACAGCCTGAACGGTTTCAACATCTTGCTTGAAATGACGCCGCAACATCCGGTCAAAATCCGTTTCACCGGGATTGCTGACCAAAACCATGGCATATTGCTGATCTTGCTGCTGACTCAAACGGACCCCCTGAACTTAAGCCGTTCTTATATTTTACATATTTTATCAAACCTGCATGGCTTTGTCCACAATAAAATGATAAATTGGGAAAAATTGCTTTAACCCACTGGTTTTAAAAATGAAAAACGCTATGAAAGCCCCATCAGTCACGCCCCTGCCTCACATCAACCGCCATTACCACACAGATGAAAACCTGATCGTGGCAGACATGCTGGCCGCCATTCCACTGGACGCGGCAGCGCGGGATCGCATTAAGGGCAAAACCCGCACACTGGTTGAAAACGTGCGCAAGACCCGCCGCCGCTTTGGCGGGGTGGATAAATTCCTGAACGAATTTGGCCTGACAACAGATGAGGGTATTGCCCTGATGTGCCTTGCCGAAGCTTTGTTGCGCATTCCCGATGCCGATACTGCCGATAAGCTGATCCGCGATAAGATCGGCAGCGCGGACTGGGACAAGCACCTTGGCAAAGGTGAAGACCTTTTTGTCAACGCCTCCACATGGGCGCTGATGCTGACAGGCAAAGTCGTGGGCAATCCCGCAGACGACCATAGCCGCATGAGCGTTTCCGGCATTGCGGGGAAAATGGTGACACGCCTTGGCGAACCCGTCATCCGGCAGGCTGTGCTGCACGCCATGAAGATCATGGGCCAGCAATTCGTGATGGGCCGCAACATTGGTGATGCGCTAGACCGCGCAAAGGAACAGGAAAAAATCGGCTATCGCTATTCCTATGACATGCTGGGCGAAGGCGCCCGCACGATGGAAGATGCAGAACGTTATTTTGAAAGCTACGCAAAAGCCATTGATGCGATCGGGCAGGCGGCAGCGGGGCGCGGGGTGCATGATGCACCCGGCATTTCCGTGAAGCTTTCCGCCTTGCATCCGCGCTATGAATACGCACAGCGCGATATCTGCGTGCCTGCATTAACTGAAAAGCTGAAAGCGCTGGCTATTAAATGCGCCCTGCATGATATCGGCCTCACCGTCGATGCGGAGGAAGCGCACAGGCTGGAAATATCGCTGGATATTTTTGACGCCGTGCTGGCCGATCCTGCTCTGAAGGGTTGGGAGGGTTTTGGCCTTGCCGTGCAGGCCTATCAAAAACGCTGCAGCGATGTGATTGACCGCGTCGTGGAAAGCGCTGTGCGTTTTAACCGACGCATCATGGTGCGATTGGTCAAGGGCGCGTATTGGGATACCGAGGTTAAATACGCGCAGGTCATGGGCCTGCCGGGATACCCCGTATTCACGCGCAAGAATGCTACCGATGTGTCATTCCTTGCCAATGCCGCAAAGCTTTTGGAGCGGCGCGATGTCATCTATCCTATGTTTGCAACGCATAACGCGTGGACCCTTGCCGCCATTCTGGAGATGGCGGGCGAAGATAAAGCCGGGTTTGAATTCCAGCGCCTGCACGGCATGGGCGAGCCGCTGTATCACCAGATTGTCGGCCATGCAGCGGGGCAATTTCCCTGCCGCATTTACGCGCCCGTCGGCAACCATCAGGATTTGCTGCCCTATCTTGTCCGGCGACTGTTGGAGAACGGCGCCAACACCAGTTTCGTCAACCGCCTGCAGGATGACCGCGTGCCGATTGAAGATATGCTGGTTGACCCTGTTGATTATATCGAGAAACTGGACAGCAAACCCCACCCGAAAATCGCACTGCCCGAAGATATGTACAAAACCCGCAAGAACTCACGCGGGGTTGAGTTTGCCGACAGTGCCGTTTCAGATGAGCTGTTTGCAGACATTGAAAAGCATTTTGATAAACAATGGACTGCCGCGCCGCTTATTAACGGCGTCCGGTCAGGCGGCGAAAAACAAAATGTAACCGACCCCACGGACAACAGCCGTATTGTCGGTACGGTTATCAATGCGACAAAAGAAGACATGGCCCGCGCCCTTGATACCGCGCACAAGGCCTTTCCCCGCTGGAACGCAACACCGGCCGACACCCGCGCCGCCTGCCTGCATAAAATGGCGGATTTGATGGAACAGCATATGGCCGAACTGATAGCCCTGTGCGTACGCGAAGCCGGAAAATGCCTGCCTGACGCGCGGGATGAAATCCGCGAAGCTGTCGACTTTTGTCGCTTTTACGCAGAAGAGGGCAAAAAACATTTTGGCACAGGCACCTCCCTGCCCGGCCCGACAGGAGAAAGTAATACGCTGACGCTGGAAGGGCGTGGCACGTTTTTGTGCATCAGCCCATGGAACTTCCCGCTGGCGATTTTTACAGGGCAGGTCACGGCGGCATTAATGGCAGGAAACTGCGTGATCGCCAAGCCCGCTGGCCAAACACCCTTGATCGCCATGCGTGCAGTTGAGCTTTTGATTGAAGCAGGCACCCCCAAAGACGTGATGACCCTGCTGCCCGCATCGGGCCGTGCCATTGGCGAGCAATTAGTGCCCGATCCGCGCATTGCGGGCGTGTGCTTCACAGGTTCTACCGAAACGGCACAACAGATCAATAAAACACTGGCAGCGCGGGATGGCGTGATTGTACCCTTTATCGCAGAGACAGGGGGGCAGAACGCCCTGATCGTCGGCTCCAGCGCCCTGCCTGAACAAGTCATTGACGATGTCATCATGAGCGCCTTTCGCTCAGCCGGGCAGCGCTGTTCTGCCTTGCGCGTTCTCTATGTGCACGAAGGCATTGCGGACAAAGTCATCACCATGCTGGAGGGCGCGTGCCGCGAACTGCGTCTTGCCGGCCCACGCCATTTATCAACCGATATCGGGCCCGTCATCGACACGGCATCGCTGGATACGCTGAAAGCCCATGCCGCTGAAATGGAGAAAGTCGGAAAGCCTATTGCTACCGTACCCCCAACACAGGACGTAGAAAAAGGCACATTCTTTGCACCACGCGCCTTTGAAATTCCATCCGCCACCATCTTAAAGCGCGAAGTCTTTGGCCCCATCCTACACGTTGTGCGTTACAAGGCAGGGACACTCGACAAAGTGGTCGAAGAAATCAACGCAACCGGGTATGGCCTGGCGTTCGGGATGCATACGCGCATTGACCATGTGATGCGCGATGTCGTCAAGAAAATCCGCGCGGGCAATTGCTATATCAACCGCTCTATTATCGGCGCTGTTGTCGGCACGCAGCCCTTTGGCGGGCAGGGGCTTTCGGGGACGGGGCCAAAGGCAGGCGGGCCGCATTATCTTTTGCGCTTTGCCAATGAAAAAACACTGACGATCAACACAACCGCATCGGGCGGTAATACAACTCTTGTCTCCTTAAGTGAAGATGATTGATGTACACGCCCCCCACACTCTATAGCGGCAGCGCATGGGCGAACATGACCGTCGGACTTTTGGGCGGGTCATTTAATCCTGCGCATGAAGGGCATATACACGTCAGCCGCCTTGCCATGAAACATCTGGCACTGGATGCCGTGTGGTGGATGGTCAGTCCGCAAAACCCCTTGAAGCCCAAAAAAGGCATGGCCAGCCTGAAAAGCCGCATGGCACAGGCCCGCAATGTTACATTACAACGGCCCCGCATTGTCGTAACGGATATCGAAACGCAACTGGGGACGCGCTATACGGCGGACACACTGAAAAAACTCTGCGACCTTTTCCCCCGCACACGCTTTGTCTGGATCATGGGGGCGGATAATTTGCGCCAAATCCATCGCTGGGAGAGATGGGAAGAAATCTTTGAAACCATGCCCGTCTGCGTGCTGGCCCGCCCACCGCACGGTAGCCTCTTGCACGCCTGCCCGGCGTGGGAACGTTTTCGGTCACGGCGCGTGCGCGGCTATGTGGACCACAAAAACCTACCCTCATGGAAAATTTTGCATACGGCGCTCAACAGCCAGTCAGCAACGGCGATACGGGCGAAAAAGGCTAAAGTGAAGTCAAAAAAATACGGCACAAGGCCACAAGAAAGTTATCTCTCATAAAGCGGGTAGACAACTTTATATCCAACACCATAGTTGCCCACATTCGAATTGTGGTAACACCCCTGTTCAAAACCCACCAGATGAAGGGCTCCCCACTTCAGGTTTGTCAAACCCGTGTCTGGAAAATATGTCGGCCCAAGATCATAGCTGCCAGTTGCCGTACTATTGGCATCCGCATCATCAGCAATACCCAAACGAGTATTATAATAGCTGCACATCGCTTGATCGACTTCCAGATAAAATGTTACCTCCGGCAAATCTGTTTTTTGCCCTAAATTCATCAAAACAATCCAGGCTGTTTCCCCAGAAACAGTAACAGGCCTAATATCACCGCCAGCCTCCTTGAAAAGCTGGCATTCATCAGACGTACAATCCGTGTTAACCGGCGCACCATCTATGACATCCAGCCTTTCTATCGGCATCCCTGTCAAAACCATGCGCTGGATTGTTGACTGGTAAAGTGAAATAGCATGCTGAATTTCTGCAAATTTGAGCGACTGTTGCTCTTTATCTATATTACCACTCCCCCTCCCACTTTGTGTCACGGCATAAGACAGCGCCGCGAACAAGGCAACAGCAATCAGGATCAAAAACAAAGCGTTCCCCCTGTTCCTGTGGTCCGAATTTTGTAAATCAACGCAAAAAAAAGGTATAAACATTATATTTTTTACCCTTTCACTCCCCGATTTTTAAGGTAGCACATTCATATGGCGGGATTAAGGCCATCTTCCCCATCTAAAAAATCTTTTTAAAAACAAAGACTAGACAGCCCTATTTGCGCAAAAGCGGCAAAAACGGTATAATAAAGGTATGAGGTCAAAGAGCCGTATAACATATACAGCAATACCAAAATCTCATGCAGGGGCGCATGCCGGTCTTCAGCCGCATGCGCTTGTTTATTTTTCAAGGAGGATACCATAGCCAGCAAATCAAAGCCGCCCCCGGCGGGCGCAAAAACCAAAGCACGGCAGGACGCCCTGCTTGACATTGCCAAAGACGCTATAGATCAAGAAAAACTGCAGGATGTTATAAGCATCGACCTTGCAGGCAAAACAACCATCGCAGACCACATGATTATTGCCACCGGGACATCTGCCCGGCAAATTGTCGCCAGCGCGAAAAAACTGGCCCACCGGCTGGAGGTCGCAGGTTACGATGCCAAAATCGAAGGCCAGCAATCCGGTGACTGGGTCGTGATTGATGCGGGGGATATCATCATCCACCTTTTCCGCGCCGAGGTCCGGAGCTTTTATAACCTTGAAAAACTCTGGGCGACCGATTTCTCGACAATTGGCTATAACCTTTATTCAGCGTCGTAAACTTTAAAAGCTATGAAAATAAAACTTCTGGCCGTCGGCAGGCTGAAGGCCTCGCCTTTAAAAGACCTGTGCGATGAATACCAAAAACGCATCACACCATCCATCACGCTTAAGGAAATAGACCCGCCCAGGGACGCCACAAAGGCGCAGGAAGCGCAACTAATCTTAAAAGACCTGCCGGACAATGCCTTTATCGTAGCGCTGGACGAACGCGGCACAACGCTTTCCAGCCCCGCATTTTCGGAAAAAATAGCGCAATGGCGCGACATGGCACCCGGTAACGAGATCACCTTCATTATCGGCGGCGCGGACGGGCTGGATGAAACAATAAGGAAAAGAGCAGGTTTTTTACTGTCTTTCGGTCAACAAACTTGGCCCCACATGCTGGTTCGGGTTATGATTCTAGAGCAGATCTACCGCGCACAGCAGATCTACCGCGCACAGCAGATCTTGTCGGGGCATCCGTACCACAGGGCCTGACGCGCGGCAGACAAGGGGCTAGACACGACGCAAGGGGTTGCACGTGCGGGGGATAAGAAGGCATATCATTGTCGCGGCGGCGCTGTCCGCTTTGCTGTGCGCGGGCAAGGCAAACGCTGCGCGTGCCGTATCAGCCCAATTAGCCGCAGAAAAAAAAGCGGCGGCCAGCCTTGCAAAAGAAAACA
>JAPPOU010000039.1 GCA_028817795.1 Alphaproteobacteria bacterium
GCCAAACCTGCTGCATATTCATATCATCTCACAAAATTATATTTTTACGGTAAATATAAGGTAGGATTTGCCTCTAATTTCGATGCAATACCCGTCAAATTGCAGAGGGCTTCTTGCATCTTCTTTAAAAACCGTGATATCCAAGAGGCTATTCAAAACGACTTACCGAAAAGGATACGACAGCATGGCTGGCAGCGTGAACAAAGTAATATTGGTGGGCAACCTTGGCAGGGACCCGGAGATTCGTTCATTCCAGAACGGAGGCCGCGTTGCCAACTTCTCGATTGCAACATCGGAAAGCTGGAAAGACCGCAACACGGGCGAAAAGAAAGAACGCACCGAATGGCACCGCATTTCCGTGACCAACGAAGGCTTGGTCGGCATTGTCGAACGCTTTGTTAAAAAAGGCTCCAAGGTTTATATCGAGGGCCAATTGGAAACCCGTAAATACACCGACAAAGACGGCGTGGAAAAATACACGACCGAAGTTGTTCTGCGCCCCTATCGCGGCGAGCTGACCCTGCTTGACAGCCGGGGCGGCATGGGCAGCAACGACGACAGCATGGGCGCACCACAGCAGCAGGCGGCGGCGGGCGGCTCCTTCGGCGATACGCCACAGAACATGATTGACGACGAAATCCCGTTCTAACAACACCAGAGGGCACGCATGCCCGGTATTTACAAGTGGATCAAGGCAGCATTGGTCCCGCTTATTATATTAAGCGGGCTTGGTGTTGCTGGCTCTGGCGTTTATCTGGTTGCCCACGGCCTGTGGCTGTCGTTATGGTTCGGCGTGCTGGCATTCGTCCTCTCCCCGCTTATTTTTCCCTTTCTTCTTTTACCGGCGGCGTTTTTCAGTGGCTGCATGCAGGCCTGCAATGCCGTAGCCCCCAAAGCCGCCATTTACTTCCAAGGTGCCTGTCTGGGCTGGCTGGTCGCCACAATGTCTATCTGGACCGGGGTCATGTACATGCCTGTTGATGACATGATGTTCGCCCCCTTTCACATCAAGATTGCCGGGCTGGTTTGGAGCGCGACGATCACCACCTTGCCCTGGGCCGCGCATGCCCGTAATGACCCCGGCAATGTTTTCATCACCGGTCTTGTCATCATGGTACTGCTGGGATGCGCGCTAATATCAACGCTCAACTTTTACGGCTATGCAGATGGCCTGTGGTCGCGGATAGGCGTGATGGCACTACTGCTGTCTGCGCTGCTGGGGCTGCAAGCCGTTTACGATAAAGTCTCGATCATCGATACAGTCCCACAAGACCCGCCCGGCACTGTCACCGTCGAAGCGACAGAAATAAAAGAAAACGATGAAGACGAAAAAGAACGTATTACCGATCAAGGCTGATAAACAGCTTCCAGCTTTACATGCGCCGGATCGAAATCTTCCCATGCGTTAATATTTGCAACAAAAACAGACAAAGTGGCCGGGCTGTAATCCATCGCATGGTCTGCAAAGGCACCACTGCTCAGCGTCAATGCCAGTTCGGCAACGCCGGGGTTATGCCCCATCAGCATGACACGCGGCGCATCATTGGCATTATGGCGCAAGGATTCTATAAGAGCGTCTGGCGTTGCCAGATACAACGACCTGTCAAAATGCGAAGATGTTTGCTGCCCCGGATCACGCAACAACCGCCCCATAATGCCACGCACCGTTTGCAACGTGCGCACGGCGGACGAGCTCAGGATAAAATCAGGGAAATAATCATGCGCCTTCATATAGGCACCGACGCGCACGGCAGCGGCCTCCCCCTCTTCCGTCAACTGGCGGGCATGGTCTGCATCCCGTTCTGCGGAAGACGGGGCGGCGTGGGCATGGCGTAAAAGATATAGAGTTTTCATGACTGCTTGACTATAAAGGAAATGAAAGGGGTTGTCATGCAAGATTGTGTCGCGGTTTTCGACATCGGCTCCAATGCCGTGCGGCTCGTTATATACGATGCAGCAGATCGCTCCCCTGTCAAAATTCATAACGAACGCAGCCTGTGCCGCCTTGGCAAAGGCGTTGCCGCAACGGGACGCCTAAACCCTGATGGCATCCCCGCAGCCATGGAAGCCCTTACGCGCTTTACCATGCTGGCAAAAAAAATGGGGGTGCGCCGCCATCATGCCGTTGCCACCGCAGCCATACGCCTTGCCAAAGACGGTGCCGCATTTTTAGCGCAAGTCAAAAAAGAATGCGGGCTGGATGTACGCATTATCGATGGCGGCGAAGAAGCGCGGCTTTCTGCCCTTGGCGTCATGGCGGGCGCGGCCCCTGGTCCTTTTAATGGCCTGATCGGTGATTACGGCGGTGGATCACTGGAGCTTCTCATGATTAAAGATGGCCGCATTCGCAAAAAAACAAGCCTCCCGATCGGCTCCGGCACGCTGCAGGACATGACACGCCCCAAACGGCAAGAAACAATTGAAACATACCTTAATGACGTTCCTTTTCTGGAAGATTGCAAAAACATGGACCTTTACGCGCTGGGGGGCGCGTGGCGTGCCATGGCCAAAGCGCATATGCACATGAAAAACCACCCGCTCAGCGTGGTTGACCGCTATACGATCAGCGGCAGGCAGGCAAGCTCTTTTGCACAACTGATTGCGCGACAAAGCCCAAAATCACTGGAGCGCGCAGCAAAACTGTCAAAAGGCCGGATACAGGATATGTCTGTCGCAGGCATCGCGATGGAACGCCTTTTGCACCGCATCAAGCCCGCACATGTTGTTTTTTCCGGCACGGGATTGCGCGAAGGCATCCTGTTTGACACGCTGACGCCTGCGCAAAAAAAGAAAGACGGGCTTTTAGCGACGGCGCATAAATACGCACTGCAGGGCAGCCGATTCGCAAAAACAACGCCACTGGAAAAACTGGCTGCATGGGTTTTGCCCCTAATGAACAAAGATACGCCATCACGGCTTATCACAGCGTCATGCCTGCTCAGCGATATTTGCTGCACCGTGCACGAAGATTATCAAGCGGAAGAAGCCTTTCGTCGTATATTCATTATGCCGCTATATGGCATCAGCCACGAAGACCGCGCCTTTCTAGCACTGTCGCAATATGTGCGCCATCGCGGCTACCTGCGCCGCGCTACACGTGCCAAATCCGCCGATGAAACAACACGGCCCGCACTGGCGCTACTGGATAAAAGCGCTGCAGATCAGGCTATTATTCTGGGCCTGGCGCAACGGCTGGGGTATGCGCTGTCAGGCGGGGTACCGGGATTGCTGACAACATCGCGCTGGAAAGTGACGTTGAAAAAGGCAACACTGCACTTAAATGCCCAATCCGCCCTTTTAAACACAGGCATGGCAAAAGATACACTGGACGCCCTTGGAAAAGCCATGGACCGCACCGTTAGCTTTGCGGCATCACAGCGATAAAGATTTTCTTACTGTTTTATTTTTCTGTGCCGCCATATAACGGCGCACATTTCCTTGCTTAAACGCATCCAGATTTTTTTGTCCCAGCTTTTGGACGACACGGTCAATCACCACCTGCGCCCGCTTCGATGGTTTTTGCTGCGGCTGCATAAACCCCGTATTGCGTCCGTGCGCATAGGGGAACGGATCTGGATATTGCGCAACCGTTACATCATGTATCACGCCCTTGCCGCGCTGGCCCTTTGCCTCGGGCGCACGCGTCCACCAGTGCGTTTCCTTGTGCCATCCTTTTTTCATTTGCGCGGCGGTCGGCATCTAGCCAAACATCATGTTGCCCTTCATATCCGCATAATAGCCGCAGACAACAGGAATAAATCCTGCCGCACGCCCGCCTGTCAACGACATGGCGCTGTCTATAATAAAACCTTGTAAGTAAATGTTATTTCGCGCGTGTCTTCACCAGCTTGAGTCGCCCACCCGCAACAGCAATCGCCAATTTTCCTTCACGCAAATCCAGCGCTTCCTTACCAAACAGCTTTTTGCGCCAGCCTTTTAAGGCCGGTACATCTGCCTCTTCCCCAAAGGCGGCAATCTGCTCAAGATCAGCCGCCACGCACAAAAGCTTGGGCGCGACCTTGCTTTCTTCGCATTTCAATTTGAGCAACACGCGCAGCAAATCAACCGTCGGCCCCAGACCTGGCGGCATCGCCGTACGCGCCTTGCGCTGCGGTAAGTCTTTGTCCGCTATTTTTTTTGCCTCTTCCACAACAACCAACAGTTCTTGCCCTTTGCTACCCTCGGCAAAGCCTTGACTGACATTCCTGATGCGGGCCAGCGCTGCCGTATTGGTGGGCGGGTGCGTTGCAATTTCGGCCAGCGCCTCATCCTTAATCAGGCGCCCACGCGGAATATCAATTTTTTGTGCTGTCACCTCGCGCCATGCCGCAACCTCGCGCAATATCCCCAGCGCGCGCGGCTTGGCCGAAGGGATGCGAATACGCTTCCAGCTTTCCTGCGGATCAATTTTGTAATTTGTTTTCCGCGTCAGGTCTTTCATCTCATCGCGAATCCAGTTTTTGCGGCCTTCTTTTTCCAGTCGCGCCATTAACTTCTCGTAAATAGGGCGCAGGTGCGTCACATCAGCCATGGCATATTTCAATTGCTTGGCTGTCAGCGGACGGTGCGCCCAATCGGTAAAACGGCTTGATTTATCCAGCTTCTTTTTGACCAGCGCATTGACAAGGTTTTCATACCCCACCTGTTCACCAAACCCGCAGACGGTGGCCGCAATTTGCGTATCAAAAACAGGGGTTGGCACCTTGCCCGTCTGGTTAAAGAAAATCTCCAGGTCCTGCCGACAAGCATGAAAAACCTTCAGCACTTTTTTATCCTGCAAAAGATCATAAAACGGGGAGAGATCAATGCCCTCTGCCAGCGGATCAATCGCCGCCACGTCATTCGGCCCCGCCACCTGAATAAGGCACAGCTTGGGCCAATAGGTCCTTTCGCGGATAAATTCGGTATCGACCGTGACAAAATCCGCCTTGTGCAGTTTCTTGCACAGTGTTTTTAAGTCTTTCGTATTGGTAATCAAGGACATGATGCGAAAAGACTATGATATTTTACCGGGAAAATCCACGAGGATTTTTCTTCTTTTGCGCATTGATGTCTTTTTGCAGCGCCCGCGCCTGTGCTTTTACCGCTGCCGGGATATGCGTCCGCACCCTGCGTGACAAGGCCGCCACATCTTTGGCGCTGATATAGGGCTTGGCCCGCGTATCCAGCCCCGGCACCAAAATTTTCTCAATCCCCGCAAGCGCGGCCATATCGTGGCGGGAAAAGCCCCCCGCCAACACCGCGTGCCCGGATTTGAGAGCGGATAACGTCTGCCGCGCACTATCAAGGCTGAACGCATCATGTATTGCGCTGCGTTTCTTGTTTTTCTGAAGCTTGAAAAACTCTTCCTGCCAATCCTGCGCCCGCGCCGCTTTATGGTCTTTGTCCATACGGTGGTGAAAATACGCCTCAAAAGCCTCTGCATCCCCTTCTATAATCCTGCGGTGTACCAGTTGCAGCGGGGCAGAGAGCTGGCGCGATTTTTCCGGCCCGAAGTGACTGCACTGCCACAAATGCCGAAGCTCATGCACAAGAGATAGCGCCACGTCTTCATCATCATTTGATGCCGAAAGACGGATTTTATATTTTGTTTTTTTCTTTTCTGCCGCTGCGTTAAACGTCATTTCCAAACGTCCATCCAGCCCCTTTGGCATTTTGGGGTCAAGGATGATGGGACAGTCCATCTTTTCGGCCAGCTTTAAAAGCTGCCGCCCTTCCTTGACCGAGGAAACAATGTCGGTGATATCTTTCAAATGTGCGGCGCGGCTGCGTCTGGTCATGCCGTTATGCTAGCGGGTGCGCAGGACAAATGACAGATTTAAAGTTTATTCTTTCCCGGAATCTGGTCAACCAGACGCTGCATAAAGCGTTTATTGTCCGCTTCCGCTGTTTGGCCCGGCGTTGCCGGCGCAATATCGTTCCCCAGCATTGCACGTAAATCGGCGGCAACCTTGTTAAAAGCATCTGTCGCGTAATGGCGATTTCGTTCTTCTAGCAAACGCCCACGCGGCAGGTTTGCCTCTTCGCGCCGTATCACCGCCCTGTCGTAATCGGGCGCATTAAGGTTTTTTTGAAAATCCCAAAACAGGTTTTCGCGGTTCACATCCCCCCTGTTTTTCTCTCGCGGTGAAAAATGTGACAGGAAAAAAGGCACGCGCATCATCTTGCCCAATGCACGGGTCAGGCCGTTCCCGGACGTAAAGGGAATTTTCATACCTGTTTTCGCTGTAATCTTTTTGGCCATGTATTGTTCAAAGGCGTGGGCATCCCCTTCAATTGCGCGCACAGATGCCATTTTCAATTCACGCGGAATATCCAGTTTCGTGTGGTCCTGCATGTTGCCCATTTTTTTGTATTGCCACAAATGCCGCAGTTCATGGCACAGGGTCTTGATCGTTTGCGCATCGCTGCGGAACGGGTTCAGACGGATTTCAGCGCCGATATATTTCCCCTCGCCGTCACGGCGGGTGGAATCGATAATCTGGATATGGCCCTCATCCATCAACCCCAGCGAATAATCGAACTTGATGCTGCAATTACTGAACAGCGCCATATCGAACAGTTCTTTGCCCTCCGGCACGCTGGAGATAATTTCTTCCAAACGATTCAATCGCGCCCGGTCTTTTTCCGGGTTTTGAAAACTTTTCTTGATATTGTCGATCAGGCCCATTTGTATACATAATATTATAACTTACTTAACAACACATGAATGGCGGAGCTATGTATATGTTTTTAAATAGACTTGCCTACATCAATAGACATAATGCAATGGGATACTGTAACATACCTAAGAGAGGTCAAAATAATGGGCAAACAGCAACCTAACTCACTCAAAGGCTATTATCTGACCCGGCTGTGCAATGCTGGTACGAACCCTTTTGACTCCGTCACCGACCTTGCACGGGAAGCTGCCGCCGTATTCTGCGCCAAAAACGCGCCCAACCGCCATGTCGACGTCAAAAACGAAGCCGGGGAAAACGACCAGTTCGCCTATATCGATGTTCGGCTGAAAGGAGAACAATGGTTGCGTGAGCAAGCTATTGCCGCAGGCGTCACCCCCCAACGTGAAAATTGCGTTTATTTCTGCCTGTCCCGCGACCCCGGCGTGCAGCCCGAAAGCCCCCGGATGCAGCGTATTTCCATTCCAGCGGAGAGTATTGATCTGTCAACGTGCTCTTTTACCTACCACGACAGCTTTGCGCATTTCCCCAGCGAAAGGGACAAAGCGCCAGACTTTCCTTTGCGTGGTAAAGTCATGAACCAGCATGATGTCGCAAAACTGCTGGAAACAGAAGACCTGCCAGGCATCTATGGTGATTTCACAAACAAAAACCCCGTTTATATCGAAGTACAGATGTGGGCGCGGCCCAAAGGCCCGGTGCCAAATGTTGCGGCCCCGCGTCCCGCACTGAAAAATACACCAAAACCAGCACAGTGATTATACATAATATAAAGGTTCGGGGATAAGCCCCCTTAACCTCCTCCCTTATTTCTGTTAAAAATACCTCCGATTCCCTTGAAGGAGAAGGATTATGCACGCATACCGCACCCATACCTGCAATGAGCTGCGCGCCGCGCAGGCGGGCGAGACCGTAAAAGTCGCGGGCTGGATTCACCGGAAACGCGACCACGGCGGCCTGTTGTTCATTGACTTGCGCGACCATTACGGCCTGACGCAATGCGTGATTAATATCGACAGCGAGATGTTCAAGACCATCGAAGACCTGAAGCTGGAAAACGTAATTTCCGTGACCGGCACGGTCGTCAAGCGCAGCGATGACACAATCAACAAAAACCTGCCGACGGGCGAGATTGAAGTGAAGGTGGAATCGTTCACGCTGCTGTCCTCCCCCGTCACCGAGATGCTGCCGCTGCAAGTCAACAGCGATGAACCCTATGGCGAGGAAGTACGATTAAAGCACCGCTATCTTGATATGCGCCGCGAGGTTGTGCACAAAAACATCGTGCTGCGTTCACAGGTTATATCCTCCATCCGCCGCCGCATGACGGAACAGGGCTTCCTTGAAATACAAACACCGATTTTGACGGCATCTTCACCTGAGGGCGCACGTGACTACCTTGTCCCCTCCCGCGTACACCCCGGCAAGTTTTATGCGCTGCCGCAGGCACCGCAGCAGTTCAAACAGCTTTTGATGATGTCGGGGTTCGATAAATACTTCCAGATCGCGCCCTGCTTTCGCGACGAAGACGCCCGCGCCGACCGCAGCCCCGGAGAGTTTTACCAGCTCGATTTGGAAATGGCTTTTGCCACGCAGGATGACGTATTTAACGCGATCGAACCTGTGATGCACGGCCTGTTTGAAGAATTTGCAGATTTCACCGGCACAAAATTCGATGTCAGCAAACCACCCTTCGTCCGTATTCCCTATGCGGAATCGATGCTGAAATACGGCAGTGATAAGCCAGATTTACGCAACCCCCTTATCATCACCGACATCACCGATATCTTCCGCCGTGATGACGTGGAATTTAAAGCGTTCAAGGGCATTGTTGAAAAAGGCGGCGTTGTCCGCGCCATTCGCGCACCCAAAGTCGGCGACCGCCCGCGCAGCTTCTTTGACAAGCTGAACGACTGGGCACGCGGCGAAGGCGCTGTGGGGCTTGGCTATATTTTGTTTGCCGATGGCGAAGGCAAAGGCCCGATCGCGAAATTCGTGCCCGCTGCCGCGCAAACAGCATTGCGTGAGATGATAAACGCAGAAGATGGCGATGCCGTGTTCTTTGTCTGCGACATGGAGGCCAAAGCCGCGCATTTCGCGGGGCTTGCCCGCACGAAAATCGCGGAAGACATAGATATTGTCGAACAAAACACATTCAAGTTCTGCTGGATCGTCGATTACCCCATGTTTGAATTTGACGAGAAAACCCAGAAAATCGAGTTCTCGCACAACCCCTTCTCGATGCCGCAGGGCGGGTTGAACGCGCTGGAAACACAGGAACCGCTGGACGTCAAAGCCTACCAATACGATATCGTCTGCAACGGCATTGAATTATCCTCAGGCGCGATCCGGAACCACTTGCCGGAAGTGATGGAAAAAGCCTTTGGCATTGCCGGTTACTCCAAGGAAGTGGTCGAGAAAAAATTTGCAGGTATGTACAACGCCTTTAAATTCGGCGCGCCTCCACATGGCGGTTGCGCCCCCGGCGTTGACCGTATCGTCATGCTGCTAGCGGACGAGCCGAACATTCGCGAGGTTATTGCCTTCCCCATGAACCAGCAGGCCGAAGACCTATTGATGGGCGCCCCCGCAAATGTCGAGCCACAAGCCCTGAAAGACGTGCACATTAAACTGGACATGCCGCCTGCAAAAGCAGCGCCTGTTAAGGCCACAGGATAAAGCGCGGGATGCAAAAAAAGCCGCACAGCCTGATAAACGCGTTTTACGACCATATTGGCACATACATGCTGGTTGAAACGCCGCTGGCGCGGGCGGATGTTTGTATTATTTTCGGTGGCCAGCGTGCTGACGACATGGCCAACCACGCGGCCAACCTGTACCATCGCGGCTTTTTTCCGCGCATTGCCGTCACGGGCGGCGTTACCACGAACGATGGCAGGCTGGAAGCCCACCGTATGCGCGATGTCTTGATACAGCGCGGCGTACCCAAAAGCGCTATTCTGGTTGAAGACAAGGCGACCAATACAGGTGAAAACGTTATCAACACCCGCGCGCTTTTAGAGCGCACCCTTGGCAAAGGTGCGATCAAGTCCGCCATCGCTATCGGCCAGATACATGCCTCCCGCCGGTTCCTGATGACACTGGAACGGCATTGGCCCGAACTTAAAAAAATGTTCACCACACCAGAATACCATGGCGTAGGCCGCAAAAACTGGCACACACACCCCACATTCCGCGAGGGCGTCTTGCGCGAATACGCAAAAATCGCCCCCTATAAAAAAATGGATTTTATTCGTGAAATTGACCCTGCCATTTTGAAACCCGCCGCGCCGCGCGCGCTCAAGCCGCCAAAATACGGAGGAGGCCCGACATGAAGAACCCGTTTCAGAAAATCATAAACCTTTTTCATGAAAAAACAGAATCCCCCCTCCACATCACATCGCGCACCGGGAAACTGCGCGCGCATGACACGGCCGACCCGGACGTTGCGCGTGACATCTTCAAGCAACGTGATGCATTTCGCACGCCAACCTTTGTCAAAAAAGCCATGGGGCAGTTCATCGGCAAGGCCCTTATTCTGGACGAAGATGAATCCTGGAAATACACGCACGACTTGATTGCGGATATCTTTTCGCGCAAAGGGGTCAGCAACAGCATCGCCCCCGTGATCGTCGAGGAATGCGATACCATGATCGACGACTGGCTGAAAAACGGGGATACCCCCATTGACGCCGAACGCGCCATGCGCGGCCTGACGGCCCGCGCCGTTTTGCGCGTGACCTTTGGCAAAACAGTTGATGAAAAAGAGGGTGAAGCCATTATCGACACGGCCACCGTCGCGCTGGAATCTTTCCGCAAACCTTCAGGGCTGACCCTTCTCTCCCGTATTTTCGGCATGCCCTATGACCATGTGCCGCGCATGAAAAAGGAATATGCTGATGCCAGCAAGAAAATGGACAGCATCCTTGACGGCATTATCACCCGCCGCCGCAAGCTAAACCAACAACCCGACGATATTCTGGGCCGCCTTATCAACGCAAAAGACCTTGAAACCGGCGGACCGCTCAGCGATAAAAAAATAAAAGACCAGCTTGTCATGTTTATTGTCGCTGGCCATGAAACAACTGCCGCCGCGCTCACCTTTGCGCTGGATGAACTTCTTAAGAACCCCGAAGAAATTGAAAAAATCCGCCGTGAAACAGATGGCGTGACCAAAGGCAATAACGTCAAGCCCGATGATTTCAACAATCTGCCCTCTGCCTGTAATGCATTTAAGGAAGCATTACGCCTGCACCCCACCGCCTATGAAATCGGGCGGGAAGCGCTGGAAAACACCACCGCAGGCGGGCGGGAATTTAAAAAAGGTGATCTTGTCCGTATCGACATTCGCAAAATGCACAAAAGCCCCGACATATGGGATGAGCCGGAATCCTTTAAGCCCGCCCGGTTCGAAAAAAGCAGGTTCCCGCTCGGCTACATCCCCTTTGGCGGCGGTGGGCGTACCTGTCTTGGCATGACGATGGCCCTGCAGGAAGGCACGCTAACGCTGGCCGAAATCTTCAATCGCGTAAAATTGAAGGCCGTGCGCACACTGGATGGCGAGGAACCCGCCTTTACCATGCGGCCCAAGGGTAAGCTGGAGGTTATTGCGGCTCCCCGCCGCAAGCCTTAATGAGAGGGTGACTTTAGCGGCAAAGGAACTGTCCCTGCCCATATTAGAAAAAACAGTATGGAAATTATAAACAGTTTATTAACATATGCATGATAACCTGTCGCTGTTAGGTATGGAAAGGACAGAAACATGGCAGATAAAAACCAGAAAACAGACATCATGGTCTTCCTTGATATCGACGGTGTTTTTTCGGATATGGACAAACACCTGAAAGACACTGGCATGGTCGATGATGCCGGAAAAATCAATTACGATGCGCTGGACCACAACTGGTGGGCATCGATGCCGGAATTTGACGGCGCAAGAAATTTTCTGGATGACATTAAAAGCATCGCTCCCTTTAAATTCCTGACAGGCCCCATGCTGAACGACGGCTGTTTTTCCGGCAAGGCCGCATGGATGAAAAAATTCCGGCCCGATCGTGACAAGTTTGCCGTGATGGACCTGATTATCTGCCCCAGCAAGGACAAGCACCTGCTGGCAGGCCCCACCCGCATTTTGATTGATGACCGGGAATCGAACTGTAACGACTGGCGCGAAGCTGGCGGTATTGCCATCCACCACAAAGGCGATTACGCCCAGACGATGGCGGAACTGAAAAAAGAACTCGCCTTGCTTGGTTACAGAAATACGGTGCGCGATATAGGGGTGCCCAAGCCCTGATTGTGCGGCGCGGATAGGCATAACAATACCACAACCTGCCCCCAAAACCCTCTCCCACTGGGAGAAAGAACTGTTTACTGACGAAGCCCTATGCTGTCTCAAATTGACCGCCTGCAAGCTTTCTGCCATAGTCGTGGCATGCAAAACGACGTTGCACATTCTTCGTATACAGATACGTTTTACCTGCGCGACATGGGCGCGCCGGACCCCTACCCCGTTTTACAAGGAACGGAGGAAGCAGATGTCTGCATCATCGGCGGCGGGCTTGCGGGGTTAAACACGGCGCTGGGGCTTTTGGAGCGCGGGAAAAGCGTGGTACTGGTCGAGCAAAACCGCATCGCATGGGGCGCATCGGGCCGTGCTGCCGGTTTTGTCGCCAAGGGATTTGCAGCGGGGCAGGCCGCGCTGGTTAAAAAGCTGAACCTTGAAAAAGCGCGTGAACTGGTCAACATGACCAAAAGCGCCCGCGCCCTCATCAAAAAGCGCATCAACGATTTTAATATAGAATGCGGCCCTGTGCGTGATGGCGTCTTGACCGTCACATGGCGCGACAGGCCGGACGAAATTCAAAAATATGTCGATGACGCCAACGAAAACTTCGATCTTGGCTTTGAATACTGGACACGCGACCAGGTGCGTGCGCATTGCAAGACAGATAAATACTATGAAGGCGTTTATTCCAAAAACGATTTCCAGTTTAACCCCCTGCGTTATACCCACGGCCTTGCCGCCAAGGTTGCGCAACTGGGCGGAAAAATATTCGAGGAGAGCCGTGCCACATCCATCGACCGCGATGGCGCGGGATGGAAGGTCACAACCTCCAACGGGGTTGTAAAATCGCAATACGTTGTCTCCTGCGGCGCGATCTATGCCAACGGCCTCGACAAGCGACTGGAATACGCGGCCTTCCCCGTCCGCACCTATTCCATGTCAACAGAGCCGATTGACGCAGATGTTTTAAAAAGCGCCATTGATACGCCACATGCCATCTACGACATGCGGTTTTGCAGCGATTATTACCGCATTTTGCCCGGCAACCGCCTGTTATGGGGTGGGCGGGTCAGCC
>JAPPOU010000095.1 GCA_028817795.1 Alphaproteobacteria bacterium
CCTCTGCGCATGATGGTCAAGGACGAAGTGCGCGCATTGGGCCGCGCACTGGGCGTGCCCGAAAAATTTATTGGCCGCCACCCCTTCCCCGGCCCCGGCCTTGCCATCCGCATTCCGGGCGAAGTCACCGAAGAAAAACTGGCGATATTGCGCAAAGCCGATGCCATTTTTATTGGCGAGCTGCGCGACAGCGGCCTTTACGATGCAACATGGCAGGCCTTCGCCGTGCTGCTGCCCGTACGCACCGTGGGCGTGATGGGCGATGGCCGCACATACGACCATGTGCTCGCCCTCCGCGCCGTCACCTCCGTCGACGGCATGACCGCCGACTACGCCGACCTGCCGCACGAATTTTTAGGCCGCTGCGCTGTAAGGATTGTGAACGAGGTGAAGGGGGTGAACCGCGTGGTATACGACATCACCAGCAAACCGCCGGGGACGATTGAGTGGGAATAAAAGGATGAAGTTGAAATACAAAAAACACGCCTTGCAATCTCTCGCTTTTTTAAACGCAACGCTACTCTTCCAAGTCTTTTTTAAGCCCGTAACGACAGATTTTACACTGCAAGACTACTGGATCAGAGGTCTTGCAGATTGGTTCACGGCGGGTGTTGGGCTGCACAAAATACCAATGTACGTACATATGTACCCACTGATGGGTGCTCTAGTTGCCTTATATGCTGCAAAAAAAGCCTACAGCGCCAGCATAGTGACAGACAATAGGGAACGAGATTTTAGAAGGGAAGATATTGAACGCAAGGAATTCGCGTACCTAGGCACTTTAATTTATGAGCTTTGGGAGCTAGACCATTCGCTCACAAACTTCCCCAGCAAGGACCTCAAAGAACATATTGACAGCAAGAATTTCTTGAAAATATCTGAGCATATAACAAAACCTAATAGCGAGTACTTTTTTATGCCCACCAGTTTAGATGCAGACTGGGACATACATTCGTGTATAGATACAGGCATCCTGCATATTATGTATCAACTTAGGACAAACATCAAACTTGCGGAATACTTTATAAATGAGGTAAGAAAATCTGGGCGCTTACTGAAGGATCAACACATAACTGATGAACTTACATTAAAAGTTTACGATGTACTTTTAGAAGGCATTAATGGCATAAGACATAGATTTGATGAAATGGAAAAAATTTCATCAACCTTACAAGCAGCTATTCACAAAAAGTTTCCTCAACTTTCTTAATGATGAGTTCTACCCCCCAGCTATGAAACGATACGCTCTTTCTATCTCTCTCACCCTCCTCGCATTCATGTTTGCGGTGCCCGTACACACCGCCCACGCCAACGCCAACACCCCCGTCTTCGAAAAAACCTACGAAGAATCCTTCCGCTATAAAATGCACGGCGTGGATTACGATAAAACTGCGGTGAAAAACTGGTATTTCGATGTCAAAACAGGAAAGATCGCCTTTATCACCGATGCAAAAGTGGAGGACATTCTTAAATCCACGGGATCAAAGCTGAACAACGGCTGGGGTCTGGTGAGTTACAGCCCGCTGGTTGCGCGTGGAGAGACATATCATGCGGATGATAAACACACCTATTACACGCCCATCTATTCCTTTGACGATGCGGGCCAGATGCTTGCCAAAAAAGTTTTCCAGAGCCGTTCCAGCGAGGCCAACTTCCTGAGCATCGCGCCGGATAGTTTTCTTGTCACCTACAGGCTTTCCGAAGATGGCACATACCGCACCAGCAAAGATTACCTTGATGTCGTCACCCCGCCCGGCATGGAAAGCAAGACATTCGAGATCAAGGACCCGAAAATAGCGCGGGCCTATGGCGGCACGGGCGATATGCTGGGGGAGGACAAGCTGGTTTTTTCAGATCAGGGCGGCGGGGAAGCAGGTGGCATTTATTTACATGATTTGCAAACGGGCAAATCGTCCCTTTTATTCTCCAGCGAGGATATTTTGGGAAGGCCTTCCTTTATGGCTCGCAATACTGTTTCAACTATCCGCGTCAGCGATAACGAGCGCTATATGTTCCTTGGCATATCCCGCGATTCGCGTGGCCCCACCAGATGGGTTGCCTTTGTTGTTTATGACTTGGAAAAAGGGGAATTTGTTTTCTCGGAAAAGTTCGGGAACCGGGGCTTTTTTTCTTCCGGACACTTTTTAAGGGATGTCCGCCTTATCATGTTGCCCAACAACGAAGTGGGGGTTAGCTATACCGATCAAAACGATCAAACCTATAACTTCGTCAAATATCGTTTCCATGATTAACACGGCGGTTGTACAATAAAGTGAACAGCAACACCGAACAAGAACACATGAAAAACACCCCCACAAAAAAAACCCTCTTCTTTGGCCGCAAGAACTGTGCGGGGACGGAAAAGGGGCTGGCGTTGCTGGAAGCGCTGGGCTTTGACATCACCGCAGTCATATCCGAAAAACGCGGGGAGAAAATGCCCGCCGTTGTCGAGAGTTGGGAAGGAGATTATATTTTCTGCTTTCGCAGCTTTTATATTTTGCGGAAACCCCTGTTGCAGCGCGCGCGTGTGGCAGCCATTAATTTCCACCCCGCCCCGCCCGAATATCCGGGCAGCGGGTGCATTAATTTTGCGCTGTATGAAAATGCAAGCAACTATGGCGCGACAGCACATATCATGGATGAAAAAATCGACAGCGGCGCCATTATAAAATGCGCCCGGTTCCCCATTCTGCCTGCAGATACGGTGGCCCGCCTTTTGCCTCGCGCACATGAAAGCCTTGCGGAGCTGTTTTCAGATGTAATCCACGGCATCGCCAAAGGTGGGCAAGGTTATATTCATCACGCCATTTCCACCGCCGCCCACGAAAAATGGCGCGGCACGGCGCGGAAAATGGCGGAACTGAATGCGCTGCAGGAAATCACTACCGATACCAGCCCTAATGAAGTGGAACGCCGTATCCGCGCCGTCCATACCGATGCCTTTCCGCTTTATATAATGGAGAACGGAAAAAAAACAGACCTCTCCCCCGCTGCCGCACGCGCCCTTGCAAGAAAAAAAAACGTGCCTGAGGAAAGCACAGCCGCATTTATAAAATCTGTCATCCACGATTTATCAAGTGCTGGAAAAGCATATAAAGACTACATGGCCAAGGACCGCACCTATGCCCAAGCGCAGGTGATTAAACGGCATAACGCGGCCCTGCTGCAACGTATTGCAGATAACAAAAGCTTAATTCCGGCCAATCTAACCAAAGATTTCACCAAACTGGAAACGCACCTACATGCATGGTGCACGCAGTGGAACACCCTCGACCGCGCAAAATCCCATGCACCGCACGATGTTTTCACCTTTGAAACCGCCATAAAATTCCCGCAAGAAGCGGAAAAAAGGATAAAGGCGTTTCAGGCAGATTGACTACTCCGCCCCACCCCCCAATAAACCCCAACCATTACCACAACAAACACCCCGCACAACCCCGCACGGCCCAGCATATCCAGCGCGGCGCCCGCAACAGGGTCGCACACCGTATGCCCGACCAAATAGGCCAGCGCGGCCACTTGCAAAGCGGTTGATCTTTTTTCAGGGTAGGCTTTGCAGATATATCCATCCCCTACCACAGACAAAGCCGCCATCAGCCCGCCAAGGATAAAGAGCACAATGCCGATCACGGCAATGTGGTTAAACAATGGCAGAACGGCAAAGCATAGGCCGCCAAGCACGGCAAACACCGTGACGGCGTGGCGGGTATTTTTATCCTGCAACCCTGCCAACGGGTATTGCAGCAGCACCGCGCCCAGCATTAAAATATTATAGCTTTGCAGGGAAAACCCTTCGGAAAACCCGGCATCCAAATGCATGGTGATGACAAAATAATAAAACGTTTCCCCAAGCACACCACATAGTGCACAGAGAAACACGGCACGCCATGCCGATTGTATAAACTGCCACAGGTTTTTCAGGCTGGTTTTGCCTGTGACCCCATCAGCCTCTATCCGGAATTTGGCAAAGGAACACAGGAAAATACAAACATAAAAAAACGCCATCAGGAAAAACACAGCCTGCAACGACAAAAACTGTACCAGCGTTACCCCCACCATATTCCCCGCGCAGAGCATGATGTATTTGAGGGAGAATAAACGCATCAACGTTTTATCCTCTGCCCCTTTGGCCATTTTTAAACGTATGCCGTGATAAAAATGCGTATGCGCCAGCCCTGCAATGGCGGCAAAGGCGAGCCAGAAGGCATAGCTGTCATGCAACCACCCTGCCGTCACAGCCACCAACGCCATGCCCGCCCCGAACCACCGAAAAAACGCGGGGCGAATGGTATAGGGCGCAGTGCGGCCCAAAAACAAATACGCCATGACCGCCGCTGCGCCACCCGTAAAGAAGATCACGGCAAGGTCAAAGCCTGTCCACCCCTGCCTGTCCGCCACCAGCGAGACACCCGACAGGTAAATGCCGATATTGACGGCCAAAAACAGCACCATCAAAAGCGGAAGAAAAACGGTTTTACCCAGCGCCCACACGCAAAAAGCCCTCCACGGCCCACAGAAGTTATGAGCATATCATTAAATATCAATTATTTACAATATTACACCGCCCGCTTTATCATGAGGGCAAACGTGCTATAACTATGGCCTTGTCTAGAAACGGGAATACAAAAATGTCGCAAAAAATCCTCCTGACCGGTGACCGCCCCACGGGCAAACTGCATTTGGGACACTATGTCGGCACGCTGAAAAACCGCGTGAAGCTGCAGCACGATTACAAAACATATTTAATTATCGCCGATCTGCACATGCTGACGACCAAGAATACCAAGGAAGATATCGACGCCGTCACGCAAAACGCCTGTGACATGGTGCTGGATTATCTGGCGGTAGGGATTGATCCTGCTGTCTCCACGCCCTATCTGCAATCCGCTATTCCAGAAGTGTGCGAGATCAACACGCTGTTCCAAAACCTTGTGACCGTGCCACGGCTTGAACGCCTGCCCAGCCTGAAGGACATGGTGCGCGACAGCAATAAAGATGAAATGCCCTATGGCCTGTTGGGGTATCCTGTTTTGCAATCCGCCGATATTTTATGCGTGAAGGGCAACGTGGTGCCCGTGGGCAAAGATAACCTTGCGCATGTCGAGATTACGCGTGAAATTGCGCGCCGCTTTAACCACCTCTATGGTGATTTTTTCCCGGAGCCGGAAGCGCTGGTAGGCGAAGTGCCCACACTGGTCGGCACGGATGGCGATGCGAAAATGAGCAAAAGCCTCAACAACGCGATTTTCCTGAGCGATGATACGGCCGCCGTGAAAAAGAAAGTCATGTCGATGTTCACCGACCCCAACCGTTTAACCGCCGATACCCCCGGCACGGTTGAAGGCAACCCTGTGTTTATTTACCACGATGCCTTTAACACCAACAAAGCCGAGGTCGAGGATTTAAAAACCCGCTACCGCGCCGGAAAGGTCGGCGATGTCGAGGTGAAGGAAAAGCTCATCACCGCGATTGAAGAGGTTTTAAACCCCATGCGCGAAACCCGCGCGAAATACGAATCGCAATCAGGTCTTCTGGAAGAAATTATCCTCGACGGCACCGCCACGGTGCGCGAAATCGTCAAGCAAACTGTTTTCGACATGCGCAAGCAAATGGGCCTTGCCGCCATTACGACCCGGATGCGCCGCCGGGTGGAGAAACGGAAGAAGGCGAAGACGGGGTGAGTTTATTACTCCGCATCCTCCAGAACCACAGATGAAACCCTCATCTCAATATTGCCTGAATAATCAATTTTCAGAGCACTCACTCTTCCGGTAAACTCAACAGAAGCACCTTCGTTAAGGCGAACCGCGTCTTTTTTTCTTACTTCAAAAACAACCGTGTTTCTTTGCGAAAGTCGCTGCTGAGAAGAATATTCCTGTATTGCTATCATAGGCACAGGCACCTTCAGCGTCACGACTGCAAAATTTGGTAAGTAAGCACTTCTGACAGAGGAAACAACACCAGTATCCCGCACCAGCTTTCCTTCAACCCCCTTTTTCAACTCTTCCGTTTGCAAAGAGGTCCGCTGTTTTGTAAATGGAAGCAATAATTCAATATAGCTTTGGGATTTCTTTATTTCGTCTTCTGAATACACCGTCGTAGAAAGCTCATCTTCCAAAAGCGGCACGAAACGATTTGCTGTCGTATTTTTCTGTGCCACCCTGTATTCTTTCGCCCATTTTTCTGCTCGCTTTACTGACTGATGCTCTTCATAAGCATTTCCCGCCAGCGCTACCAAACCAACAATAGCCACGGCAGACAGGTAATATTTTTTGGGGGCACGCTTTAATACTCCAGCCTTACCCCACACCCAAACAACGGGAGCCGGAAGACCATCAAACGACATGACCTGCAACGCAAAAACGGCAAAGAAAAGAAACGGGAGATACACCAATTCATTCAATTGCCTTTCTGCCAAAAATAAAGACAGAAGCAACGCACAAAATAAAAAATAAGCGCCCCACACCCATCTTCCAACTTTCACGCCATGCGTCATCCACTTCCAACCCCAAACACTCCAAACAGGCAAGGTCACAAAAGCCAAGGAGAACAAACGAACAAAAATGCCGCCATCAAAAACTTCATCGTAAAAATGTTCGGCCATGGGCAATGACAAGAAAAACCATATAACAGTCACCACCAAAGGCAGCCTGGAAACGTCAACGCAACCTTCTTTATCACGCGCCATGCCCGACTCTTCCTTTCACCAAAACATTCCGCCACCACAGCGCCAGCAAAGCGATCTGTACCAACACCGGCACAAAAACACCGACATCCAGCGAAAGTGATGGATAATACCAGCTCATCACGTCCGTGATTTTATCGATCTTGTCGCCAAACGTTCCTTTGCGCAGGTATTTTTCAACGGCATTGGCCAGATCGCTCGCCGAAAACACGCTGTTCAGCAGCAGCATATGCACTGTCGGCAACAAACCGTAAATCACCAGATAGTACAGCACAAACCCGAACCGCGCCGTTTTTGCGGACAGGCGGAAGATCAGGTGCATCACAATGCCATCCCGCACAGCAAATAAAAACATTGTGGCGGACAGCACAATGGCATGCAGCGCCTTATCATCGCTCTCTGTACGATGGGCGTGCCATGCCAGCCAGGACATCACAGCCATGCACGCAAGGCTTGCCGCTGCCGCCGTCACCCATGACGGCGCCCCCTGAAGAGCGCCGCGCCAGTTTCTGCCACGTATACGCGCCGCAAAGCGGCCAAGCTTTTGCCAATCATCCGCCTCTTTTATCATCGCGCCATAAGCCGCCACCAACATCATCAAATAAACCATGAAAGCGGCAACAATCTGCTCTGTGGGGCTTTTAACAGTCATAAACCCAATGCTATACCCGGCAATCAACAAAGCTGTGAGCGTCCAGCCCACAGGCCAAACGGGATACATCAGCTCAATACGCATCATCCGGTAAATACCGTAGAAAATAAGGAGCGCGAAAAAGAGCAGCGTGAAGACCATAAAATCTTCGCGCATGTATTCAGCGCTAAACCACGTCACAAGTTTATTGTACCTGTAAAGCCCTTCCGTCCCCAGACGGCCACGCAGCAAGCCCTCCATAACAAACTGGTGCAGCGTAAACGACGTAAACAACCCTACCAGCAAAGGCAAGTTCGCTTTTGGCAGGCGCGATTTCTTTTTTTCCTTGATGGCGGCAGACAAATCCGCAAAGCTCAGCAGGAAAGCAACGCCCTGCCCGACAACACCGATCATGAACATGAAAAACACGATATAAGCCGTTTGTTCGAGCGTCGCACCGGTACTCGACTTCCACCCCGAAAAACCCCTGAGCGGGAAGGTATAGGCAAAGATCGCCAGTGTCGCGAGGCCCGCATACCATGTATACGACACCACGCCAAAAAACTTGCCAAAAGCCAGATGGCAGGGCGACATCGCCGACATGCGTTGTAAATCCCATGTCCGGCTTTTCACTTCGTCCTGTACAGCCGTGCCTGCCTCGTAAATACCCCAGACATAGAAAACAAGGTAGAAGATGACAGTCATAAGACCATTAATAGCCGTTTCTGGGTTATCTACATCTGTCTTGGAGGCAATAAAGCACAACATCGCCAAAACAAAGGGGACAGACACAAGATGTAATGTAGAAAACTTCTGCCACAAATTGCGGTGCAGTTCAGGACTGATAAAATAGCGCATTTTATTTTTTCTCCGCAGATTGTGTGGAAATGTTCATATAGGCATCGTACAAACGGTGTGCCGCCGCCTCAAAGGACAAAACGGGAATATCGGCAGCCACCAAAGCTTTGAGAAAAGCGCGTTGTTCTTCATCACTCCCGGCATAAGCGCACAGGATAATGCCTTCTTCTATCCGCACCTCAGAAACATGGGGCTGTTTAGATACAAAATCCATATGCGCTTCCGTCACCTCTGCAATAACAATACGCAATGTCTTGACTGCACGTGCCGAGAAATCCTTGAGCGTCACGTGTTCCGACATTTTGCCGTCACGAATGACCAGCATCGCCGTACAATAATCCTCCAGCTCGTTCAGGATGTGGGAGGATACGATAATGGTTTTTCCCGTATGCCTGAGGCGTCGCATCAGGCGCGACAAGCCTATGCGCGCTTCGGGGTCCATGCCCGACGCAGGCTCATCCAAAATCAGGACCTTGGGATCATGGATCAGCGCCATCGCAATACCCAGCCGCTGGCGATAGCCACGTGACAAATCGCCTGCCTTTTTCTCCAGCATATCGACAAGCTCTGTTTGTTCCGCAACGGCATCAATTGTCTTCGCAATCTTCCCCGCCGGCAGGTTCTGGCTCCATGCCGCATAAGTCAGGCACTGCCGTACCGACAACGCATCGTAAAGGCCAAAAAAGTCGGAAAGATAGCCGCACATCGCATGGACGGCACGCGGGTCTTCCTCTACATTCACGCCATTCATGATAATTTTCCCGCTTTGCGGTTGGTCCAGCGCCACCAAACAACGCATCAAGGTCGTCTTCCCCGCGCCGTTCGGCCCGACCAGCGCCACCACGCTGCCCTCAGGGATGGAAAAGCTCACATCATCCAGCGCCTTTTTGCCCGGATATTCAAACGTCACGTTCTGCACTTCGATAAAAGCCATGCTCTCTCCTGTATTCATGCGCAGAAAGTGTAACAGAAACGGGCAGATAGCAGGACAGGAAAGCAATAAAAACACAGAGTTGATTTTTCGGAATACTTCATGTATATATATGCAAAACAAAGAGAGGCCCCATGCAGCCAGATAAATTCGATTTCGTCATCAACCGCCGCTCCGGCACTGTCCTCGACCTTGGTATAGAACAGGTCCAGCACGATATCCGCGCCGCTTTTGGCGATAAAACCGGGGACATGCTGCTGATTGAAGGACAAGACATCGCCCAAACCGTTCGCACATGGGCAGATCAACATGCTGGCGGCACACGGGGGCTGATTATCTGCGGCGGTGACGGCACCTTGTTAACAGCCGCCAATCAGGTTCTGGGCCGCAAGGACGTAACCATCGGCACGCTGCCACTGGGCACAAATTGTCTGGTGGCCCGGCAGCTTGGCCTGACAGGCGACTTTAAGAAAGCAGCCGCCAAATACAAGGATATCGAAACGGTGGATATGGACGTCGCGCAGGTCAATGGCAAAAACTTCCTTGTCGCCATGCTGATCGACCCCAACAGCGTGCAACTGTTCCACGCCCGCGAAGAGCTGCGGGACGGCGATACCGTCGCGATCCCGCGCCTGATGCAGGCCATTACAGGCGCGCTGACAGGCACAAAGACGCGTATCCGTGTAGAAGATAATACAGACAACAAACCCAAAGACCACGCTGGCCGGATTATCATGATATCGAACAACCCGGTCACGCCCCGGCCCAATACACTGGACCTTGGCAAGACAGGGGCGGACCTGTTCAAAGACGTCACGGAAAACATCGTCACAAAAAATAACCTGAACACGGGCAAACTGGCCCTTTACGCGATCAAAGGCAATGCGTGGAATTTCGGCCTGCTGAACCCTAAAAGCATTTTACAGGCCGCATGGAACGGCACGTGGACGCAGCACAAATCGGTCACGTCTGAAGTTGCGCCTGAACTCACGGTAGAACCTGCCCGTAAAAAAGATGCCGGAAAAGATATTCCCATCATTATCGATGGCGAGCTTGAGCATGTGCAGTACCCGTTGAAAATCAAATCCCTCCCCGGTGCGCTGCGCATGTTCCGGCCAAAACCATAAAGGTGAATGTCATTCCGCGTGCAAGCGAGGAACCTATTTCCCCACCATAATCAGAAAGTTAAAGATTCCTCGCTTGCGCGCGGAATGACACAAAGCAACAAAAACCCCCGTACGGCCAAGCCGATACGGGGGTTTTTGTGCAAATTCGCGAAAGCGAAATTACTTATTGCCGACTGCTTCTTTCAGGTCTTTCGCAGCGCGGAAAGCAATTTTCTTCTTCGCAGGAATGCGGATCGTTTCGCCCGTTGCAGGGTTACGGCCCATGCGCGCTGCACGTTTCTTAACCTGCAGGATGCCCAGACCAACGATACGGATACGCGCGCCTTTTTTCAGGCATGTAACGATGTGCTGAACAAGGCTGTCCATAATCTCGTTCGCTTGCTTCTTCGGCATCTCGTACTCTTCAGCAATCTCTGCAGCGATGTGCTTCAGTGTTACGGTATCAAGGCTGGTCAGCGCCTTTTTCTTTGCTGCAGGCTTTTTCTTCGCCGCAGGCTTCTTTTTCGGAGCAGCTTTCTTCTTCGCTACTGTTTTCTTAACAACTTTCTTTTTGGAAGCTGCTTTTTTCTTGGGAGCAGCTTTGGTTTTTGCTTTAGCTTTAGCCATTTTCAAGACTCACTTGTTAATTAGGGTTTTCAAATCCGGCTGGGAAAAAATACGCGGAAAAAGGCTTGAAACCATACTCCCCAGAATCACTTCCCCCGTGCCGACATGAAGTATTCATTGCAGATAAAAACGGTTTCGCCAACAAAAAAGTGCATGAAACCCCCTGTTTTCAGGCATTTTGGGTGAATTATCGCCAAAACATGCCTGTCAAACGGTAGAAAAACGCAAATTACCCCTCTGCAGACGCGCGCATATCTTCCAATTCCAGCCAACGTTCTTCCGCTGATTCTAGTTCTGCACGCGCATCGCCAATGCGCTGCGATGCCGTATCAAAAGCCGCACGGTCACGTTCAAAAAGCGCAGGGTCCGCCAGCGTGGCTTCAAGGTTTTCAATCTCGACCTCCAGCACCTTGATGCGTGCTGGCAGGTTATCCAGCTCATATTGCAGCTTATAGGTCAGGCGCCCCTTGCTTTTTTGCACGGCAGTAGGGGCAGACTTGCCTGCAGGGCTGGAGGCTGGGGGCATTACAACCCCTCCTTTCTCCGGGCGTGACTTTTTATAGGCCAGATAATCTGAATAGCCTCCCACGCAGCCATCGACCACGCCATCCCCTTCAAAAGCCAGAATACGGCTCACCGTCTGGTCCAGGAAATCGCGGTCATGGCTAACAACAACCAACGTGCCGTTATATTGGGACAATATCTCCTCCAACATGTCCAATGTCTCCATGTCGAGGTCATTCGTCGGCTCGTCAAGAATCAGCAAGGAACGCGGGTTCGCCAGCACTTTTGCCAGCAAAAGGCGGTTTTTCTGGCCGCCGGAGAGGGTTGAAACCCTTTGGTCCTTCAGTGCGGGATCAAACATGAATTCCTTCAGATAGCCGCAGACATGGCGGTGCTTGCCCATCACATTTATATAGTCGCCGCCATTCGGGCAGAGGTTTTGGTGCACCGTGTCTTCAGGGACCAGATCGCTCCGCTTTTGATCGAAATAAGAAAACGTGAGATCTTTGGCCAGTTTGACCTTGCCCTTATCCGACGACAAGGCCCCGGTCAGGAGTTTCAAAAAACTGGTCTTGCCCGACCCGTTTTTGCCCAAAATCCCAATGCGGTCTCCACGGGAAATACGATAGCTGAAACTGTTCAGGATCACCGTATCCGGCGCATCGTCATGAACAAATGTTTTGGAAACCTTGAAAAACTCTGCGATCACGCGGGAGCCAAGGGCGCTTTCGTCCAGTGGCTCCACCTCGATCCTACGCATCAAACGACGAAAGGAGCTTTCATCTTTCTTCAGCCGCTCTTTTTCAATCTTCAGGTTTTCAAGGCGGCGCATATTGCGCTTCCTGCGGGCTTTAACACCCCGCCCCGCCCATTCGGATTCCATGTCCACCATCTTGCGGCGGTTGGCAAGCTCTCTGGCTTCTTGCTCCATCAGCATTTCCGCCCAGTCGTCAAAATGACTGAAACCACGGGGGCTGACGCGCAAACGGCCCCGGTCCAGCCAAAAGACCTTGTCCGATATGTTTTCGAGGAACTTTTTATCGTGGCTAATACAAATGACCGCGCCATGATAACCGCGCACAAAACCTTCCAGCCATTCTATAACGTCAAGATCCAGATGGTTCGTCGGCTCATCCAGCAGCAAAATATCCGGTTCCTCCACCAGCGCACGCGCCAGTGCCGCCCGGCGCAGCTGACCACCGGACAGGGCCGTCATTTGGGCATCGGGCCGAAGGTCTAGCGGCTGGATGACCATTTCAACTTTATAATCTTGCGCTTCTTCCGCGTTTTTATCGAGCTGCGCGAAAACAAACTCCCGCACGGTCTGGCCCGGCTTCGGGATTATATCCTGTTGTAAATAACCGACCTTGATCCCCTGCAGTTGCCAACGCTCCCCGCTGTCAAGGTCGCGCACGCCGGTAATGATGTTCATCAGCGTCGTCTTGCCCGACCCATTGCGCCCCACAAGGCATATCCTGTCACCTTCATGAATATTAAAGGTGAGGTCTTCGAAAATCACTTTTTCACCGAAGGCGATGCTGCCTTCCTGTACGCTTAAAATCAGGGTCGATGCCATGGGCGGCACTCTAGCAGGATATTATGAATCCTGAAACCTTTTATATATCTCGCAACTCTGCGCCCAGGCGGCTTCCAGCTCTGCCTCCAGTGCCTGCCTGTCAACGGCGGGAACACCGTCACGCGCCGCCATCTCCAGCTTTTCCACCGCATTGGCCAGCAGCACAGCGCCCAGATAACGGCTCGAAGACTTTAAGGAGTGCAGATCACGGACATAGATTTCGACCGCACTGTCATCATTCAGATCACAGCCCAACCTCGACATAACCTCATCTACATTTTCAGCAAAGGTTGTGACGATAGAGGCAAACTGATCGTCCATCATATCATTGATTTCATCCAGCTTTTCTTCATCAACAACCATACATTCAACAGGCGGAACAGAGAGCGCTTCATCAATCTGCTTCACTTCAGGCTCAACCTGTGGACAAAGATAACGGTAAAGGGTGCTGCGTAACGTATTGCGCGTTACAGGTTTTGCGACATGGTCGTCCATACCCGCATTCAGGCACTTTTCACGGGCCCCCTTCAGAACATTCGCCGTCAAAGCGATAATAGGCGTCCGTTCCGCCTGCGTTTCTTTTTCAATACGGCGGATTTCACGGGCGGCGGCATAGCCGTCTATCTCCGGCATTTCGCAATCCATCAACACAATATCGTAACGATCTTCCTGAAAAGCTTTAACGGCTTCACGCCCATTATGCGCCAGCCGGATACGGCACCCAATCCCCGACAACATTTCGATTGCAAACTCTTGGTTAATTTCGTTATCTTCCGCCAGCAAAACATGCGTGCCATCCAGCCCGCCAATCATAAATGAGTTGTCCACAGCCGCCAAAGATTCCCGCGCTTCAACCGTTTCTTTATCACTAAGAGGGACACGCACGGTGAACCAAAATGTGGAGCCTTGCCCCTCTACGCTCTCAACACCGACTTCGCCACCCATCATGCCGGCCAGTTGCTTGCAAATGGCCAGCCCCAATCCCGTACCGCCGAATTTTCGCGTTGTAGAGCTATCAGCTTGCGTGAATTTATCAAACACGACTCTTTGCACATCCGCCGCCATGCCGATGCCACTATCCTCAACGGAAATCTTGATCGTGGCTGTTTCATTATCCACGCCCAGATTATCGGCCCTGCAAACAACGTATCCATTTGGCGGCGTAAACTTAATCGCATTACTCACAAGATTGGAAATAATTTGCTGGATACGACCAGCATCGCCTTCGCAATAACGCGGCATATCCGCCGCACAAACAGATTCAAGGCGCACGCCCTGCTCTTCCGCACGAAAAGAGAAAAACTCTATCGTATTATCAATCAGCTTTTTTAGGTCGAACGGTGCCGGGGTCAGTTCCAGCTTTGCCGCCTCTATTTTTGACAAGTCAAGAATGTCGTTAATGATCGTGAGCAAATTTTCCGCCGAAACCATCACCGTTTTCGCATATTTTTGTTGTCGCGTATTTAAATGCGTTTCCTGCAAAAGCCCTGTCATGCCGATAATGCCATTCATGGGCGTGCGTATCTCATGGCTCATCATGGCCAGAAAATCGCTTTTTAGCCTGTTTGCACGCTCTGCCTCCACCTTGGCGGCGGCAAGCTCCCGGTTGTTGACTTCCATCGTTTTCGCATAGGTCGCCAGTTTTTCCTGCGCTTCTGACAATACATCGACCATCTCATTCAAGCTTGTCGCCAAGCTGCCTATTTCATCATCATGCTTGATCGCGGCACGCGCTTCACGCTCCCCCGCCGCTTGTGCGCGTATTGCCCTGCGTAAATTTTCCAAAGGGTTTAAGACATTGTAACGGAACGACATGTAAACACAGAACATAAGCAACATCATGCCCGATGCGAACCATGCAAGACTGATATAGATATTCTTAAAAATGCTCTCACGAATGTGCGATGTATTCAGCATCACATGAACAACGCCGCGATCGACCTCGCTTTTTCCCGCTAAAAAGACAGGAAGCGTCGTTTCAAAAATGCCGTCGTGATAATACGGCATTACCTCGCGCCACAGCTCCATTGTCTTAATACTGTTTTTTAACATGCCGGGGTCGGCAACTTGCGACATGTCTTGCCCGACCCATGCGCGATTTGACGCAGCAACAACATGCAGCGGGCTCCCGGCAGCAATCACGATAGACCGAATATCTTTTTCCTTGCCCAACCGTTCCACAGCCAAGGCCAATGCTGCGGGTTGCACCGCAGCTTCCACCATCACGGCCACCGCCCGCTTGACGCTGTCAGCGCGTTTTTCAATCTCGGTTTCCATCTGCCGTTCGATCATTTGCGAAATCGACATTGCCAAAATGGCAAACACGGCAACGCTAATCACAAATATATGCAGCATAAGCCGGGCCGAAACAGACCTATGGTAAACTCTAAAAAAAGACACGCGTCGCCCCCTTCGCCAAGAATTATAGGGCAAAATGGTTAACACTCTCCCGCAAAAAGCAGGCTATACAGTTGAAATAGCGGATGTTTTTGACTGCATATGCATGCAAAGGCGGCAAAAGTTTCCGGTAGACGGCTCCTCATTTTTCGTCTAGCCTTTGCAACGAAGGTCGGGGGTATTCATATATTTCTCGTTTAACGCGGTTATGGGGACATCCAGCTTTCATTTTATACCAACCCACTAAAGGAGAACTGCTCATGGCTAGCGGTACTGTAAAATGGTTCAACACGAAAAAGGGCTTTGGCTTCATCGTGCCCGATGAAGGCGGACAGGACGTTTTTGTCCACATTTCCGCTGTTGAGAAATCAGGCATGAAGGCCCTCAACGAAGGGCAAAAGGTCATCTACGAACTGGCCCCGGACCGTCAGGGACGCATGACAGCCGTAGACCTCAAAGAGGCCGCGTAAACGTCTGGACACCAAAAAACCCCCGTAGCAATGCTGCGGGGGTTTTTCTATACTCTTTCCTATGCTGAGTTATCAACACATATACCATGCCGGAAATTTCGCAGACGTGCACAAGCACGCGCTGCTGTCTCTTTTCATGGACACGCTGGTCAAAAAATCATCGCGGCTTTGCGTGATCGACACGCACGCCGGGCGCGGCGCTTATGATCTTGACTCCCCTTCTGCGCAGAAAACAAGTGAAAGCCGAAACGGTATTAAGAGCCTGCAAGACAAAACCCTGCCAGGCCTGTCCGCATGGTTGAAAATTATCGAGGAAGAAAAGCTCTATCCCGGCTCTGCCCGCATTGCCCGCACCTTCCTGCGCCCGCAAGACCGGCTGCTTATGGCAGAACTGCACCCCGGCGAGTTTGGCCACCTACAGTCATGCTTTTCTGATGACCCCATCGCCCATGCACGCATGATAAGCGGGTACGACCTGCTTTTGGAATCCGTACCGCCGGAAGAACGGCGCGGCATGGTCATTATGGACCCGCCGTATGAACTGGATCAAGACTATAAAGACGCGCCGCACCATTTGCACCTTGCCTATAAAAAATGGCCGCAGGGCGTTTATCTGCTCTGGTACCCCATTTTGCGCACAGACGGCGAAAGAATGCGCAGCGAACTTCTCACGTCCCTCCGCCAGACCGGTATGCACGATATACTGGTCAGCGAAATCCGCCTGCAAGGGGTTCCGGCGGAAGGCTTTGCCATGCACGGCTCCGGCCTCGCTATCATTAACCCGACACTGCCCGAATCTATCGTACGCACCGCTTCGGAAACACTGGCGAACGCGCTGGTTGGCAGCACAAAAACCTTTTGGCTTGATAACGTCGAGATTGCAAAAGAAACAGGGCTGGTGGCAATCTAACCCAATCCCCTCACCCATTCCGGCACAATCTCAGTCGCGGGGCCATAAATGACCGTGTCAAAAGCGGAATGCACCATGGATTGTTCCAGATTTAACTCCACCGTTTCCGCCCCGGCTTCACGCGCAATCTGCACAAACCCCGCCGCCGGATACACATTCCCTGACGTACCAATCGCCGCAAAGACATCACACTGCATCAGGGCGGCATAAATTTCATCCATATACAGCGGCATCTCCCCAAACCAGACAACATGCGGGCGCAACTTTCCCGTGACACGGCACAGGGGGCATTCCGTTTTATCATCAAAATCATCCTCCCATGGCGCAAGCCCCACGCAGGCATCGCAGCGCGCTTTGCGCAATTCGCCGTGCATGGGCCGTATACGCTTGTTACCCGCACGCTGGTGGAGGTCATCGATATTTTGCGTGACGAGCAAAAAATCATCACCCAACCGCGCCTCCAGTTCTGCCAGCGCCACATGCGCGGCATTGGGCTGCACGGCGGGGTCGGCAAGTCCCCGGCGGCGTTCATTGTAAAAACGGTAGACCAGTGCGGGGTCACGCATAAATCCTTCGGGGGCGGCAACGTCTTCTATCCTGTGACCTTCCCACAGCCCATCGGCCCGACGAAAGGTGCGGATGCCCGATTCGGCGGAAATCCCTGCCCCTGTCAAAACCACAACGCGCATACTTGCTTTCCCTCCATCCCTGTGCAGAATACCCTGAACGGAAAGGTTATAGCATGTATTTGCCCGCGCTGAAAATCATCGTTGCCGCATCCATTATCGCTTTCGCATCATGGCTGTCAGGCAAAAAACCCGAACTGGCAGGGTTTATTGTGGCGCTGCCGCTGACGTCTATGCTGGCCCTCGCCTTTGCCTATGGCGAATACAAAAACCCCGAAGCTTCCGTAACTTTCGCAAAAAGTATTTTTGCCGCCATCCCTGTATCCCTTTTGTTTTTTGTGCCGTTTCTGCTGGCCGATAAAATACCCACAGGATTCTGGGGGTTGTTCGGCATTGGCCTTGCTCTTGTCGCTTGCGGATATTTTGCGCACGGCTGGATATTAAAGGCGTTTCTGGCATGACCTTCACAGATCGCAGGGATTATATCCGCCAAACCTATGCCACCGAAACCGCCGCACAGAAAAAGGCACGCGAAAGCCTGACGGACCCAAACGACCAGATATCCATCCACCCCGAAGACGGGCGTTTTTTGCAATGCCTTATTCATCTTGCAAAGGTAAAAACAATTGTCGAGATCGGTACGCTGGGCGGTTATTCCGCCTTGTGGATGGCCGATGCCCTGCCGGATGACGGCCTGCTGACCACTATTGAATACGACCCCCGCCGCGCCGCCATCGCCCGCGACAACACAAAGCACGAAAAGAAAATTAAAATTATTGAGGGCGACGCGCTGACCGTGCTGCCCCAACTTTCACAGGATGGGCCGTTTGATATGGCCTTTATCGATGCCGATAAACTGCAATACGGCCACTACCTTGATTGGGCCGAAGAAAATATTCGCAAGGATGGCCTGATTATCTGCGACAACGCCTTTTTGTTTGATGCCGTCTGGAAAGACGGCCCTGTCGATCGTGTGCGCGAAACGGCGCGGAGGATCATGCGTGACGTGAATACACGCCTTGCCGACCCCGAAAAGTACCACGCCATCCTGCTGCCGACGGTAGAGGGGATGGCTGTGGCGCAAAAGCGGTTTTAGGACTCAGGCTCAATAAAATACCGTCACCCCCGCCTCCGCGCGGGGGTCTGGTGTGCACTTTCAGCGCACAATTTATAAACAGGCATGCCTTTCGGCATGCACCGGGTGCCCGCGTAAAGCGGGCATGACAAGGTTCTTTCACTTGAAAAGGTCAAGCTTTTACACGTGAGGGCCTCAATCACATTTTTTCTTTTTATTATCAAAGCCATACATCAATATTGACACATCATTATATATTATGTAATATGAGTGCTGTTTTATAACCCGCACAACAGGGACACTGGCGGCATGCCCGAAAACACGCAAGAACAACAGGCTGATAAAGCAAAGGAGCTAGGGAAACGCCTTTTGAAAGAGTTTTCCGCTGGCGCCGTGCATAACGAATCTTATTGCCTGAAACTCATTTCACAAGGAGCAGATCTAAAGATTTCCGATAAAAACGGCACAACGGTGCTCATGATCGCAGTTGCTCTTAACCTGCAGAACATCACGCACGCCCTGATTGATGCCGGGGCAAATGTGAATGCACGTGATAATAATGGGGCAACACCTCTCACTTATGCCGCCATACGCGGGCGTGCAGATATGGCACGCCTTCTTTTAAAACACGGCGCCGCACCAGAAGCACCAGACAAAGAAGGAAAGACAGCTTTAATACGGGCAGCGCGGAGCGATCAAAACACGGCAGTCCTGACTACCCTGCTAGAGCATGGCGCAAACCCGGACACGCAGGATCATATGGGAGAAACAGCGCTGATGCATACAACCTTTCTATGCGATCAAACGGGCAATGCCGACATTCTATTGCAACATGGCGCAGCACTCGACATAGCGGACAAGAGCGGTAAAACAGCCCTGATACATGCCGCATGGCACAACAACACCTCCATTGCGCTTGCATTAATTAAACATGGCGCCGGGCTTGATGTTCAAGAACAAAGTAAATGTACCGCGCTTATGTATGCTATAAAACAGGGGAATCTTGAAATTATTAACGCTCTGCTCAACGCTGGCGCCAACACTCATCTCAAACATGCTGAAGGCAAGACAGCGAGCGACATTGCAACAGAAGATGGCCTGCACGATGTGGCAGAAATCATTACCCGAAAAATATTTAGCGATGCCGCAGCAAAAGGCACGGCCCGCCCCAGAAAAATACGCCGCCCAAAACCCTACGGTCCTTAAGGGCAGGGCCAATCGACATTTAAAAATGGCCGTCATCCCTGTAGTATAATCGTGTGAAACGCGATTATACATTAACGGCAGGGATCCATATGCGTGCCGCTATGCGGCACACCTTGACTGGATCCCGTTCGTTGGTGTTTTGCGCTAAGTTTTGCTAACGCAAAACACGCAAAACCAACGGGATGACGGCCATTTTTAAATGTCGATTGGCCCTTAGGCCACCAAATCCGGCACGGTATCTTTTACGGCCCGCCGCAAAACGGTGGCAAGGCCCGCAACTTCGCCGCGCACATTGCTCCAGACTTTTACGGGCGTCATGCCGTCACGGTCATATTCTGCCTGCAAAATGGTTTCTTCTACCTCGCCGCGCCCGTTTTTAATATCGACAAGCTTTAATTTAAAACGGCTCTTGTTAATCACGGCGGCAACCATGGCGTCTTTTAAATGGTCAGCCACTTCCTGCGCGGCGGCGGCGGATTCGCCTGTCAATTCAATCTGCGTGCCGGCCCCTTCTCCCGATACGACAATCTCAATACATCCCGGCGCGGCAACGCGGCATTCCGGCATGCCGCTAACAGAAACAACGTCTTTTTCAGGCGTGGCGTCAGGCGCAGCCGCAACAGACACCGCTCTGGGCATACAGGTTTTGCGCACGTCATCGGCATGGTCAATCGCATATTGCACAGCCGCAGCCACGGTTATCCCCTCCTCTGCCAACAGACCCTCAACGGCTTTCAACGCCATAACAATATCCGTATCGCTACCCGATGCCAGCATGCCCAATGTTTTTTCCAATGCGGCTTTATCCATCTCCCCCTCCTTGATGCGTATTACACGTTAAAAAATTTTGGCTTGTCCGGACGGTAGCGGACGCTGTAAATATCCTCGAACGAACGAATGCCCTTGTCCAGCGACACCAACCGCGCCGTGCCAATACGAATTTTGTTGGCTTCCTTTGATACGTTCGGGATTTCGCCCATGCGCTTTCTTTCCTGCAACCCATCAAGAATAAAGCGCAGGTTGATCGCCTCCAAAAACGCTGCCGCGATGCTGAACGTCTGGACAATACGGTTCTTTGTCTCTCCGCCCTCTGCTGTAAAGCTGAATGTCGTATCCTTACCGCCACGGTGGATAATGCCACACCGAATGGAATCACCCGAATCTGTTATAACAGTCGCAACGTTCGATGAATGGTTAATCCGCATGGCGCGGCCCACCTGTTTCAACGCGTTTTCCGTGACATCCATGGTCGCATCATAATTATCGATGGTTAAAAGCGCGCATTTCTCGATGACATCGACAAAGGGCGACGTTGTCGTTTTAAACACAGGCTTGCCGTTGATATAAATCGCGCCCCAAAGGTCTGGATTAAAATCCCGTTCATAGTGGGACATGATCGATTCCCACTGCGCCTCCCAGTCATAGGGCGTTTCACGGTCAAGAAACAGGCCTTGCTTGGAATAGTTGTACAACATGCGCCCGGCAAGCCGCAGCGTTGTGTGCATGTTTTGCGCCCGCACAACAATCTTTTCCGTTGCCGCCCTCTTCCCCACTTGCAAAAAGATGCGATTAGAGCGAATAACCGTTGGCTGGTACTCTTCTTCCGCCTCTAGCACCTGCGGCGTATCGTCATCAATAAAGACGATTTTCTCCCGGACCAGTGATGCGTTAAATTCTTCCATAATATCGCCGTTAAAAACCCTACCATAACAGGATGGCATGCAAGAACGGCCAGCGCAATGCCTAACTGAATACGCAAAAGCTGAAATAACTACGGGAATCGCCCTTGCACGGAAAAAGACGGCCTGCTAAAAAATGGGCTGTTCTAGGTAAAATAATTGAAACAAAAAGGATTCTAAAGAATGCCTTCATATCACGGCGTCGAAAGAGACGAAATTGTACAATCGATCAAAGAAAGCCTAGAGCTTTTGGAAAAGCATTCCCCCGGCCCCTATACCCAAGCGTATATTGATGATGTGCATAAGACAACGCCACTATCCGAAATTGCATCAGCACAAACAGATAAAGAACTTGTAGGGGCCGTCAACGGGTCCAAAACATCCTATCTTTTCCTGCGCCTTAGCGAAGTACTGCTGGTGCATGCGGCAAAAAACACAGATGGAACGGCCGCCGATACATATCACCGCCTGACAGCATGGGGCGCAACAGATGGGGCCACCGCCATGAATTACACCCCACTGGACAAGGAAGCAGACCTATGGCTGCTCAAAACACATGCGCGCAGCATCGCGGACAACCCGCCTGCAAAAACAAAAAACGATGCGGAACTCGACCTTGACGCCCAAAAAGACCTGATGACAGTTGCGCGGGCATTCAAATTCAGCACAGCTAACGGCAACAGCGTTGCAGCGGATGTTTTTGAGAAAAAAAACCTGAACGAAAGATACCTTCTTTTGAACGCCGCGCGTGCGTTATCTCCCCTCAAGCCCGATGCGAAGGCGTTATCGGCATCTCCGCCCATACAAGGGTATGGACTTGAATGTGATATAAAACAGGACAAAGAAGACCTGCGCGCACTGCGGGATAAAGTCGAGGAAGCCCTTGGCCCTTACTGGGGGCTGGGGGAAGTCGGCAGTACAGGTATCGGCCTGATTACCCACAATGAAGACCCAAAGAAAGACAAACTGGGCATCGTTTTCAATGCCTCCGCCCGCGCTGCCGAAGCCGTCGCCAACGCCTTCCCGAACGAACGGGTCCTCAATTCTGACGGAAACAGGCTACAGCCCAAAGGAAAACCGCCCGCGCCCCCTGCCGCGTAAGGACAAAAAGCGCTTTTTTTCCCGGCCCGCCGTGTTACGATCAACCAAACGCACCTGTGCAGAGTTGACCCGTGATCCGCGCCGCCCATATTCATGATATCGACCAGTTGGAAGAGATTGAAAACACCTCTTTCACGTCCGATCTTATATCCCGGCGGCAATTCCGCCATTTCCTGACCATCGGACATGCCTCACTTTTTGTCTGGGACGACGGCGGGCATATTGCAGGATACATATTAACCGCCTTTCACAGCCAGCGCACTGCCGCCCGCATCTATTCCATCGCCGTGCGGCAAAACGATAGAGGGCGCGGTATTGGGGCGGCACTGCTGAAAGCCGCCGAAAACGATGTCCGCGACAAGGGGCTGGCTGCCATCACGCTGGAGGTCCGTGCCAACGATGAAAATACCATTCGCCTTTACAAACGAGCGGGGTATACTCCGACAGGACAAAAACAAGCCTATTATGAAGACGGGGAAGATGCGCTGCGTATGCGCAAAGACCTTTAAGGCTGCTGGAGAACGCAAGCATGTCAAAACACTTACTGATCGTCGACAAAAAAGCGGACTTTATCGAGGAACACCCCGACCGCGTCGTTATCAACGCCACAGACTACATCGCGAACAAGGGAGACATTGACCTGCGCAAATCATCGCGCATGCGCGTGATTAACCTGTGCCATGATTACGATTACCTCAGCCGTGGGTATTACTGTTCCCTTTTGGCCGAAGCACGGCGGCAGCGCTGCGTACCATCAACGCTCGATATCATCAACCTGAACTGGAAACGGCTGTACCAAACATCCCTGCCTGAGCTGAACGCGCTGCTGGAAAAAACATACAAACCCGATCCGGGCGATCATATCGCGCAAACCTTCCTTATCTACTTTGGCCGCACGGAAAATACAGGGTTGCAGGCACTGGCCCGGCGCATTTTTGACATTTTCCGCTTTCCCGTCGTGGCGCTGGAGCTGAAATACCACCAGTCAAAATGGGTAATTAACAACGTGGAGGCTTGGGCGATTGAGGACGTGCCACCCGAAAAGCATGGATTTTTCAACGAAGCCCTCAACCATTTTACCGGCGCGGCATGGTCCACGCGGTCAGAAAAAAAAGAAAAATACTGGATTGCCATCCTGCATGACCCCAAGGAAAAATTCGCGCCATCGAACAAATCCGCGCTGAATAAATTTATCCGCATCGGCAAACAGATGAACGTTTTCGTCGAACTGATTACCAAACAGGAAATGTCAACCCTGCTGGAATACGATGCGCTTTTGATCCGCGAAACGACAGCGATTGACCACCACACCTTTCGCTTCGCGCACAAGGCAGAGAAAGAAGGCCTTGCCGTGATTGACGATCCTGAATCTATCGTCCGCTGCTGTAACAAAGTGTTCCTGCACGAACTGCTGGCCGCCAAGGACGTGCCCACCCCACGCACGCAAATATTCGACAAGCGCGGCGACAAGGAATTGGAGATTCCCTTTCCCGTCGTTTTAAAAATCCCCGATGGGTCTTTTTCACGCGGCGTATCCAAGGTGGAAAACCAGGAACAGTTTGACCAGGCCTGCAAAAAACTGTTCGCCGAAAGCGATATCATTCTGGCACAGGAATTTGTGCCATCAGACTTTGACTGGCGCATCGGCGTTTTGGGCGGCAAGCCCCTGTTCGCCTGCAAGTATTTCATGGTGCAAAACCACTGGCAGATTTACCGCCACAGCGAAAAGGGAACGGCCAAGGAAGGCGATTCCGCCACCATCCCCATTGATGAAGTGCCCAAAAACGTCATGCGCATCGCGCTGAAGGCCGCAAACCTGATCGGCAACGGCCTTTACGGCGTGGATGTGAAGGAAGTGGGCGGCAAGGTCTATGTGATCGAGGTCAACGACAACCCCAATATCGAAGCCGGCGTCGACGATCTGGCCGAGGGCGATGACATTTACCGCCGCGTGATCCAGCACCTGATCGATAAAGCCGCATAAAAACAAAGCACAATCAAATACATAGCGCCACTCATGGGCGCAAACGATCCATAAAAAAACGCTTGCAAATCCGGCGCACCACCGCTACTATCCCCCTCACCTTTACGTCCCCTTCGTCTAGAGGCCTAGGACACATCCCTTTCACGGATGCGACACGGGTTCGAATCCCGTAGGGGACGCCATTTTCTCCCGAATAAAACCGATACACACGATTATACAAAGGCTCGTAGATAACGAATGCTGGCTAACCATGCGCCGCCGATGATACTTTTCAGCATGAACCGCCAAGAGATAGACTTTCATAGATCAAGGCCCCGCAGCCGCCCAAAAAAAATTATTACACCCGGCCCTGGGCAAGAAAGCGTTTGGGATTATCCCCGCCCTCCCATGCTACAGCCCTGTGGAAAAGCGGGAAAAGTTTTTCTGCGCGGAACACTTATTGCCGAAAGCACGCAGCTTATCAAAGTCATGGAAACATCTTGCCCGCCCGTATATTACTTCCCACCGGAAGATGTCCACACACAATACCTGCAACGCAGCACGCACAAAACGTTCTGTGAATGGAAAGGCCCTGCAACCTACTGGCATATCAAGATACCAGGCAACGATGTCATTGAAAACGCGGCATGGTCATACCATGCGCCTCTTACCGATGCTGCCGATTATACGCCTATAAAAAATCATTTTGCCTTTTATGCGGGCCTTTTGGCGTGCGCTCTGGACAATAAAACTGTCGATGCGCAAGCCAGCCTATATTACGGCGGATGGGTCACGGCAGAGATTACCGGACCTTTCAAGGGCATGGCAGGAAGTGAAGACTGGTAGAATAAATTTGACCCGCCTGCATAAAACCTTATCATGAACCCATGACTGGGAAATCCACAGAAAACGCCCTTAGCTTTTATCAAGAAAACACCTTTGACCGTGACAAATGGTTCAAGGTTGCCGCAGTCGATTATATAGAGCTGTGCAAGCTGTTCGATTTCCCCGCATTTTTCCAATCCACTACACATCCCTGCCACTTGCTGGATATCGGCTGCGGCACAGGAAAATTCCCGCAGATACTACACCCCCATCTGCACAATACGCAGGATATTATCTATGACTACCTTGATCCTTCAGAATATTCGCTGAAACAAACCAAAAATTTCCTGAAGCCTCCCTATATGCCGCGCACAGCTTACCAGACCATTGCGGAAGACATTATACTGAAAAACAGAGATGCCGTCCCCACTCTGTATGACATGATCTGGACGATACATTCGGCCTATTACCTGCAACGCAATACACTCGCGCCTCTACTGAATGGCCTTGTTAAGAAGTTGCGTAAAGATACCAGCGTATTCATGGTATATCTGGCTTCAAAAAACTCTTCGTATCATGAAATCAATGCCCTTGAAAAAGAACTACTGCCAGAAAAAGGGAATAATGACTTTGTATGGGCCGAGGATATAGATGACATCCTGCGCAACAGCCATGGTGATCGCTATACCTGCACACCTGTCACATTTGCGCACACCATCTCGCAAGATGATGAAGACATACTGGAACGCTACCTACAACAATGCACACTTTCTGATATTACGCTAAGCGCATGGCGGGCACACAGCAATGCCGGAAAATGGCTGGAAGAAAAAAAGTCCGGCAAAGCATACAACTTTTCCCAAACCGTTATGCTGATGCAGGTAAGGGGCTGACCTCTCCCTACCCCACACTCTTCCTTCCAAAATCATGCGTCGCCTCTATCTGGCGTATCGTACCGGTTTTTGAGCGCATGATGATGGAGTGCGTTTGCGCGCCGCCAGCAAAGCGGCGGACACCTTTTAGCATGGCGCCGTCTGTCACGCCCGTCGCAGCGAACATCACATCGCCCGATGCCAGATCGTAAAGGCCGTATTTTTTATCCAGCGCCGTCACGCCCCATTTCGCGGCGCGGGCACGTTCATCGTCGTTGCGGAACAAGAGCCGTCCCTGCATAAACCCGCCGGTGCAGCGCAGCGCTGCCGCCGCCAAAACCCCTTCGGGCGCGCCGCCTGATCCTATGTACATATCAACACCGCTACCCGGCTGCGCCGTTGCGATCACGCCCGACACATCACCATCGGGGATCAGCGTGATGCGCGCCCCCGCTGCCCGCACATCGGCAATCAATTTTTCATGGCGCGGACGATCAAGGATACAAACCACAAGCTCGCTGACAGAAACGTTTTTCGCCTTCGCAAGACGCGCAAGGTTTTCTGCGGGCGCAAGGTCGATATCAAGCCCCGCATCAACGCCTGCCGCAATTTTATCCATGTACACATCCGGCGCGTTTAAAAACCCGCCCTGTTCCGCCATCGCAATCACGGCCAACGCGTTAGGGCCACCCTTGGCCGTGATGGTTGTGCCCTCCAAAGGGTCCAGCGCGATATCGAACGCAGGGCCGCTGCCCGCGCCTACTTTCTCGCCGATATAGAGCATGGGGGCTTCATCGCGCTCCCCTTCGCCAATCACCACCGTGCCGTCAATGGCAAGGGAGGCCAGCGCGTTGCGCATCGCATCCACCGCCGCCTGGTCCGCCGCCTTTTCATCCCCCCGCCCCATCAGCAACGATGCCGCCAGCGCCGCCGCCTCCGTCACGCGGACAAGATCGAGGGCAAGGTTACGATCGGGCGTAAAGGCGGGATAGGGGGTATTCTTCAAAGGTTGTGCCATGGCGGTCTCCTTGATTGTCAGCAAAAATGCGGGGTGTCCTAAATATACCGTTTTCCTGCTCTATATGCCAGCCATGCAAAAACCAGCATCACGGCGGATTTCGCATGTTAAAATAATAAAGAATGTTCACGTTTGTGGGGGTATCAGCGCCATCCCAAACAAAATCGACTTCAAAACATCCCAGATACCCGTCACCACATGCAAATGCCGAATCCGTACCCGCAATAGGGTTCACATCGCAGTCTACACCGGGGGAGCTTGCAAACGCGCCCGCGAATCCTTGCGTAATGTCAAAAGCATCGTCCGTACTGGTGGGGATCGTTGTTACATTGTTAATCTGCCTGTTCACGGCAAGGCATGTTGCATCATTGACGTATCCCGCAATCATGTGAACTGCGTAATCTGTCGACGCGGTATGCCCGGCAATACCAAAGTCAAGGTTCATATGCCTGTTAAAAATATATTCGCCATAGGTTCCCATGGCTGCAAAGCCGGTATCCATCAAGCTTGCGGGCGGGGATTGATACGTCACGCCACCGCCCGCAGGATCAAAAACATGACAGGTGTTATCCGCAGGCGCAGATGGATTGACGTACCAGGCAACCGGCGCGCCTTCATAAGATATTTGCTGCTTGGTGCATCCTGTCAAAAGCAGGCGGTTCACTGCTGCGCCCACCTGCCCCATATAGGAAACAGCACGCGAAATATCCAGTTGCAGCGTTTCTTTATCAATGCTGCCACTGCCCCGCCCCGATTGCGTGACGGCATAAGACAAGGCCGCAAAAAGAGCGACCGTTCAAGATCAAAAAAAGGACATTCCCGCCTTCCTTGTGAAGACAGCTTTGACCTTGCTTTTGCGATTCTTTGTCGTCTGCGAAGATATCCAACAGCCGTTGACCTGAATGATGAAACTTAAAATCTGCCAAATGCCGTTAACCCCTCTTTGCAAGGCTTATACTTTTCCATGATCTTGTTCTTTTTTCAATGGCTATAGCTTATGTTATGTAAATAAACAAGAGGGCGCACGATTGTTGACATAACCAATAAATAGGTTTACACTCCATAAACTCTATTCATAACTAAAAAACAGAGAAGTTATTCACTATGAAAAAATCATTTTCAAAAGCTGCGGGCCACCCCACACAAAGAGACCTCAACGAGGCCCTCTTGAGTGCCGCCATTGGCAGAGGACTTTCCTCCGCCTATGCCGCCAGAAAGGTCAAGACGCTTTTAAAGCAAGGCGCGAATCCGCTGTGGAAAATCCCCGGAACAGATAGCACGACACTGGCCCTTTCTGTCGGCTACATCAGGGGCTACCAAAAAAGCAAACCCGCACATTTGCGCACTGATTTTATTTTGATCGATGCAGCCAAAGGACGCCGGGGCAGCAAACAAGCAAAATCCGAAGCCCTGCATGATGCCATTTACGCAGAAGACCAGCCCCTTGTTGAAAAGCTGGTGACGGCAGGCGCGGATATTAACTTTCCAAAACCGGATACACGGCCCTATATACACCACCGCTGTAGGCCACCGGTATTCACACCACTCGACCTTGCTGTAGAGATCGGCAACCGGCAAGCCACCCGCCTGCTGCTGAGCAAAAATGCCCTTGGCTCTCTTACAACGTCACGCGATGATAAAGTGATGCAGCATATGCTTAAAACCTATAAAAACACCGGCAAAGTTATCAGCGCCACAGAGCTGGGCCAGATGGAAGATCAGGAAAAACGTGTGCAGGCCAGACAGGCTGCAAAAGCCAAGAGTGAGCGCGCCCGCAAAAAAGAACACACCGCAGGAAAAATCGTGGCGCCCGACCTTGCGTGGGATATCAACAAACAGCGTAAAGGCCGGGAAGTTACTATCAAAATCAAGCTGACGCCCTGAAAAAAGGAAAAGAAAATGCCAAAACAAAAACCTTCAAAAGAAGAGCTTAATGAAGAACTCTTCATCGCCGCATGTCTGCAAACATACGCAGAGACCAACGGAGACTCCAGCGTCAAACAGCTCCTTAAAATGGGCGCTGACCCACTGTGGAAAAGTGAAAATGGAGACACTGCGCTGCAACAGATAGCAAGATATAGATTCGACCTAACAGCCAGACAGCGCGCCCTGACTGATGGAGCCATCGTTTCTGCAGTCAGCGGCAACCCGCACGCAAAAGACGACCTTACAAAAGCCCTTTACACAGCCGTGCGCTATGAAGATGTGCCGCTTATAAAAAAGCTGGTGACAGCGGGCGCTGATATGAACGCATTTGAGCCACAACAAATGCGCTACCGCGCCCCAAAAGAAAGAGTGACCCCTTTGGATGTGGCCCTATTGAACTACAAACCTAACGCAGCGCGCACCCTGCTCAAACTAGGGGCCGAGCATTCCGTATACATACCACCGCCTGGTCTGGAAACACGGCTGCCCGCCCGCTATGCCATGAGCAAATTGCTATGGACCCACAAAAGAACGGGCCGCGTTATGAGCACAAACAAAATAAACGAAGCTTTTAACGGCGCAGCAGACAGGCAAGCAGAAGAAAATCGACGCCGCCGTGCCAGTGAGCAAAGAGTCAAAGCTGCCGTACAAAAGAACCTTCGTCGCTATAAGCCCAATTGGTCCTTCACCTCAGGATTGCTATAATATCGCTGTGATGCGAACACACCGTAGATAATCCCGCATTTGGTTGTTATAATCGTCCCCTGAAAGGGAGCGATGCCATGACCGAAGCCGAAATTATCGATTTTGCCCGCGAGGCCGTTGTGCTCAGCATCAAAGTCTCTGCGCCGATCATGATTATCGGGCTGGTCGTGGGCGTGGCCATCGCGCTGGTGCAAGCCTTAACGCAGATACAGGAAATGACGCTGGCCTTCGTGCCCAAAATCATCGCCACCTTTGCAGGCATCTTCCTTTTGTTTCCCACCATGATGAAGATACTTGGCGCCTTCATGGAAAAAATCGCAGACAAGATCGTCAACATAGGATAAAGCCAGACGGATGCAGTCCCTCCTTGCCGATATTGTAACGTCAAACATTTATGCCTTCCTGCTGATCTTTGCGCGCTTTGGTGCAGCGGTGCTGATTATGCCCGGCATTGGTGACAGTTTTGTTTCCCCCAACATCCGGCTGTATTTCGCGCTGGGGTTCAGCTTCGTGCTCACGCCATTCCTCACGCCGCTTTTGCCGCCCATGCCCACAGCCGCGCTGCCACTGGGTTTCCTGATTATGACGGAGCTGGTCACGGGTATTTTTATCGGCACTGTCATGCGTATTATGATCGGCGCTTTGGATACGGCGGGTTCCGTCATCTCGATCCAAACAGGTTTTGCCAACGCCATGCTGTTTAACCCGGTGTCATCATCACAAGGCTCGCTGGTGGGCGCGCTTTATTCCATGATGGGCGTCACGCTGATGCTGGTGGCCGACCTGCACCACCAAATGATTGCCGCCATCGTTGAAAGCTATGCCATGTTCGCAGCGGACAGCGCTATACCGGACGCCGGGTCCATGGGGCAGGTCATCACGAGCATGGTGTCTTTATCGTTCAAAACAGGGGTGCAAATCGCCATCCCCTTCCTGATCGTGGGACTTATCATGCAGGCCGGGTTTGGTATTCTGGGGCGGTTGATGCCGCAATTGCAAATCTTCTTCCTCGCCCTGCCCGCGCAGATTTTGCTTTGCCTTATTATTCTGTCCGCAACAATCTCGGCAGGCGCGATGTTCTGGCTGGCGCAATATAACGACGTGATCGTCAGTTCGTTTTTGGAGTAAGACATGGCCGAAGACGACAATACAGATAAGAGCCAGAAGACCGAGGAACCCACCGCCCGAAAACTGGAAGAGGCGCGAAAAAAGGGGCAGGTCGTCTATAGCCGTGAGATTAATAATCTGGCCGTCCTTTTTGCCGTTGCCGTCTTGACTGTCATGCTGGCCCCTTCCGTCATGACACAGCTGAAAGACGCACTGGCGCAATTCCTTGCCATGCCGCACGCCATGCCCGTCGAAAGTTCCGGCATTGGCAACACGCTGGCGGGGCTGTTTTTAAAAATCGCGGGAATACTGGCGTTGCCGCTGCTGTTATTGCTGGCGGCGGGATTTTTCTCCGGCTTTTTGCAGATCGGCCCCCTGTTCACGACGGAACCGATAAAGCCGGATATCTCGAAAATATCCATCATTAAAGGCTTTGGCCGCCTATTCTCCGGTAAATCCATCGCGGAACTCGTCAAAGGTATTTTAAAACTGGTGGTCATATCTATCGTCGGCCTGATGGTGTTGCGTCCCTATTTCGACGGCGCAGAACATTTTGTGGGCCTTGATTTTGGGCAAGCAATGTTTGACCTGCAAACCATGTTCGTCAAGTTGATGATCGCTGTTCTCTCCATCCTGTTCGTGGTGGCCATACTGGATTACATTTACCAGCGCTATGCCTTCATGGAACAAATGCGCATGAGCAAGCAGGAAATAAAAGACGAATTTAAACAGACAGAGGGTGATCCACACGTCAAGGCCCGCCTGAAACAATTGCGCGAGCAACGTGCACGGCAAAGAATGATACAGGCCGTGCCGGAATCAGACGTCGTCATCACCAACCCCACGCATTTCGCTGTTGCATTGAAATACAGCGCCGCAGACATGCCCGCTCCTGTCATGGTCGCAAAGGGCGTAGATACGGTTGCCGAGAAAATAAAAGAAGTCGCCAAGGAACACGACGTGCCCATCGTCGAAAACGCCCCCCTGACCCGCGCCCTGTTCGATGCCATGGATATTGACGACGCAATCCCGCAGGAACACTGGAAAGCAGTGGCAGAGGTTATTTCCTATGCCTTTAAACTTAAGGGCAAAAAGGTTTGATATATCAACCTCATACCCCAATATATTGACATAATAATAGAGACTTGCTAGGCTTTACCCGATATCAATCACGCTTCATCGGCATAAAGGGCATGTCAAAAACATGGCAGAAAACATCGCCAAAAACGACGCAGAACGAAACGGAAATTATCTGCTGCAAGCCGTGCAAAAATCACGGCATGAGTTTGATGAAAAACTGTGCCTGAACCTGATAGATGCGGGCGCAGACGTCAATGTGGTGACCTGTGCCGATATTACACCGCTTATGTATGCGGCAAGCAACGGGTATGCAAACATTATCCCCACCCTTATCGAACATGGCACAAAGATTGACGCACAGGATGATACGGGCACAACAGCCCTTGGCTATGCAACGAAAGACCAGCGCCCTGATGTTATCCTTATGCTGCTGGAGCGTGGCGCCAATACCGAGATTAAATGTAAAAAAGGCATGACAGCGCTTATGCTGGCTGTAGCCTGCGGCCATACTGATATCGCCCGGATTCTTATTGAGAATGGCGCAAACACAAAGGCAAAAGACAACGGCAACAACAGGGTGTATGATGTTGCCATCAAGAACAATCAACCCGACATCGCAGAAATGATACGACAGCACGAAGTCAAAAAAACTTTCCGTGCCGCCGCAGAAAAAGGCACAGCTCAAAAAAGGAAAATTTTACGCCCGACACCTGCCCGACAAACAATGCCGTAATCTCTTTTTACTTAGAATCCAAAATACTATCCGGATCAACGCCAATCGCCTGCATCCGCGCGCGCCAAAGCTTTTGCGCATGGGCCTGCATGTCTTCCACGGTATCTTGCTCGTCAATAATCTCGAACCCGATCAGGGTCTCCACCACATCTTCCAGCGTCACCAAACCCTGTAGCGTGCCGTATTCATTAACCAGTATCGCCATATGGCTTCTTTCGTGCAGCAAGCGGTCGAACACGTCAGAAACGGTCAGCGTATCGGGCAAAATTCTGACATCGCGGCGCATTTCAGACAGGCGCGTGTCAAATTCATCCCGCGCCTGCGCCATCAGCATATCTGTTTTCAAAACGTATCCCGTCACCTGATCCGGCGTTGTCTCATACATCAAAATGCGCGAGAACGGTTTTTCCGAGTACTGCGTAAAAAATGCCTGCACCGCCATGTCCTGCTGCACCGAAAACACAACCGCCCGTGGCGTCATGATGCTGCGGACAGATATCTTGTGCAGCTTCATAAGATTGGCGACGATTTTATAATCCTTGGTGTCTAAAACCCCCTCTTTAGCCCCAATTTCCGCCATTGCCGTTATTTCATCACGGCTAAAGGTAAAGGCACTGGCCCCGGTGCGCGACAACAACCGTGTCAGTTTTTCAGACAACCAGACAACAGGCAGCAGAAAAAGGGTTAACCCCCAAATCAACCTGCCGAACAGCGGCGCCAAAGACTGCCAATAGGTCGCGCCCAGCGTTTTTGGAATAATCTCGGAAAACACGAGAATAAAAAAGGTTAAAACTCCTGATGTAATGCCCAAAGATTCACTACCGAACAATACCGAAGCCTGCGCCCCCACACCCGCCGCGCCCACAGTATGAGCGACAGTATTGGCCGCCAGAATAGCAGCCAAGGGGCGGTCAAGATTGTTTTGCAAACGGTTTAAGACCGCCGCGCTCTTTTTATCCGTACGCTCCAGCGCCTTGGTATAGGATGGACGCACAGACAGCAACACCGCCTCGGCAACCGAGCAGAAAAAAGAAACGCCAATGGCCAACAGGAAATAAAAAAGAAGCAGAGTCATTTCGCCTTGTTATACCTTTTGTTCCCGTATGATGGCAAGCACAGCGCGTTCACCATCGCTGGTATTCTGCCTGGTTTCCCGCTAGAATCATCCCCGGCAGGGAGTGGCAAAGCTTTGGATTCGCAGCAAAACAACAACGATTTTTTTCTGGAAAAAAATCCAGCGGAAGTCGCGCCCCCAAAAACATCGTGGCGCAGCATTTTCCTGTTTTTCATTGGTGCCTGTTATGGGCTTTTGGTGTTGTGGGTCATCCACATCAGCGGCAAAGGCAGCCAGCTCTTGGCCGCCATCTCTGTCTATATCTATGGCATTATGGGCGGCTATGGCCTGTTACTGTTGAATCGCAGCTATAACGATGCCGACCGCAGCCGTAAAATTCTGACAGAAGTTCTGGAGAAAAGCACCGAAGCGCACATTCTGGTCACACCCGATGGCACGACCATCCATGCCAACCCGCGATTTAAAAAACTATCAAACCAAAAAGACACCGCCAGCCTTGATGATTTTTCTGCTGCTTACAATAACAAAGAAGATATAGAAACCCTGCTGACCGATCTCCGCCACCGCGCCGCCGCCGAAGGCAGCGCTACAGGGGAATCCCTTGCCCTAAAAGGCGATACGCATAAATGGTTCCAAATCACCTGCCAATATATTTCCGGCAGGCCGGAATACCTGCACTGGCGCTTTGATGACATCACCCGCCGCTACCAAATGGAAGCCATGATCCGCGAAGAGCGGGAAAAACTGCGCGACTTTACCGACAACGCGCCTGTCGGGTTTTTCTCTGTCGACCGTGATGGTCGGTTTATCTTTGCCAATGATACATTACTGCGCCTTTTGGGCACGAACGCAGAAAGCTTAACCGGAAAGCTTTTCCTGCACGATTTTCTGGCGACACCGCCGGACACGACAGCCCCTTACCGCTGCTTTGGAAACGATGAAGATCATCAGCACGGCGAAATCCTCATGAAAACGGCGGATGAAAAAATCTTCAAGGCCGCCATTACCCATTCCATTGCCAAAGACCCTTATGGCGACATCATCACGCGTTCTATCGTTTACGACCTGACAGCAGAACAAAAAATGCGGCAAGCGCTGCGCGTATCGGAAGACCGCTTTCACCGTCTGTTCGAGGAAGCGCCCGTCGGTATATGCCTGTTGTCTTCAGACAACATCATCAGCAATGCAAACCAAACGCTCGCAACCATGATGAGCGTCACCACTGGCGAGCTGAATGATTGCAAGCTGGCAGATTTCATTGTCGAAGAAGAACGCGAGCATGTACAGCTCTGGTTGCAAGACATCGCAAAAGAAAAAACCGTTGAATCGCACATCGATGTTGCCATGAAGGGCGGGAAGGATATTTACGCGCAAATTTACGCCCGCAGGCTCAAGGTAGAAGGCAGCTTTGTCCTTCACTTCATCGACATGACGGAACAGCGCAATCTGGAACGGCAATTTACCCAATCACAAAAAATGCAAGCCATCGGCCAGCTTGCAGGCGGCGTCGCGCACGACTTTAACAACCTCCTCACCGCCATGATTGGCTTTTGCGATCTTTTGCTGCTGCGGCATAAACCCGGAGACCCCTCCTTTGCCGACATCATGCAAATTAAACAAAACGCCAACCGCGCTGCAAATCTTGTCCGCCAGCTTTTAGCATTCTCGCGCCAGCAAACACTGCAACCACGCACACTGGACCTAACAGACGTCTTAACCGAACTCTCGCACCTGATGCGCCGCCTGATTGGCGTCAACATAGAACTGCAAATCAGCCACGGCAACGATTTAGGGTTGGTCCGCGCCGACCAAGGGCAAATGGAACAAGTTTTCATCAACCTGGTTGTGAACGCGCGCGATGCCATGCCAAATGGCGGAAAGCTGGAAATACGCACTCACAACATTGCCAATACAGCAACAAAGCAACTCACAGGGGAAGACGTGCTCCCCCCCGGCCAGTGGGTTGCCGTTGACGTCATGGATACAGGAACGGGCATACCGGAAGACATCCTCTCCCGCATTTTCGAGCCGTTCTTTTCCACCAAGGAAGTTGGCGCCGGCACCGGCCTTGGCCTTGCCACCGCCTATGGCATTGTACACCAGACAGGCGGCCACATTGATGTGACCAGCAAACAGGGCAAGGGCACAACCTTCACCATCTACCTGCCCCACTGCTCCGCACACGATGAACAAGATGACGCCGACACCGCGCAAGAAAAAGCAACGCCCACCGATTTGACAGGATCATCCAGCATTCTTTTGGTCGAGGATGAAGATGCTGTGCGCACCTTTAGCGCGCGCGCATTATCGAACAAAGGCTATATCATCGCCGACGCGCCCGGCGGAACCGAAGCGCTGGAGATTCTTGAGGAAGGGAAATTCACGCCCGATATCCTTATTACCGATGTCATGATGCCTGAAATGGACGGCACGACATTGGCAAAAATTGTGCGGGAAAAGTATCCGCATATCAAAATCATTTTTATTTCCGGTTATGCGGAGGACCGATTCAAGGAGCATCTTGGCGAAAGCGTCTGGTTCCTGCCAAAGCCGTTTACACTAAAACAATTGGCAACGAAGGTGAAAGAAGTGATTGAGGAAGAAGCCTGACTCTAATCCGCTGTTTCCTCTATAAACGCCCGCATTTCCCCCAAATACCCCCGCGCCGCCAAATCACTGTGCCCACCGCCATCAATAAGAACAAATCGCCGCGTTTCTGATCCAACAGCATCATAAAGTTTCTTGGCAATATATGGGGGAATGATTTCGTCCTTGCTCCCGTGCGCAATAAGAACGGGCATGTCAAAATAAGGCGCTTTTTTGGCGTTATCAAAACGGTCCAATACCAGATAGGTCAACGGCCTTAACCAAAAATACGCCTGCCCCGTAACATCGGCCACACTGGAAAACGGCGCTTCCAACACCAGCGCCCGCACGTCCGGGTATTCCAGTGCCATTTGCGACACAACGCCGGAACCAATGCTTTCTCCGTACAACACAATATCGTTTTCTTTTATACCTTGTTCTGCCTTCAGCCATGTCAAAGCAGCGCGGGCATCCGTGTAAAGGCCATTTTCAGACGGCCAGCCGGGATTACCGCCAAAGCCCCTGTATCCCGCCAACAAAAAACCATAGCCCCGCGCTGTAAACGGCACCGCCTTGGGCACGCGCCGCGAAATGTTTCCAGCATTACCATGAAACATCACAATCACTGGCTTGCCGTTTTGCGGCGGGGCATACCATGACATCAGCCGCAAGTCATCCACCGTATCGTAATGCACAACGTGCAAACCATAGTCCGACGGGTCTTTATTCAATGCCGCTTCAGGGAAATATATAAGGTAGCGCTGAAACATGATAATCAACGCCACAAACCCAACATACCAAAGAACAAGCAGCTTCAAAGCCGTGCCGATATCGCGGCATACATGGCCGGAGCGCGGCCAGCAGCGCAAAACCTGCGCATAATAATCTGCATATTTGTTCACGGCATTCTCCCCACATTATTTTAGGGGCGATAACTTAAATAGTGATTAAGTGTTCCTGTTTTTTGTATTATGAAATTAAAAAAGTTCATTTTTTGTTCTTGTTTTGTCTTGCAATTGGGAACAAAAAAAGTACAATCAGATTCGTAGAGTTCTTCTGCGCCGTTCCGCGCAAATTTCAATTTGATTGCCATCCGCAATCATGACACAAGAAAGGGGTTACTAACATGTCCGTCACACCGCTTCGGCAACAAGGAGCTGATATGAACAACGCAGATAAACAACGCGCGCTTGACGCCGCATTAGGTCAAATCGAAAAAGCCTTTGGTAAAGGCTCCATCATGAAGCTGGGCGGCGATGCCAAGCAAGAGGTCGAGGCGATTTCCACAGGTTCTCTGGGCCTTGATATCGCCCTTGGCATTGGCGGCGTCCCTCGTGGGCGTATCGTCGAAATCTATGGCCCGGAAAGCTCTGGTAAAACCACGCTGGCCCTGCAAATTATGGCCGAAGCACAAAAAATGGGGGGCCAATGCGCAATCATCGATGCCGAGCACGCGCTTGATCCCTCCTATGCGACAAAGCTGGGCTGCGACATTGAAAACCTGATTATCTCCCAGCCCGATGCTGGCGAGCAGGCACTGGAAATCGCCGACACATTGGTCCGCTCTGGCGCGTTGGATGTACTGGTCGTCGACTCCGTCGCCGCGCTGGTGCCAAAGGCCGAGCTGGAAGGTGAAATGGGTGATAGCCATATGGGCCTGCAAGCCCGTTTGATGAGCCAAGCCCTCCGCAAATTGACAGGTTCCATCTCCCGCTCCCGCACGGTCGTCATTTTCATCAACCAAATTCGCATGAAGATTGGCGTGATGTTCGGCAGCCCGGAAACGACAACAGGCGGTAATGCACTGAAGTTCTATTCCTCCGTCCGTATGGATATCCGCCGCATCGGTGCGATTAAGGACAAGGACAACGTGATCGGCAACCAGACCCGCGTGAAAGTCGTCAAAAACAAAATGGCGCCTCCCTTCCGTCAAGTGGAATTCGATATCATGTACGGTGAAGGCATTTCCAAGATGGGGGAAATTCTTGATCTTGGCGTCAATGCCGGCTTGATCGAGAAATCCGGCTCATGGTTCTCCTACGGCAGTGACCGCATTGGGCAGGGTCGCGAGAACGCACGCAAATACCTTCTGGATAACCCCGCCACAGCGCAAGAGATTGAGGCCAAGATTCGCGAAAACGCAGGTTTGGTCGCAGGCGCAATGCTGACAGGCCCAGATGATGACAAGAACGCCAACGACGATGGCGGCGCAGATGACGACAGCGATACACCTGCCACCAAGAAAGGCGGCAAGAAAGCTGTCGGTGAATAAAAATACCAAACCCCTCTGCCATGTAGCCGTGGCAGCTCCCTCGTAGAAAGAAGGGCCGGTGCATAACCGGCCCTTTTTACTTTCAGGTAATTTTATTAAGGCTTCTTTTTTGGCGCAAAATGCGCAGCGGCACGACGGGCAGGCTTGCGCGCTGCCGGCTCTTGCTCTTCCGGCTTTGGCATCACGCTGGGCGCACGCGTATAGTCCATTTCTTCAAATACGTGGCGGATATCACCCTGCCACTCGTTTTCATACTTTTGCATCAACCGCTGTGACCAGTTCAGGCCTGTTTCCGCAACCTCGCGCACAGGGGCCAGATAACCGCTTTCATCTTGACCGCGCACGTCCAAAACAGCGCGTTCTTTCAATCCCTCTTCGGCAATATCAATCATTTTGAGCGCAATATCTTGTAATGTGCCGCCTTTGAATTTCGTCTGTAGGCCGTCACGCGGCGCAACAGTGCGCAGATAATCCCGATCCTCATCCGTCCAGTTTTTGACCAAATCATACGCCTTATCCAGAGCATCATCGTTATAAAGCAGTCCAACCCACAGAGCTGGCAGCGCCTTTAACATTTCCGCCGGGCCCACATCCGCGCCGCGCATTTCAAGGGAGCGGCGCAAGCGTACTTCCGGCCAGTTCGTGTTCAGATAATCCACCCAATCGTTCAATGTCGGTTTCTGGCCCGGACAAACATCAAGCTGCCCTGCCATGAAATCGCTGAACTTTCCTTCATGCGCGTCAAGAAATGCCTTGCCGCGATACACCCCCATCATCGGCACGCTGTCAAGCACATGATCCGTAAACTTTTCAAACCCAAAGCCTTCTTTAAAAGCCACAGGCATCATGGAGCCAAAACGGCCATCCATAGCGCCCTGTATCTCATGGCTACGCACGCTTTCATATCCGCTGGGCTTACCTTTCTTGAACGGGGATGTCGCAAACAATGCAGACACAATAGGCTGCAACGACAAACTGACACGCAGCTTTTTCACCATATCTTCTTCAGACCTGTACCCCACGCTCACCTGCGCTGAAGACGTACAGCACATGTAGTTCAGCATTTCGTCATAGTGCTTTTTCTCGGAAAAACTCCGCAGGAATTCATAACGCGACTTTGGAATAAACGGCATCTCCTCGCCGGATTTTGTCGGGTGATAGCCCATGGCCAGCATCGACATGCCTAGTTTTTGCGCAGCAGATACGGTTTCCCTGATATTGCGGTCAATATTATCGGCCACTTCGTGCAATGTGCGCAACGGCGGGCTGCTGGCTTCCAGTTGCCCGCCCGGCTCCAAAGACAGGTTTGTGCCGTCTTCATGCGTCAAGCCAATCAAGCGCTCACCTTCATAATCACGCCGCCAACCGGCCTCGCCATCCTCCGCGATTTTCTCTAAAAGCGTTACAATGCCCGGCTTGTCTTCTGTTGCATCGTAAGGCACGGGCGAAAAATCATCCTGAAAGAAAATAGGCTTTTCATGTTCAATGCCAATCAAAAGTTCCTCACGCTTTGTCGCGGCTTTTTGAAACCACACGGACAGGGTTTCCCTGTCGCAAAGCTGCTGACCTTCTTTCTTTGAATTTTTTGACACGCTTTACAGCCTCCATCGAAATCACGCACCGGCCCCCGGCAACGCCAAGGATAGTCTAGCGGAAGCGGTGTTCTTATGTCAAACAATATCTCTGCAGCCGCCGCCACAAAAAAGATAGGCAAAATCAAACGCTTTTACCAGTCCCCGGCATACGCCTGTACCAAACTCAAGGCTGCGATGAGAGCCGTATCCGCCCGCAAGATACGCGGCCCCAAGGCCACCGGCGTTATATGACCGATCCCTTGTAGAATCTCCGCCTTTTCAGCATCAGAAAACCCGCCTTCCGGCCCTATCAGCACCGCAACAGGAGTCTCAATATCACCCGCCAATGCCGCCGTAAGGGATTGGACCGATTCGCTACGCGCCACCCCCGTAAACACACGCGTTCCCTCTGGCAAGGCCGCAAGAGCGGCACGCCATGGCGCGACATCATGCGTGTCCATGACCGTCAAACGTTCACATTGCTCTGCCGCTTCCTGCGCAATAGCCGCCATGCGCTGCGTGTTCACGCGCCGCACAACGGTATGATCCGTTATCACAGGCCTAAACGATGCCGCGCCCAGTTCACATGCTTTTTGCACCATGGTTTCAAAAGCATCCTTTTTTACAACAGCGGCTAAAACATGAATATTCGGCACACCCATTTGCGGCACGGTCATTTCTGTAACCGCGACCAGCACCTTCTTCTTGGTCACTTCACGCAACACAGCACACCATTCCCCATCCCTGCCATTAAACAGGCGCAGGCTCTGGCCCGGCTTTGCGCGCAAAACATGGCAAAGATAATGCGCCTGTCCGTCATTGAGCGCAAAAGACGCACCAGCAGCCAAATCATCTGCCACAAAAAGACGCGGCATATTTTTATATTGTTCCTGCATTCCGTTTCTTCCATAGTAAAAGGCATGAAAAACAAACCCATTATGCACACTGATATCCGGCATGAACATCCGGTTTTTAAAAAAACGCCAAAAAGCTGGCACCCTTACATCCTGCTGGCACGGCTGGACCGCCCGGCGGGCACATGGCTTTTGTTGCTGCCCTGCTTTTGGGGCATCACACTAGGGTCAGGCGGCATACGGCTGCTGACCTTTTCATTTTGGGAGCTGTTGTTCTTGTTCGCCTCCGGCGCCGCCCTGATGCGCAGTGCGGGCTGCATCATTAATGACATGTGGGACCGTGATCTTGATGGCGCTGTCACGCGCACAGCACAACGCCCCCTTGCCAGCGGCGCGATCACCATGAAACAAGCATGGATATTTCTAACCGGTCTTTTACTGCCCGCGCTGGTCATTCTTTTATGCCTGAATAAAACGGCCATAATTTGGGGGTTGGCCGCCGTGCCGCTGGTTATCGCTTATCCCTTGATGAAGCGCATCACGTGGTGGCCGCAGGCATTTTTAGGGCTGACATTTAACTGGGGCATTTTTGTAGGCTATGCCGCCGCAAAGGGCAGCTTTGACCTTTCCTCTACCTTGCTTTATTTGGCAGGCATTTGCTGGACGATTGGGTACGATACCGTTTATGCCCACCAAGATAAAGAAGACGATGCCCGCATCGGCATCAAGTCAACGGCACGTCTGTTTGGTGACAACAGCAAAACGTATGTTTGCGCCTTCTATGCCGCAGCGCTCCTGCTTGCCATGATCGCAAAGTACATGATTGCCCCCAGTATCGGCACGCCCTTCTTCCTGATTTTCCCGTCAGTCTACATTTACCGCAGACTGAAAAACTGGGCGCCAAACAATGCGGACAGCAGCCTCCAGCTTTTCAAAAGCAATGCTGTCTTTGGTGCCTTAATTTTATTGATGCTGGGCTTTTGATTATTTTAACGCATCAACAAGCTGGCCGGCCCACTGCCGCGCCAAAACAAGCATTTCCAGTTCGGCATGGCTCATCTGGCGCAGCTCCTGCAAGCTTTCATCATACCATGACACCATATCCTTCCCACGCGGGCCGAACCATGCCGTTATCGGCGCGTCCGTTGCGGACTTCCCTTTCTTGCGCAGCAAAAGAGCTGTTAAAAAAGCCTGATAGCTAAAGTAATCATCTTGCAAGCCACCAACAACCCGTGCCTCCCACCTATTGGCGGGCACAATGTCCCCGGCTTGGTGACGCAACCAATCAAAGTGCAGGGCATCCCCAACACGGAAGTACTGCAAGGCAACAGATTTCACATCCACCTTTGTCTTGCGCGACAAGGCGATAATATCGCTCGCAGATGACAAAACACGCATACCGGAAAGGCTGTCAGCCAGCGCTTTTGGCACGCCCATAGCCTGCATGCGCCCGGAATCCCCCACAATAACGTCACGCTGGCTATTAGATATTGCGGACCCTATATCCTCTTTCATTTGAGCAATCCCCGGACCATAGTCTTCCGTTTCACGGCTGATATCCAGCAACCTGGCGCGCAGGAACCATGTCGCAGCGCGTTTACACACTCTGTACACTTCATGATGCGCCATGATCTGGGTCGCGCTTGACACCTGGCCATCAAGGCTTTCAATCGCAGCCCATGTCTCGTTCAAGCGGTAAACGGCAACAGTAATCAAAAAAGCGCGCACAACATCGGCAGCCGAGGCGCCTGTCTTATCCATGCGCGAACGCACAAAAATAGGCCCCATGCGGTTAATCAGCATACTGACAATCTGCGTTGCAATAATTTCACGCCGCAGCTTATGCTCTTGAATGCTCTTTTTGTACTTGTGCAAAGGTTTGGGGAAGTAATCAAACAAAAGGGATTCCAACTCCGGCGCATCCGGAATATCCGATGCAATAACATCCCTATATAAAGTAACCCGCGCCCAGGCGGTTAAAACGCATAGCTCAGGCCGGGTTAAGGGCGTTTTGTCTTTAATTAATCGCGCAAGCGTTTCTTCGTCCGGCAATCCTTCCAAGGTCCGTACAATCAGGCCCTCTTTCTCAAGGTCCCTAATCA
>JAPPOU010000040.1 GCA_028817795.1 Alphaproteobacteria bacterium
GATGTTCGCAAAGCGAACACGGCCAGACCCCCGCCATAAAGCGGGGGTGGCAAAGAGGGGCACACTCCAACGGCAAGTTATGGTTTGGGACGGCGCAAAATCCGGCGGGGCCGGGGGGTGCCTTTGTCTGCAGCAGTCTGAAAGGTTTCGGTGATATGGGCTTCATAGGTCTTTTGAATAAGGTCGGCTATGCCATGGTTACCCAGCCGGTGCGCGATCATGGTGGCTGTTTCATTACTATTGTTTTTGGCCTCAATATCTGCACCGTAATGTATCAGGGCGTTTATGCCATGTTTGTTCCTGCGGGCGGCTGCGTACATGAGGGGTGTGTAGCCGTCTTTGTCGCGGGCATGGATGTTGGCCCCGCTATCAATCAGCGCGGTGAGAAGGCTGGGCTGGAAGTCGTGGTTCATAAGGAGCATGAGCGCGGTTTTTTCAAGTATATCGCTGGAGGCTATGTTCACGTCCGCCCCGTCTTTTATCAGCCCAAGGCATTTTGAACGTCCAGAACCCCGAGCGCCGGATCGTCAATCTCCGCCCAGAGAATTCTGCCAAGGTTTTCTGCTCTTTCTTCCTGATTCATTTTCAGCCCTTATGCTCCTGCTTTGGGATGTGCAGGATTTTGCGGGGCTTTATTGTGCCCTTTTCCGCAGCGGCCTGAAAGGCTGTGGTAGTGATGAAATTTGCTATATCACTATGCTTTTCGCTGGTGCGCGCGAGTTGTCTGGCCAGGTTTTCTGCCGTTTTTTTGAACTTGTTTTCCTTTCCGATGTGCGCACCGTTTTCGATCAAGGTTTGTATAGCGTCTTTGTTTGCGGGCACCACGGCGTACATGAGCGCTGTCCAGCCGTCCTGGTCGCGAGCATTGACATCTGCGCCGTTTTCAATGAGAGCTGAAATGATCCTTCCTGCGCAGTCGTGTTTTACGGCGATCATAAGGGCTGTCCGACCGCGCTTGCTGCGAAGGCCTTGATTAATATCCGCGCCGCCTTTTATCAGCTTAAGACATTTTTCTGTATCGGGTCTGCCGGACGCCGGATTATCAAGTTCCATCAGGAGAATGAGGCCATCGTGCCAGGACTTTTCTGCTTCGGTCATTGTGTGGGACCTGTGGTTTTTCTTGTTTTGGTCATGCGCAAAATTTTGCGGGTTTTTGGGGTGCCTTTTTCAGCAGCGGCATGGAAAGTGGATTTCAGGTAGTCTTGCCGCATGTCTGACAGAACCTTTCCGGTGATGCCGGAATATGTGCGTGCGTCCGCCATTGTGATTGCCGTTCTGCCATAGTTGTTTTGTAAATCCGGGTCCGCGCCAAGGGAGACAAGCAATTTGGCTTGCCAGGGTGCGCCAAATTGGCAGGCATCCATTAACGCTGTCTGCCCATGTCTATCGCGTGCATCGATTTCTGCCCCGTTTGCGACAAGAAAGGGAATAATAGTTTTTGCATGTGAATTGCGTCTGATGGTTTCGGTTATAATGGGGGTGCTGTCATCATCTGACTGAGTATTGATGTCTGCACCTGCTATTAAGAAAGCTTCCAGTATTTCGGTGTCACGTGCGTTTATGACTGCAATGTTGAAAGCTGTTTTACCGTAATTTTGACGGACGTTAATGTTTATGCCTTCACTTTGCAATAGCGCGATAGCGGTCCCTGTACTGTTGTGCAGTGAGGCTTGCATCAGTGGGGTGTAGCCCAGACTTCCCGTATCGTTTACATTTGCGCCGCGTGATATCAGGAAAGGCACGTTCTGGCCGCTGTAAAATTCGTTTGCGGCCGCAAGGATGAGGGCGGAGTTCCCCATGTTGTTTTTTGCATGTATGTCGGCGCCGGCGCTTAGCAGCATGTCCATGATGTCTGTTTTTCCTGTGTGCTCAGCCGCATATATCAGCGCAGTGTCTCCGTGCTGGTCGCGGGCGTCTGGTTTCGCGCCTTTTTTGATTAACGCCTTAACAACGCGGGGCAGTTCCAGCGAGGTGGCCCCCATCAGGGCTGTTTCACCTGTTTTCTTGACCTTGATGTTCACAGGCGCGCCCTGCGCTATCAGGTGCAGGCATTTTTTTTCACCCGCTTCCCTCAATGCGTTACGATTGAGTTCGGCCATCAGCTCTTTGCCAAGTTTTTTTCTTTTGCGTTTGTTGGTCATGGGACAAGAGGTTTTTTTTTAAGCGCTTTGCGCCGGATTTGTCTTTTTTGGGGTGTGCCTTTTTCAGCGGCTTCCTGAAAGGCAAAGGTGGTAGCGGTTATCTCCAGGAAGTCCGCAAAATCTGTCCTGCCTTTCCTCCGGGCGATGTCGGCAGCGGTCTGGCCAAGATTGTTTGTGGCGTGAATGTCTGCGCCACGATCAATCATATCTCTTGCCGTTTGTATACAATCTGTGTCTGTAGCGGCCATGAGCGGTGTTATACCTTGGTCATTGCGTGTATTGATGTCCGCGCCTGCGTCGAGAAGGCATTGTCCGGCTGTCATCAGGCCATCGTATGAATGGGTTGCGGCTCGCGCCAATGCGGTATTTCCATTTTTATCCCTTGCTTCCAGTTTGGCCCCATTGTCGAGTAGTAACTGCGTAACTTCGGGCACATGGCTGCCAAGGCTGTACATAAGAGCTGTTTCGCATCCGGGGCCGTGGGCATTGACATCAAAATATTTGAGCAGGGTAGACACTGCGGCATAGTCCCCTTTGCTCGCCGCT
>JAPPOU010000008.1 GCA_028817795.1 Alphaproteobacteria bacterium
CGCCAATACCTGTAAGACAATACTCTTCTTCATCCCCAAATCCCCCCATCCTGATTTTTGTGACCACCCGTATGCCAAGGAACTGGCGATATGCGGAATCGGGTGTTGAAATCAGGATATCACTCTATTTTACATGATGTTTATTAAAATTTGATTTACCCGATATTTACAAATAAAATCAGTCATCTTCCCACTCCACACGCACCCTGCCCCCCAGAGCCAGAGCGGCCCGCAATATTGCTTTATGCCCCCTAAATCCATTGGAACACCACTGGGCTTTTTGGAAGTACTTTTTTGTTCTGGAGAGCTTGTCTATATCTGCAAGGCTCAGGTTGTTTCTGTAAGCAAAGCGCAAGATATCATCCAATGGCTGATGGCCTGTCATCTTGAAGGGTTTCTTCTTTCTCCGAAAGCCTGCGTATCTGGCGCGGGAGTATATTTGACGCCAAGTTAAATAAGGAAATGCAGCTAATATTTCGTGGCGCGGCGTTTCAGGAAACAATCTGCGCAGTAAAGTAATTTCTGCACCCGTCCACACATGACGTTTTCTTGCTATCCCCAAATTGGATGCTCGTCGTTTTAAACTTATTAGCGTTCTTCGCCGCAACTGCTTCTTCATAGCTTTATAGTCGGGATAAAGACGAATAACTTTTCTATCTTCTTCTTTTGTCCAAAGCCAATGACCTCTCGGTGTTTTACCCGTGCGCTTCATTCGCTTTCTCATGCGTTGCGCAGTAACAGCACCTTCAACAGCATATCTAAGTGACATGATCGAATCCCTTCGTAATGAAATTTTTCTGGACTCCTATACGATTCGAGAAACAAGAACAAGAGATTCAAAAAAGTTACCAGTCAGGTTACAAATACACCAATACGGTGTACAAAATGTGCCGATCCGTCACATTCAAAAAATACGCAAACGCATAAAAATAAGATTTCTTATACGTACAAAATGTACGTAATGTGCATATAACATGCGTATATCAAGGGAAAAACCACACTTAAGTGTTATTAGTTTCCTAATAGGATATTCCAATTGGAGTGTTTCCCATGCCAAAAATCACGCATTACGTGACACCCGCGCAACAAGAAAACTTGTAAAAATATAACCAAAGTTATAATTGACATTCGCCACTGTTCGCGGTAGCGTGTGGACGTTGGTGAAAAAGACCAACGCGGATTTGCACCCGTATCTATTACACAAGGCGTCCCAACGCCCTTAATGGGCGTTTTTCTTTGCCAGTATATATATGGTGGGGCGTATGGGGCTTCCTTCGGGAAGGCCGCGTGCCTTGTGTAGCGGTAGTGCAAACCCTGTACGTCCCGCCACCAGAGATTTGCACCTCCGGTGGTGGGTTTTAGAACCCAAACACAAGGAGGCCAGACATGGCAAAACTACTCTATATCCTGAAAAGTAAACTCTCCGGCAGGCCGCATTTCATTGTGGATGCGCACGGCAACACGTGGAGGGCTTAATCATGAAAACACTGAAAGAGCTTATCATAGCCGCAAGGGAAGCAAGGAAGGCGCATAACGATGCCGCTATCGCAGAGGACAATTATCCGAAAGACTCGGACGAAAGAGACAGAGCCGAGGCTTATACAAACCGGATTTCCAATAGGAGGGAAAAGATCATCACAGAGATTGGAGGATTCCCCTGCACTACAGCTTCAGAACTGGCGATCAAATGCGAGTATTTGGCAGAAGAAAGCGAATGGCTTGAGGTAGAATCTGCATTGTTCCTGAGACTTGCTCTTGATGCTCGCCGCATTTCCACCGCCAACACAGATATCACCAAAATGTACGCGCCTAACCATCTACCACACACGAAAGGAAATATGCCATGAAAAACGCAGTAGTAAAACACTCCAGGTCAATTCCGCCACCTATATCTTCTTTTGGTGGAAGGCTCGCCGAAATGTCCACAATACTCAGGCATGACGGGGACTTAATCCCTGGAAGAGGGAAAGAGAGGGACGCAGACGGCTCTGTATTTGCCGAGTCAATGGCAATCTTGTCAACGGTCTGCTTCATGAAAGCACAAACGCTGGATGATGCCGCCCTACAAATCCTAGCCCTCTATGAAAGCGTGTCCTGCCTCAACAGTGCGATGGACGAGTGTTTGGCAGAAGTCTACGGGGAGCAGAAGCAAAAGATGCGCGCCGCCCTTCAATCGCTTCTTCTCTTCCTCAAGGCTGAAGGCAAGCTGGACGCTGATACACTCAATTACTACGCCTCTATTGAATGAGGAGGATTGTGGCATATTTGCTCATTAAATAAAGCCCCCGCCCTGAAAAGCGGGGGTTTTCCTTTCAGGAATTTCCACCCAGCCGCTTGCGATACGCCTCCACCATCGCCTGCGGCACATTCCGTGGATAGCAAAACAGGGAAGCACCCCCCGCCTTGGAATAGGCGCTGCGTCCACCGCAAGCCTTGCCGCTTTTCATGGCACTGTACGGACAGGCACACTGACCGGAATAGGAGGCTATAGATTGCTCGATGATGATCTGGCGGATTTCTTTGTCTGATAAATCCCTTGCCCCTGCCGCATGCGATGGGGACGGAACAAGGAACAAGCACAAAAGCACGAATCCGAAGCCCAAATAAGCCGTCTGCATACGCACTCTTTCGCTTTTATTCAGGTTTATTTTGTG
>JAPPOU010000112.1 GCA_028817795.1 Alphaproteobacteria bacterium
TTCCGTGCACTCTCTTTTTGACATTTCTTCTCAAAAGTGCCTTACCCCTCCATTGTGCGCTACAGAACTTAACACTCGGTAAAAAAGAATTATTTGCCAATCCCTTTCAGGTATTGCTGCAAATCTTTTTTGATTTCCGGCGCCATCACATAAAGGGCAATAACGTTGGGAATGGCCATTGCAAAAATCATGGCATCTGTAAAGGCAATCACGGCAGAGAGGTTTGCCGCCGCACCAATCACTGTAAAGCTGCAGTAAAAGACTTTGAAAGCTATAACATGCGAGTCGTTCTTCCCGCGCCCAACCAGATAGGTCAGCCCTTTTTCACCGATATAGTACCAGGCAATCAAGGTTGAATAAGCGAACAGAAAAACCGAGATCGCCAGCCAGTAAATCGTCCAATCCCCCAGTGTGGCAAAGGCGCGCGCTGTCAAAAGAATGCCCTTGATATCACTTTGTGCAATCGCCTCCATATCACCGCTGTAAACGCCGGTAATCGAGATCACCAGCGCAGTCAGAGTGCAGATAATAACCGTATCAATAAAAGGATTCAGCATCGAGATTAGACCCTGCCCGATATGCGAGTCCGACTTCACAGCCGCATAAGTAATAGCCGCAGAGCCAATACCGGACTCGTTCGAAAAGACGGCTCGCTGCACACCCGCAACCATCACGCCCAAAAGACCGCCTGCCGCTGCCGTTGGGTTAAATGCACCCTCGATGATCACCATGACAGCATCAGGGAGCTGGTTGATATTAAACAGAATGATCGTCAAGGCTGCCAGCAGGTAAATCCCCGCCATCGTCGGGAATATTTTCTCGGCTACACGGGCAATAGACCGGATACCGCCAATAATCGCCATCCCCACCAGAACAGCCAGAATAATCCCGAATAGCCAGCCTTGCCCGCTCAGAAACGAAGCTTGACCACCCGTTGCCTCTACGGCGATGGCATAGCTCTGGTTGGCCTGAAACATATTGCCCCCCCCCAAGGACCCACCGATGGCACAGATAGCAAAGAAAATGGCCAGCCCCTTGCCCAAAGGCCCAAAGCCACGATCCGCAAAACCTTTGGAAAGGTAATACATAGGGCCGCCAGACGCGACGCCATCTTTGTTAATTTGTCGGTATTTAATTCCCAATGCACATTCAACAAACTTTGTCGACATGCCAAAAAGCCCCATCAGGATCATCCAAACCGTTGCACCCGGTCCGCCAAGGGATATCGCAATAGCAACACCTGCAATGTTCCCAAGCCCCACCGTGCTAGAAAGACTGGTCGATAACGCCTGCCAATTGGAAATTTGTCCACGCCCTTCTTCGGACTGGTGCTTGCCCGCCAAAAGGCCCAAAGTCAACTTGAAGAAGCGGATATTGGCAAAACCATAATAAAAAGTCGTGAACAACCCGATCGCCATCAACCACAGAATAATCAAAGGCACATCTTGGCCCCTGATATTTATAGCGTAAAAAACCTTGTCGCTTGCCCAAGTAGCTACGGGAGAAATCGTATCGTTAATCATCTGGTCAATTGAGACCGGCGCGGCGGGCGCTTCTTCAGCGGCATATACCGGCGCGGTAAAAAGGAACAAAACGGCCAAAACCAACAAAACGCGTTTCACGGGCGTGTCTCCATATATTCAATGAATGATTCCAGACACTTTAAGCGCCCACCCCCAAGAATGCAATCCACGCGTCCATTTTCTATATTCTATACGCTGGCCTTATGTCTGGTTTCGCAATATAATGTTTCCTGTCAGCAAGGGGGAGGCTGCGCACATGAACATGAAAAGCGCCATTCGTTTTAACATTAAAGACAATACCGCCTTTTACCGCCTGATTGCCGGGATCGGTGCCGTTGCACTGATTGCTATTGGCTGCATCATCGTTCTCAAACCATTTTTCCCCGCCATGCTGCTGGCCGTTATTTTTGCGCTATCCACATGGCCGGCCTTTGACTGGCTGCTGAAAAAAATGGAAAACCGCATTACGTTGGCCTCAAGCCTGATGACGCTGCTCTTGGCGCTATGCTTTGTCGTGCCACTGTTTATCATCGGCACCAGCATTGCCGACAACTACGATAAAATTTACAGCACGGTACAGGAAACCCTCACGTCCAACCCCGAAGGCACATCAGAACAGCTTGGCGCCCTACCCTATGTCGGCAGCTATGCGCAGGATTTTTGGGAGACAACGCTGAGTGACCGGGCAAAAATAAGCGCATGGCTGAAAAACTATACAAACGAAATATCCCAAAACCTTTTAAAACTGGGCACCAGTATTGGTTACGGCCTGTTTGATATTACGCTGGGCGTTATTATTGCCTTTTTCCTGTTCAGGTATGGAACAGATACAGCAGCACGCACACACACGCTGATTGAAAAATTCGGCGGCCCCTATGGCCCACGCCTGCTGCATATCTGCAAAAACACATTAATCGGCGTTGTCTATGGCCTGTTCGGCACGGCGCTGGCGCAAGGCGCGCTGGCTTCCATAGGCTTTTGGATTGCCGATGTACCGGGGGCCAGCTTTCTGGGTCTCATGACGTTTTTCTTTTCTATCATCCCCATGGGCCCGCCCCTTATCTGGATTCCCGCTGTAATCTGGCTGGTATCACAGGGTATGACGTATAAAGCTATCTTCCTTGGCATATGGGGCGCGGTGGTTATTGGCTCCGTTGATAACTTCATGAAACCTTACTTCATCAGCCGTGGCAGCAACTTGCCTTTGTTGCTGGTATTGCTGGGCATTATGGGCGGCGTTCTGGCGTTTGGCTTTATCGGCGTCTTTATCGGCCCCACACTGCTGGCGCTGGCCTATTCCCTGTTGCTGGAATGGAGCAATGTACGCAGTCAAAGCGCCAACACACCGGAAATCCCGAAAAAAGAAAATACGTAAGGCGTAATCACCTGCCTCTATGGCACACAGGTTCCGTTGTCGGCGTATCAGGCCAGACGTGCTGCGCCCACTGGCGAATTTTTGACGGCGTCATGGACAAAGCTTTTTGGATACGCGGACCGAAATGCTTGCAAAAGCTGCCCGTACTCATCTTGATCGCCTGCTGCGAAATCTTGTTGGCAAGATTGGTGCGCAGGGTATGGAGCTGCTTTTCAGGCTGCGGTGTGCCCTTGCTACGGTAATAGCTGATGATATCTGATTCATATTGCGCGATCAGGCCGCTGTTCTTTTGCGTAAAGCGGCTGTAATCCGCGTAAAGCTGCTGCCCGCCCGGCGTTTTTGCACAGGTGAGGCCGATAACCATCAACTCACTGTGAATGCGCAGCCCCTGCTCCGCCTCAAATTCACGCGCCGAATAACAAGCGGCAGCTTGTGCCGTACTTGTAATGCACAACATCGTTATCATCCCTAACGCGACGATCTTCTTCACGGCGGCACATCCCTTCATTGTGTTATTGTATCACAGGGGTATAGCACATGAGGGCGCCCTTTGGCAACAGTTTCAGACGGCCGTTAAAACCTCAACCTTTTCAAAGTATAAGCGCAAATTATCCACAACCATTTGCGCCATAGCACCACGTGTTTCATGCGTTGCGCTGCCCTGATGCGGCTGAAGAACGACATTATCAAGCCTGCATAACGCCGATGGCACATCTGGCTCATTTTCATAGACATCAAGCCCTGCGCCAGCGATATCCACATTTTCAAGAGCCTCGACCAGATCATCTTCATTCACAACCTTGCCACGGGCAACATTGACCAATACACCTTGATGCCCCAACGCTTTCAAAACAGCACTATCGATAAAATGATGCGTTTCCGGACTGTACAGACATGTCAGCATCAAGATGTCTGTAATCTCCACCATATTCATCAAATCATTATAGTGCGGCCATGAAATGCCTTTTTTAGCGCGTGGTCCGTGCCAGACAACCTTCATGCCAAAAGCTTCCGCTCGCTTTGCCACGGCCTGCCCAATCCGGCCAAGACCGACAATGCCCATTGTTTTTCCACGCAGACAGCGCCCCAAAGGCAAGTCCCCTTTTTTGGCCCACTGTCCGGTGCGCACATAAATATCACCCTCAACCATGCGGCGCATAACACCCAGCACCAATCCCATGGCGATATCTGCCGTATCGTCCGTCAACACATCCGGCGTATTTGTGACAATAATCTCCTGCGCGCGCGCGGCCTCAATATCAATGTTGTCATACCCCACACCGTAATGCGCGATAATTTCAAGATTGGGCAGCGCCTTGATTAAACGTGCGCTGACGGGCTGGCCATAGACGCTGACCATGCCTGTGATGGAATCTTTAACGTCGTTTAACAAAGCTTCCGGATCTTTGGATTTCCACAGCTTGTGCACTGTGTAGCTGTCTTCCAGTTGCGCCATTTGCGCCGCCGGAATGGGCGCCATGGCCAAAATATCGTGTTTCATGCAGTATCCCCCCAGAACTCATCAAAAGATGAAGGGGTTACCCGTATTTTTCAAGAGGCTTAGCGTTAAGGTGGCAGAGCGGCTTTGTTCCTTCTTTCGAGACCGCTACCCCAAATTATAAGGTGAACCATATATAACGTATCCGCTGTTCCCAGCCTTAAAAACAACAAACCCTATGTTTTTACTTGATTTTCCTTCTATCCCCCCCTATTGAGAAGGCGCTTCCAATACCAAGTCCAGCTTAGTTTTTTATGTATAAAAAACTGGACATATGTTAAAAAATGTGGATAATCAATCCCGCCAGCAGAAAGGCCGCATACGTGAGCAAGAAACTGTACATCAAGACTTGGGGCTGTCAGATGAACGTCTATGACAGCAAAAAGATGGCGGATATCCTCGCCCCCCTTGGCTATCAGGAGGTTGAGACCCCTGATGATGCCGACATGATGATCTTAAACACCTGCCATATCCGCGAAAAAGCCACCGAAAAAGTCTTTTCCGACCTTGGCCGCCTGCGCCCGTTCAAGGAAGCCAAGGCCGAAAAAGGGGAAAAGGCCCTGATCGCCGTCGCAGGCTGTGTTGCACAGGCCGAGGGCGCTGAAATCACCAAGCGCGCCAAATATGTCGATATGGTCTTTGGTCCGCAGATTTACCACAAGCTGCCTGAAATGATTTTGGAGGCAACGGGGCAAAAACGCATCGTCAATACCGAATTCCCGGTTGAATCAAAATTCGACCACCTGCCGGGCGAAGCCAAACCCGCTGGCCCCTCTGCTTTCCTGTCGGTACAGGAAGGCTGCGATAAATTCTGCACATTTTGCGTTGTGCCTTATACCCGTGGCGCGGAATTCTCGCGCCCCATTGAACAGATTATTGAAGAAGCAAAACGTTTTGCCGACAGCGGTACAAAAGAAATCACGCTTTTGGGCCAAAACGTCAATGCCTTCCACGGCGAAGACGCCAAGAGTAAAACATGGAACTTGGCAGAACTGATTGCCGCCGTTGCGGATATTAACGGCATCGAGCGTATCCGCTATACCACGTCACACCCCAAAGACATGGATGACGCGCTGATTGATGCGCATGGCAGCATTGAAAAGCTGATGCCCTTTTTGCACCTGCCCGTACAAAGCGGGTCTGACCGTGTTTTGGAGCTGATGAACAGGAAGCATACGGCTGAATTTTATATCGACATTATAGACCGCCTGAGAAAAGCGCGGCCCGACATTGCCCTCAGCTCCGATTTTATTGTGGGCTTCCCCGGTGAAACAGATGAAGACCATGCCCAAACCATGGAGCTGGTGCGCAAAGTTAATTACGCGTCATGCTATTCATTCAAATACAGCCCCCGCCCCGGCACGCCCGGCGCGGTGATGAAGGGTGTTGTAGCCGAAGACATTAAAAACACACGCCTGCAAGAACTACAGGCGCTTTTGGTTGAACAACAAACCGCTTTCAATAAAGGTTTTGAAGGCAAAACTCTCCCCGTTCTTTTTGACCGTAAAGGCCAGAAAGATGGCCAGCTTCTTGGCAAAACACCGTGGATGCAATCTGTCCATGCCGAAGCCAATGCGCGCCTGTTCGGAGAGATTGTTGAGGTTGAAATCACCGGCGCATTCCAAAATGGCCTGTCCGGAAAAATCGTCACTACAGAAACAACATCCACCCCCAGCCCCCAGAAAGATGCAGCATGACAAAATCAAAAAAAGGCCAGCAACGTGACCGCAGGCAATACCATTCCCTGAACCTAACCACCCCTGCCATGAAAGACACGGCAAAGGTCATTTTCGAAGATCGCAGCAAACTGTCCTCCGTTCTTGCAAAAGGGCTGAATGTACAATTCACAGCATCATCCGCAGACAGCGTCCATTTTAAAGGGGAGCAGGATGCAAAACAGAAAGTGGAAGACGCCTTGAAAATGCTCAGCGGCTCCATCCGTTCTGGCATTCACATTAACGACGAACTTATCAAAAAAATTGCTGAAGACGTGAACAAGGCAGCAGAAAGCGGCCTGACAACGCAATTTAATAAGCCTGCCACAAATAAAACCGCTGGCCGTTACGGCTTCGAGCCAAAAACCGAAGGTCAAGCAGAATACGCGCAGATGATTGATGACTTTACGCTCAGCTTTGGCGTCGGTCCCGCTGGTACAGGTAAAACCCATATTGCTGTTGTGAAAGCTTTGCAGGCATTCAAAAAAGGGGATGTGAAAAAAATCCTGATTGCCCGTCCGCTGGTTGAAGCTGGAGAAAAAATCGGCTTCCTGCCCGGCACGGCAGAGGACAAGCTGGCCCCCATGATGCGTCCTATCTATGACGAGATTGATAACGTCTTTGGCCTGAACGCGCACAAAAAACTGATGGAAATGGGCAAAATCGAAATTGTTCCCATTGGCTTCATGCGTGGCCGTACGTTCAAGGACAGCTTTATCATCCTCGACGAAGCCCAGAACACAACCAAGATGCAAATGAAAATGGCCCTGACCCGTATTGGCGAAGGCAGTAAAATGGTCGTGACAGGCGATCCCGGCCAGAACGACCTGCCCGCAGGCGTTGAATCCGGCCTGACGTGGGCAACAGAGCGCCTGAAAAACAATAAAAGTGTTGGCATCATGCCGCTCAGCCCTGTGGACATTGTCCGCAGCGAAATCGTCCAGAGCATTACGCCTGATCTGGAAGATGATGAGCAGCCGGTACCAAGCCAAAAGGTTGTTAATTTCCCTAAACCATAAGGAAACATTAACCTTTTCTCATTCTTTCGTCTATAAAATAGGGTCAGGACAGTATATGTTCTGACCCTGTTTTTTTGAGGAAAGGCAAAACCGCTTTGAGTAAACAGGCTATCCGCCGTATCGGGCTGCAATTTGAAGACAACGCCCTTGTTCCTCACCTGTTTGGTGAGCACGACAGTCACCTCTCCCGTATCGAGGAGGAGTTGCGCGTAGAGATTGCGGCGCGCGGGAACGAACTGGCGATCACAGGTTCAAAAGACAGGCTGCGCATGGCGCAAACCGTGTTCGATATTTTGTGGGACCGGTTGAACAACGGTCTGAACGTTTCCATCGAAGATGTCGATTCCGCCATAAAAGTCGCGACCAGCCCCATGGACAACAAAGCCCGCGACATGGCCATTGCCGCCATGAAAGACAAGCGCGTCAAAGGAAAAGACAAAACCATTACGCCCCGCACGCCACGGCAGGCGGAATATCTGGATGCCATCCGGAATAACGATTTAATCTTTGGTCTAGGCCCTGCGGGTACGGGAAAAACCTTTCTGGCCGTTGCCGAAGCCGTACATTTGCTCACCTCCGGTGAGATTGATCGTATTATCCTGTGCCGCCCTGCGGTCGAAGCAGGCGAGCATCTGGGCTTTTTGCCCGGCACGATGCAGGAAAAGATCGACCCTTATCTGCGCCCCATATACGATGCATTAAACGACCTTTTAACACCGGAACAGGTCGCCCGCCGTCTGGCGGACGGCAGTATCGAGATTGCGCCACTGGCTTTTATGCGGGGCCGTACGCTTGGCAATTCCGCTATCTTGATTGACGAAGCGCAAAACACAACCGTCACGCAAATGAAAATGGCGCTGACCCGCGTGGGTGAAAACAGTAAAATTATTGTCACGGGTGACTTGTCACAAACCGACCTGCCCGATGGCGTAAAATCCGGCCTTTTGGATGCGCAGGAAGTTTTAAAGGGTGTCAAACACACAGCCTTTGTCACGTTCGATGAAACGGACGTTGTCCGCTCCCGTCTTGCAAAACACATTGTCGAGGCCTATGAAAAGCGTGACAAGAAAAACAGTAAAAAGAAATGACCTCCCTGTCCGTCAGTATTGATTCCACCACCGTGAAGTGGAAAAACGCCTTTCCACGCATGAAGGCCAAAATCACCGAAGCGGCAGCCTATGCTTTCACCGCGGCCAAGAAACCCGCTGTGCTCAAAGACCGCGACATTGAAATTCATATATTGCTCACAACCAATGCCCGCATCAAACCACTGAACCGCGACTGGATGGGCAAGGATAAGCCAACCAACGTCCTGTCCTTCCCCCAGTTCCAGATCAAGGGGCTGAAAAAGAGCGACCTTGCCCATTTTCCCGATACAGTCGAGCTGGGCGATGTCGTTCTGGCCCATGAAACCATTAAGCGTGAAGCCCGCGAACAGGGTAAAAAGCTGGAAGACCATGTTATCCACCTGATTGTGCATGGCGTTCTGCATCTTTTGGGGTACGATCATATGACCGAAAAAGATGCAAAATCTATGGAAAAGCTGGAGTGTGACATTTTGGACGTTTTAGGCTATCCTGATCCCTATCATGACGCAGCAAGCAGCAATGACTGAACGTGCCACACCAGAAACGCCTCCCGCGCCAACGCAGGACGAGCCGGAGCCTCGTTTGGGCAGCGTGTCCGCACCTGCCCCGAAAAACGAAAAAAGTCTTATCACCCACACTATCGCATGGATTAAAGGTTTGCCCCTGTGGCGCAACGGGTCAAACCGCGCCGATGAATTCCGCGAAGCGATTGAAGAGCTGATCGAAGACAAAAGCGATGCTCCGCGCACAGCCATCGCCGCGCATGAACGCACGCTGATTGCAAACGTTCTTGAACTGCGCGACCTGCCCGTTTTGGATGTGATGGTGCCCCGCGCAGACATCGTTTCCGTCGATATCAATATTACACGTGAATCTCTCTATCAGGTGATCGCGGAACGTCCGCACAGCCGGATGCCCGTTTACAAAGACGACCTTGATAATATCGTCGGCGTTTTGCACATGAAGGATGTTGTGGCGAACATCACAGCGCAAAATAACTTTGAAATTAAAGACATTCTACGCGACAGCCTTGTCGTTTCCCCCGCCATGCGGGTTTTGGACTTGTTGCTGCAAATGCGTCAGTCGAAAGTGCATATCGCCTTTGTCGTCGATGAATTTGGCGGTATTGATGGGCTGATTACCATTAACGATCTGATCGAAGCCATCGTGGGTGAAATCGACGACGAATTTGATTTTGAAATCACCCCACAACTTATCGAGCGCCCCGATGGTTCCGCTGTTGCCGATGCTCGTTATGCGGTAGAGGATTTTGAAAAAACCTATGGCCCCGTCTTTGCGGAAGACGAGGAAAACGAAGAAGCCGATACGCTGGGCGGCCTCGTCTGCTACATTGCGGGCCATGTGCCCGCGCGTGGCGAGGTTATCAAACACAAAAGCGGCATAGAGTTTGAAGTCATCGATGCCGATCCGCGCCGCGTGATGCGGATGCGCATCCGCAATCTGCCGCAAAAGCCTTATCCGGAGTAAAAACTTTGGATTACATTGATTCGCTCCGCGCCCTTTCAGGCAAGAAAACTCTGCTGACCGTATTCCTATACGGAATTCTGATGGCAGCAGCCATGCCGCCACTGGGCTGTTTCCCTGTCCTTTTGGTCTGTGTACCTGCCTGTATTCATTTTACACGCACGGCAGGCAGCAAAGGCCGCGCCTTTCTGACAGGCTGGCTGTTTGGCGCGGGGTATTTTATTGCCGGGCTGTACTGGATTAGTAACGCCCTGTTTGTCGATATCGCGCAATGGGGATGGCTGTTGCCATTCTCTGCCCTGCTTGGGCCTGCCGTTGTCGGGCTGTATTACGGCTTTATTCCCCTTGCCGCGTGGCGCTGCCGGGAGAAACCCGCCGCCTATGCCTTTGCCGTTGTGGCGGCATGGGCGGGCATAGAATGGCTGCGCGGGCATTTGTTTACAGGCTTTCCGTGGAACCTGCCCGGCTATGCCTGGTCACGCGCATTGCCTGTGGAGCAAATTGCGGCTTATACGGGTGTATACGGTCTCACACTACTAACCCTACTGTGGAGCCTGCCGCTGTTTATGCCGGAGCGCCGCCAGACAAACATGGTGCTGATCGTTTCTTTTTCCGCCGTTGTCGCACTGGGCCTGTGGCGGCTGGATACGCACCGCCCCCTGCCCACGGCACACACCGTACGTATTGTACAACCTAATTTGCCGCAGTCATTGAAATGGGACCGCGCCCGCGAATGGGAAAATCTTGGCCACACCCTTGCCCTGACCGGGCGTGAAAATGTTGATTTTTACATCTGGCCCGAAACCGCCCTGACATTCAGCCACAGCGGCACACCAGGGTTGGCCAGCTATATTGCAGAGGGTGCTCCCGCAGGCAGCACGGGCATTTCCGGCAATCTGCGCTATGAACAGGGTGAAAACGGCTTGCGCTTTTATAATAGCGTTACCGTGATTGACGATACAGGACACGCCGCCGCAATATACGATAAACATCACCTTGTCCCCTTTGGCGAATACGTGCCGTTTCGCAATGTCATTGGCCTCACGCCTGTTGCCGCCGCCATATCCGGCCTCAGCGATTTTCAGGCAGGACCGGGACCACGCACCATGCGCGTGGGCGATATGCCACCGTTCAGCCCACTTGTTTGCTATGAAGTTATTTTTCCGCACGCTGTTGCCGACCAAAACGACAGGCCGCAATGGCTGGTCAACGTCACCAATGACGGTTGGTACGGGCACAGCGCCGGGCCATATCAGCATTTTGAAATCAGCCGCATGCGCGCAATTGAAGAAGGTTTGCCCCTTGCCCGCGCCGCCAATACAGGTATCTCTGCCATGATCGGCCCTGCGGGGCAGGTGCTGCAGCATATTCCTTTGGGCGTTACAGGCCGTATCGACACGCCCCTGCCCGAAGCGCTGCCGCCTACAGTTTATGCACGGTTTGGGGATACGCTGTTTTTTGTGATGCTGTTACTGGTGGCCGGGTATGCAGGGTATTTAAAACGGCAACCTTAACACCACCCGCAGCCCCCCCATTGGGCTTTTATCAAGGGCCACTTCACCACCGTGGCTGTGCACAATATCCTGCGTGATCGACAAACCAAGACCAATACCGCCGGTTTTCTTGTTGCGTGATTTTTCAGCCCGGAAGAACGGACGAAAAACATCTTCGTGCATATCTTCCGGCACGCCGGGGCCGTTGTCATCCACAATGATTTCAAACGCACCGTCATTTTCAGATGTAGAGACTTTCACGGATTTTGCAAACTTGCAGGCATTCATGACCACATTGGAGACGGCACGTTCAATGGCAATGGGGCGCACCTTTATGATCGTCCGCGCACTTATAAAATCATGATCCACGTTATGACCCTGCCTTTGCGCATTGCCAATGATACGATCAAGGATCGTATGCATATCCGTCATTTCAGAAGGTTCGTCTCCGTCCCCTTTGGCAAAGGTCAGATACCCCTCGATCATTTTCTCCATTTCATCAATGTCTTGGCGAAAATTATCGGCCTCTGCACCCGATTTCAGCATGGCCAGCTGCAAACGCATCCGGGTTAGGGGCGTACGCAGATCATGCGATACCCCGGCCAGCATGGCCGTGCGCTGCTCGATCTGGCGTTTCAGTCTTTCCTTCATCTCTAAAAACGCGCGCGAGGCCCGGCGCACCTCTGTTGCACCCTCCAACTTAAAGAACGGCACATCCTGCCCTTTGCCGATTTTTTCGGCCGCAAGGGCAAGACGGTGAATGGGCCTGATCTGGTTGCGCATGAACATGATGGCAACCCCGACCAGTATTGTGCCCCCCACAAGGAGGCAGGTAAAAAAGAGATAGGTAGTCGGGCTGGTGAGCCGCGTTTCAAGACACATAAAACGCGCAATTCTGTTGTCATCAAGCTGTATCCGGATGGCAAACCAGCGCTGCTGGCTGTGGCCGGAAATCACAAAAGGCCGCTGCACCTTGTTATGCAGTGCCGTTCCCAGCCGCCGCCCGATCTCGCGCCAGACAGCCGGGCCGGGCGGGATATATTCCTGCCCTTCTATCTTCCCTTCCTCCAGCGAAACCTTCAAGTCAAGGCTTTCTAGGGCACGCTCCACAACGCGCTGGATATCAGCTTCCCCTTTTGCGCCCTCCAGTTCGCGCAGCACGTAATCAATCTCTGCTGCCAGCGCATAGGTCAGGCGGTCAGTCATCGCATCCCAGTGGCGGTCATAGAAAATATACGCCACAATCATCTGTAGCAGCAGGACCGGTGCTAAAATAATCAACAGGGAGCGCCCGAACAGTGTGCGGGGCATGACTTTGCGTTTTATTTTCTTAAATTCATTCATGACAGGTTAATCTGGCCTTAAAATATAGCCCTTGCCACGGACTGTCTGAATGTATTTGGGCGCTTTCGGGTCTGGCTCCACCTTTTTGCGCAGGCGCGTAATTTGTACATCCACAGTTCTTTCAGCCGCGTCCATATCGCACATTTGCGCCAGTTCTTCACGACTGACGGTTTCACCACGGCGGGATAGCAAGGCGCTGAGCAATGATTGCTCGGATTGCGTTAATGCCTGATGCGTTTCGCCATCATCC